>NZ_CM001403.1:3738222-4048188 GCF_000166195.2 Mucilaginibacter paludis DSM 18603
AAAATAGCCAGAGCAGCAGAATGCCAGCAAAAAGCAAATAACTTTTAATGCTATTGCCCCAAATGATGTTATTAAAAAAGGCGGTATTCATTGCGTAGCAAATCAAATTTAATTGGCTGCTAAATTATACTTTCGTTTAGTAGCGTACAAACAAAAAAACCTCCCTGCAAAAACAGGAAGGCTTTTTAAATATGTAAGATAATTAAACTCTTTTTGATTTGATACGAGCAGCCTTACCTGTTAATTCGCGCAGGTAGTATAATTTAGCACGACGTACTTTACCCTGGCTGTTCAACTCTATTTTATCAATGTTTGGGGAGTTGATCGGGAAGATACGCTCAACACCAATGCCGTTAGATACTTTACGTACGGTAAAAGTTTCTGTATTGCCATTGCTGTTACGTTGGATAACAACACCTTGGTAAACCTGGATACGTTCCTTGTTACCTTCTCTGATTTTATAGTGAACACTAATGGTATCTCCTGATTTGAAAGTTGGATATACCTTTTTTTCTATTGATTGTTCTTCAACAAATTTTACTAAATCCATGATTTTTAGCTCTTAAAGTCGATTTTTAACCCGTAAAAATCGGAATGCAAGTATAGGGATATTTTTTTGTTTAAAAAAGCCTAATTTAAAATTTTCCACATTTGTAATTTATTAACAATATGCGGGCACTATTATAAGTTGAAAAGTTGGTTTTGATATCTTATTTTAAAAGATCGGGCCGCCTTTGCCTGGTACGCTCAAGGGCCTGTTCAAAGCGCCATTTTTCTACCTCTGGCGTATTGCCGCTTAACAGTATATCAGGTACTTTATGGCCGTTCCAGTCTGCGGGGCGGGTGTATACCGGCGCATCGAGCATGTCATCCTGGAAAGAATCTGATAGGGCCGATGTTTCGTCACTTAACACACCAGGTATCAGCCGCACAATCGCATCAACCAAAACGGCTGCAGGCAGTTCACCTCCGGATAATACATAATCACCGATGGATATTTCTCTGGTAACAAAAATATCGCGGATACGCTGATCAATACCTTTATAGTGGCCGCAAAGAATAATTACGTTGGTTTGGATAGATAGCTGGTTGGCAATTTTCTGGTTAAATGTTTCACCATCCGGCGACATAAATATTACCTCATCGTAGTCACGTTCGGTCTTAAGTGCTGTAATACACTTGGCAAATGGTTCAATAGTCATTACCATACCGCTGCCGCCGCCGTAGGGATAATCGTCAACACTTTTTTGTTTCTGGCTCGAATAGTCGCGCAGATTATGTACGTGTATTTCGGCAATTCCCTTTTTCTGCGCACGTTGTAAAATTGAGTGGGCAAAGGGGCTCTCTAATAAACCGGGTAAAACAGTGATAATATCAAAACGCATGTACAAAGATAACTTTTTAAAGGTGTTAAGAGATGAATGGCGAATAGAGCGCTTATGGTAAGTAGATAAGCTAATCGGTATCTTCTAATATAAAAATATCCTCCACAGGTTTTCCAAACACACGGGCAATTTTAAGCGCCAGTACGGTAGAAGGTACGTATTTATTGCTTTCAATAGTGTTGATGGTTTGTCGCGAAACACCTATTAAATCGGCTAATTCAGCCTGGGTTATATTTTTAATGGCGCGTTCAATACGAAGTGAATTTTTCATAAACCACCTTCCACTCTAAATAAGCGATTATTCATCATCACTTTCAATCTGAAACGCAAAATAAAGAACAGCAGGGGTGTAAACATATTATATACCATTACCGAAAAGAAACTAAATCCATTGATACAAACCACGCAGATTATTAAAATAATATAGTTGAGGTAAATAGCCCACTGCAAGGAGTCTAACCGCAGTTGTGCAATCAGTTCATCTTCAATTTTTTCTTTACTAAAGCCGATTAACAGTAAGCCTGTAATTATAGTTAATAAGGTGATATCATTATTACATGTTTCATAGTTGATGTTTCGGCCTAAACGGATCTGCTCAACCGTCCATTCGGTAATTATATTCGAGTAAATATTGCCTGCGATAGCCAGTAATAGCCCGATGACTAATAAACAATAACCAAATCGTCTGTACTGGTTTGGAAATAAAAATTGTGTTTGCATGATAAGTAAAATTTGTTTTACCAAATGTAAAACAAATTTTACTTATGTCAAGTATTTTTGACAAATTAATTAATCAAGATAAATATCCAATAAGCCTTCCGGCAGATCTACGTAAACAATTTCCTTTACAATATCTATCCCTGTAATAATGCCTTCGCTTAATGGGAACAGTACTTCGCGGTCTTTATAAACAACGGTGGCAATCAATTGCTGAGGGAGCTCTTGTATCTCAATAATTTCGCCTAATTCACCCTCATCCTCGTCAATAGCTGTAAAACCCATCAGGTCTCTCAGTCCAAAATCACTCTCATCCTTTTTTGGCTTAAGCTTATTGGGCAGGTAAATATCTTTTTTTGCCAATGGCGATGCCTTATCGATATGATCAATATCTTCGAGGTAAATAAAAGCAATGTTTTTTTGAGGCATCTTAAACGATTCCACAAAATAGGGTATAAGCCTGCCTGCCGATTCGATAAACAAAGCATCAAAGTTCAGCTTTTCGGGCACATCAAAATCAATAAAAGCCTGCAACTCACCCTTTAGTCCGCGGGTTTTAGTAACGGTGCCTATGCGGAAGCATTCTTCTATCTTCATTTATATTTTGGCTTTAAAAAAGTATAGCGAAGAGATCTGACCGATTCTTCGCTATAATATGGGTAATAAAACAATAATTTATTCTGCGCCTTCTTCAGTTGCTTCTTCTGTAGCAGGAGCTTCTTCTTCAACAGCAGGAGGTGCGTTTTTAGCAGCGATAGCTGCAGCTTTATCTTCTTTCTTTTTGGCTTCAGCAATTAAAGCGGCTTTTTTAGCTTCTTCTTTAGCTGTAGTTAACGAAGATTTTTTACCAGTGATTTTACCATCCTTTTGATCAAGCCATGCAGCAAATTTTTCTTCAGCTTGCTCTTCGGTTAAGGCGCCTTTAGCGATACCACCTTGTAAGTGTTTTTTGTATAAAACACCTTTGTATGATAAAATTGCACGGCAGGTATCTGTTGGCTGAGCGCCAGTGTTTACCCATTGCAGAGTTTTATCAAAATTAATGTCAATAGTTGCCGGGTTTGTGTTAGGATTATAAGATCCTAAACGCTCGATGAAACGACCGTCTCTTGGAGCACGGGAATCCGCCACCACGATATAATAAAAAGGTTTTCCTTTTTTACCGTGTCTTTGCAGTCTGATTTTAGTTGCCATTTTTAATTTTTTATGTATTCAACATATTTCCCGGAGTTCTATCTGCGGGGCTGCAAAGTTAATAAAATACTTTTAATAAAAAACATCTTTTTAAAAGCTTGTTTTATAGGCAGATATTTTATTGTATGACCATAATTAGGTACTTTTGAAATAAGTATACCTCTCACTAATGCTTAAAAAACTACTGTCGGCTATAAACGATTGTGCCTGGGCATATAACCAGAACGCGCAAAAGTATGTTTTCATCAGCCCTAATATCCAATCGAATTTAGGAATTACAGCAGAGGCACTTAGCGCGGATAAAGAGCTTTGGCAAAATATGATTTTGGCCGACGACCGCCGTTTAATAAGCGAGGCAGAACCCGATCTTGATGAATGGGCGCAGATATATTACCGTGTTAGTACGAATGATGAGATTAAATGGATATTTGAAAAACGCACCCGCTTTTTAGATACCGACACTAACGATGAGATCGTATTATCGGTAATTAAGGATGTTACCGACCAGAACACCGTAAATTATAATTTAAACAATTCCCTTGGCGATTTTCGGATATTATTTGATGGCAGCCATAACCCGATGTGGATTTATGAGATGCCGTCGTTACGAATTATAAAAGTAAATAAGGCGGCAACCGAGCATTATGGCTACAGTAACGAGGAGTTTCTAACCATGACCATCAGGGACGTGCGGCCCAAATTCGATCTGGCGGCATTTAATGAATATCTATTTCGGAAAGGGATTACCAGGGGAACCATGCATGGGTACAATACCGGTGGCATCTGGAGGCATCAAAATAAGGCCGGAGAGATCATTTACGCCGAAATAACCGGTTACGAATTTAAATACAATAACACCTCTTGCCGTATTATTGTTGCTACCGACGTTACCGCACAAGTAAAATACCAGCAAGAGATGGAAAACCGAGATGCTCTGGGCAAAAATTTATAACGAAAGTATCTCTACTATCTTTAATAAATTGGGATTGATATCACTATGATGCTTAATGGCATGGTCAAATGGTGTATAAGCAATTTCGTTATTCACCACACCTATCAACTCATTGCGATGCCCTGCTAATAAGGCTTCCACCGATGCTACCCCTACGCGGCTTGCCAAAACCCTATCCATGCAACTTGGGCGGCCGCCTCGCTGGATATGACCCAATATCGATATCCGGGTATCGTAGTTAGGATATTTCTCTCTCACCTGCCGGGCAATTTCAAACGCACCACCTGCTTCCTCTGCTTCGGCTACAATTACAATTTTCGATGATTTATCTTTTCGGCCACGTTCAAGCCTGTCAAACAAGGCGTTTTCGTTGGTTTTGGTTTCGGGAATTAAAATGGCTTCGGCTCCGGCGGCTATGCCTGTACGCAGGGCAATCAGGCCCGAGTCGCGGCCCATTACTTCAACTATAAATAGCCTGTCGTGTGATTCTGCCGTATCCCTGATCTTGTCAACCGCGTCAATTACCGTATTGATCGCAGTGTCGTAGCCAATAGTAAAGTCAGTTCCCTGTAAATCATTATCAATGGTGCCGGGTAAACCAACAATCGGGATATCAAACTCCTCGCCGAAAATACGCGCGCCTGTAAATGTACCGTCGCCGCCTATGCCTACCAGTGCATCTACACCGTTTTTCTTTAACTGATTGTATGCTATCTGCCGTCCTTCGGGAGTTCTGAACTCATCACTGCGGGCGGTTTTCAAAATTGTACCCCCACGCTGTATAATGTTTGACACAGACTTACGATCCATCGGGATCATTTCGCCCTTAATCATGCCTTCGTACCCGCGGCGTATGCCGGTTACTTCAAGGTCATAGTATAATGCGGTACGTACAACTGCCCTTATGGCAGCATTCATACCCGGTGCATCCCCTCCGGAAGTAAAAACACCTATGTTTTTAATTTGAGCCATTGTTTTTTTGATATTCGGCTTTCCCGGCCTCTAAAAATTTAACATTGTTTACAGGTTCGTCATTCACGCTTTGGGGGCGGTAATCATACTTACCTTTTACTATTAACAAGCACATACTCGGGCTTTAAATTCGAGTTAAATTCAGATGCCTGGAACTCGCTCCATTTTGCGCCCAAAGTTGTAATTTTTTTACCAGTATATGAAGATATAAATTGTTCATTTTTTTAACGGCTCATTTTATCATCAAGGCATAACAAAGCAGCACCAAATTATTTTTTTAGAAGTTTTTAAATTGGGGCTCGCACTTGGGCAGGCTTGTAGGCACTGTGGGGTTCAGGTCGTGTATTCCGGTTTGCCGTACACTTTGCCTTTGCATCCCCTTATGCATTGGTTGCTTTAGATGAATTTTTTCAAAATGCCTAATATCATTTTCAACGTTTTTTAAAGCCTGGAAGCCGGGGTGGTGCTATTGCTTTCCAGGTAACGTTGGTGCTTCTATTGTAGAAAACGTAATAATTTTTCTACGGGCAGCTATTGTTCACGTTTGTGGGATAACTGTCATGTAAGTTAAAGGCTATTTATTTAAAAATTCTATTTCTTTAAAATCGTAATGCTTTAAAGTGCCATCTACACTTATACATAACTGCCCGTTGGCATCAACCGTTTTAATTGTACCGTCAAAACGGATTCCATTGGCTTTAAACGATTTTAGCTCATCAAGCCAGTATAACTTTTGCAGATAGTATGTTTTTAATTGTTCAAAGTTTTGTGCCCGCAAACTTAAATAGGCTGCTTCTATACTTCCACAGATTTCTGCTAATAAAGCTTTTAAATCATAGTCACGTTGTAAAATATGTCTAATGGAAGTAGCATTCGATACGTCTGGGTGAAAGCTATCCTGGTTAACGTTTAATCCAATACCTATTATAGCATTTTTTATCTGGCCGCCCTGAACCATGTTTTCAATTAAAACACCGCCCAGTTTATAATCGCCATAATAAATATCATTGGGCCATTTTATCCTGGCTGTAGGGCCCAAAACTTTTTCCAGAACTTTAATAATACCAACACTTACCGCTACGTTTAAATTGAACTGTTGATTGAGGGGTAAAAAAGAGGGCTTAAGTAATATACTAAAAGTTAGGTTTTTTCCGGGTTCGCTGTGCCAGCGGTTTTGTTGCTGCCCGCGACCGGCGTATTGGCTTTCTGCCATAATGACCGTACCTTCAGTTAATGGCGTGGAATTTGCCAATGCTTGTTTAAGGAAATTGTTAGTTGAATCAACTTCGGTTAAAGTGATCAAATTTTGTCCAACAAATAATCCTGAAAATGTGTTATTTTGCAAAGTCAAATTAATATTAATTAATAGTCCAAAACTAAATCTTTTTGATGGTAAAAAGTAAAGCAATTAACGAATCGTCCTACATTTCTGAACTGGCTGTACATGGAATACAGGAAAAAAAAGGTAATGAAATCATCAGGTTAGATCTTAGGAACATACACAGTTCGGTAGCCGATTATTTTGTGATATGCCATGCGGACTCTACCACACAGGTTAAAGCGATTGCAAATAGTGTTGAAGAAGAGATTTATAAAGCAACCAAGCAAGAACCCAGGCACAAAGAAGGATTGGAACATGCAGAATGGATACTGCTGGATTATTTTGATGTCGTAATCCACATCTTTAGAACAGATAAGCGCGAATATTATGGTGTGGAAGATTTGTGGGGAGATGCCGAGATTAAATATTATAAAAGCGCTTAACAAAATAACGGTTTCAGTATAAATAACATAACACATAACATGTGCTTCTATAGGTGAAACTATTGTGGCTTAAAAACAAATCGTGCCCACGATAGCTTCATTACAGTTAAAAACAACTCTAATGAAAGATAATAGATCTGATAAAAAACCCTCCATCCGGAGAAATCCCAATAAGAAAATTAGCCCTAAAACGCCAAAATTTAATATCATGTGGCTTTATGCCGTTGTTGTACTGGCTTTATTGGTAGTACCGGTTGTTTTAGGCGGAAGCGGTGGCAAGTTAATTAACTGGCAGCGCTTTGAAGGCAAAATGCTTAAACAGCACGATGTTGACCATTTAGTTGCCTACAAAAGCGGCGACCT
The DNA here is from genome assembly GCF_000166195.2 of Mucilaginibacter paludis DSM 18603. Classification (NCBI taxonomy): domain Bacteria; kingdom Pseudomonadati; phylum Bacteroidota; class Sphingobacteriia; order Sphingobacteriales; family Sphingobacteriaceae; genus Mucilaginibacter; species Mucilaginibacter paludis. The sequence goes on from NZ_CM001403.1 coordinate 3,745,570, forward strand.
TGTTTTTGCCGAAGTTTATATTAAAAAAGATAGTTTAAAGAAACCAGAATACAATGATTTGCAGGATAAAGGTACTTTTAACTTTTCCGGAGGAACTAACCCGCAGTACATATTTTCTGATGCTTCTTTCGAGAGTTTGAAGAAATCGGTAAATGATGCTGAAGCAGGCCTTCCCGATAATCAAAAAACTTCTATTTCGTTTGAACCGCACGAAAGTATCTGGTCCAGCTGGTTGGTACAAACCGTAATTATGGTAGTACTGTTTGCAGGTATGTGGGTATTCATTATGCGCCGTATGTCTGGCGGATCTGGCGGCGGGCCGGGCGGGCAAATCTTTAATATCGGTAAATCAAAAGCTACGCTGTTTGATAAGGAGGCGCAGGTATCGGTAACTTTTAACGATGTTGCCGGTTTAGAAGAAGCCAAATACGAGGTAATGGAGATTGTAGATTTCCTGAAGAACCCCAAAAAATATACTAACCTGGGTGGTAAGATACCTAAAGGTGCTTTATTGGTAGGCTCACCAGGTACTGGTAAAACTTTGTTGGCTAAAGCTGTTGCCGGCGAAGCACAGGTGCCTTTCTTCTCCTTATCTGGTTCAGACTTTGTGGAAATGTTTGTAGGGGTGGGTGCATCGCGTGTTCGTGATCTGTTCCGCCAAGCTAAGGATAAAGCGCCTTGTATCATTTTTATTGATGAGATTGATGCCATTGGCCGTGCCCGTGGTAAAAACAATATGGTTGGCGGTAACGATGAGCGCGAAAATACCCTGAACCAATTGCTGGTTGAAATGGATGGTTTTGGTACCGACTCTGGTATTATTATCCTTGCTGCTACTAACCGTCCGGATGTACTGGATTCGGCATTGCTTCGTCCCGGACGTTTTGACAGACAAATATCTATCGATAAACCAGATTTAATTGGTCGCGAACAAATATTTAAGGTGCATTTGGGTCCCGTGAAAACGTCGCCCGAAGTGGATGCCAAAAAGCTTTCTGCCCAAACCCCAGGTTTTGCCGGTGCCGAAATTGCTAATGTGTGCAACGAGGCCGCATTAATAGCTGCCCGTAAAGATAAGGAAGCTGTTGACATGCAGGATTTCCAGGATGCAATTGACCGTGTTATTGGCGGTTTAGAAAAGAAGAACAAGATTATTTCTCCGGAAGAAAAACGTATCGTTGCTTATCATGAAGCAGGACACGCTATTGCTGGCTGGTTTTTAGAACATGCCGATCCGTTGGTAAAGGTATCTATCGTGCCGCGTGGGGTTGCAGCATTAGGTTACGCACAATATTTACCTAAAGAACAATTTTTATACACTACCGAGCAATTGCTTGATGAGATGAGTGTTTCGATGGGTGGCCGTGTTGCCGAAGATATTGTGTTTGGAAAAATATCAACCGGCGCTTTAAGCGATTTGGAACGTATTACCAAGCTTGCTTATGCCATGACTAAGATTTACGGTATGAACAGTAATGTAGGTAATGTTTCGTTTTACGATCCGCAGGGCGAATATCAGTTTAACAAGCCATACTCTGACACAACGGCCGAAATGATAGATAACGAAGTACGTAAATTAGTAGACAGTGTTTACATTACTACAAAAGAGTTATTGAACGCTAAACGTGAAGGCCTTGAAAAATTAGCTGCCAAGTTATTAGAGAAAGAGGTTCTGTTCCAGTCGGACCTGGAAGAGATATTAGGCAAGCGCCCGTTCGACGAGCGTACCACGTATGATAAGTTTGTTAATGGCGAAGCTGCATTGAACCCAGGTGTTGATAACAACGCTATACCAGAATCGTTAACTAACCCGGCAAAGGATAACATCAACGGTGATGCTCCAGTAGCCTAAAAAATAAATTTTTGCTATGGCCACGATGAATTTTCATCGTGGCTTTTTTGTACAGTTAATTTTTTTAATGTTAATAAATCTTCTTTAGGCGATTTTTATTCATCTTTGTTTTTGTGCCTATGCACACTGGAAGGTTGGTATATAAATGAAGGAGAATACGACAAGCAAAGAGCGGTTATTAAAAAAAATAAGAAAGGCTTTATTAGAAAGGAGAGATAATCCATACCCTAACCTGGAAGATCAGCCCTTATATCCATCAACCGACGAAATGCCGGAGGTTGTATTTGCCGAAGCCTTTAGCGCGGTTGCTGGGAGGTTTATTTTTTGTGAAGATGAAATCCAGTTTATCGAAAGCCTTTTAAACCTTGCGGAAGAGCGTAACTGGCGAAAAATATACTGCTGGGAGCCGCCTTTACAGCAAATGTTAAAACAATACGAATACCCTTTTTTTGAAACAGACCGCGATTTTGAACAAGCCGACGTGGGTTTTACTTTATGCGAAGCTTTGATTGCCCGTAACGGCAGTATCCTGGTATCTAACGGCAGTATGGCCGGTCGCCGGTTAAGCATCTACCCCAATGTACATATCGTATTAGCTTATACATCTCAGTTGGTTATGGATCTTAAAGATGGATTTAAACTTCTTAAAACTAAGTACGGTAATACCCTGCCTTCCATGGTGTCTAACATAACTGGCCCCAGCCGAACCGCAGACATCGAAAAAACATTAGTTATAGGTGCACATGGGCCAAAGGAGTTGTTTGTATTTCTATTGGACGGGTAAAAAGCCGAAGTCAATTAAACTTTTCCGGTAGATGATTGTTGATCTTTAGCGCGAGGAAAAAACACGTAGTATTTTTTAAGACATTTAGTACATTGGTATCTTTTAACAGGTAGCCAGAATAGTAGAATTTTAAAAAGGAAACCTCGTCTTACCCGGGATTCGAATTCGATTTTACACCGTTTGCATAACGGCATTTCGTTTGTATAATGTAATTGCACAGGCGTGTTTTTTGCGTTATACGCAATGTTTGGGCTAAAAGTTTAACAATATTCTAATATTTTTAAACTTTTACCTGCCCGATTAAATCTTAATTATAAGGTAAGTATTTCATTAAAATTAACGTTTGAGTTATTGTAGGCAACGGCTGCCGTATAGTCTTTATCAACAACAAAACTGCTTACCTGCCAATTTTTTGGCGATGCCATGATGTCGTTTGAAACGTTGTGGCTGCCGTTCAGGGCAGGGATAAACTTTAAATGGTCGTCAATCCCCTGGGCTGTTGCTTTCAATAAGGCTTCTTTACGCGTCCATAAGCGATAAAAGCTTAGGGTAGGATTACCCGATGTTTTTACAAATGCAATTTCGGCCTTACTGAAACTAATGTCCATTACCTCATCAAAATGCATCTCTTTATTTGTTTTTTCCACGTCAACACCGGTTTCACTATCGCTTATGGCAATTAAAACATAGTCTCCTGAGTGCGAGATATTGAAATGTAAAACTTTTTCTTCAACGCTTTTCATTATGGGCTTTCCGTTGTCTCCGGTTTCGAGTAAAATATCCTTTGGGCTAATGCACATGTATTTTCCTAACAATATCCTGAGATAGGCGTGGGCTATGATAAACCTTTGCTTGTCTTGCTCGCGGCGGTATCTATTGGCCCTTTGCTGCTCAGCGGGATGGAGTATAAGCCATAGATCAGCTATATCTTCCAAATACGAACTGACGCGAAGACGCCAGACATCGGTTGACTGATGGACTTTTAAATCGCTAACGGGATTATTCCAGCATATGTTTTCCAGGTGATTAACTTGAATAACCGGCTTATCCATATTTTTGTTCCTCCGTCCCAATAAAAGTGTTGAGCTTGAGCCATAAATATAGCCGATTAATGAATGCGCGTGCAATAAAATAAAACAACGGCGCCCTTTATCTGCTTATCAATAAAAAAAACTAATGGAAAACGAAAATATAACTGCCGCCGAAGAATTTAACATCAGTGCGATTGTAATTAAGGAACTGGCTTTAAATAGTGCTAAAATGGATGTGATATTGCAACTCCAGGTTGAGATATTGTCGCATTTAAAGGAAGAAGATAAAACAGAAGTTTTTGCCAGGGTTAACGAGAATATCAAGGAACTTACTTTAGAGTGGTATATCCAAAACAGTATAAAAAAGTAAATAATCCTCAACCCAGGTTAGGACTATTTACTTAAGCTGAACCCTCGCAATTTCTGATTTCTTTAAAAATTTTCCCTATTCCGAATAAAATTTGGGGTCATTATGCGGAAACGGTCAGGGTATTGCCGGCAATACTGATGGTGTATTTTTGTAATGATTGAACCGCCGGGCCTAATAATACAGAGCCCGATGTGCTAAACTCGCTGCCGTGATTTGGGCATATAAAAATACCCTGTGCTGTATTGTAGTTAATAGCCGTACCCTGGTGGGTACAGGCCACCTGTACGGCAGTAAACGAGCTTGTGGCATTGCCTGTAGCCGTACGGACGAGGATAATGCCATTGGATGTTTTGGATTGCCCCACCGTTAATAGTTCGGTACCCAGGTTGGCAGTAAAAATAGCCCCGCTGCCAGTAGCCGGTGGATTGTTTTGCGGCGATGGGTCATTGTTTTTGGCACCGCTGCCGCATGATGATAAAGCGCAGCCCGCACATACGGCAACAAGGCCTATACCTAACTTTGATAAAAATTCATTTCTTTCCATGGCGATGAGTTTTTGGGTTTATTTTTCGGTGCTCTTATGTCTGTGGTTAAAATCAAATATTCTCGAAATGGTGAACCCCAGCCGGAATTGTCCTTTTGAAAAATTTGATTGCGTATCATTGAGATAATTAATCTCATCAATAGCCTTGGCATTGGTAATATTCATGGTGAATACGTGGCCACCGGTTTCAATTTCAAGGCCAATACCTAAGGGATCGTAAAAGCCGTTTCCGGTATTACGGAATGACGAAAAAGGGTGAGCGTAATCGATAATAAGGCCCATGGGTTTGGATATCTTGATCCTGGCTGCGGCCAGTATCGACATGTATCTCAACTCCGGGCTCGGGGCCAGGGTAGTTTGTGAATTATTACTCACATAAGTTGGCGTTATCTGTAGATCAAACCCAGGCGAGAACTGGTGAGCCACCATGATCTGCGCCAGGTACGAGATCCTGTCGCGAAAGGTATTATAAGAAATGTAGCCATAAGGCCTTATACCGGCCTCACCAAGCAGGGTTACGGCTACCGGGCTGCCGCCATTGGTGGTTTGGTGGATCATGGCATATTTTATTTCGCCATCGGCAAGGCCGCCAATGGTAGTGCGCCCAATGTCGATGTTTAAATTATCGGTTAAACCATACTCAAAGCCCAGGTAAACATCGGCAACGGCATCCAGACCGAAATAAGTTTGTCCGCCGCCATCTCTACCGGCAAAGTCACCAAAACGGTGAATGACCAGGAAATTTAAATTTTTCTTTTTTACGGTTTCTGTAGTTTGTGATAAAACCAGCCTTGATGATTTAAAAATGGCGATGGGTTCTTTCTTGGTATCGCTGTTTAACGAATTTAATAGTGAATCGGTTGATGTTCCGCTATCCGCTTTTTTTGTGGTATCGGCTTTTTGTGCCATTAAGCCGGCGCAGCTGAGTAAAAAACAGGATAGGATAAGGTATTTTTTCATAGTGACTAATGGTTTGATTATTTATTGGGCGTGTAGCTGGCCGACACGTTCATTTTTATAGTTTCGGCAATGTTGTGAAAAACAATACGTGGGATCTCGATATGGTGGTCGGCGCATTTTACCTGGAATTCGGCCGTCATGCTGATCAATCCATCCTTCATGGTCAGGCTGCCAGGAATGGTTCTTTTTTGCGTAACCCCGTGAACTGTTAGATCGCCGGTAACGGTAATAGGGAAGGTTCCGTCTTTGCTGACATCAACATGCTCCTGTATCTTGCCTTTAAAGGAAGCCTTGGGGAATTTATCACTCTCCATATAATCGCCGTTAAAATGCTCTTGCATTAAAGATTTTTCAAACTGAAAAGATCTGATCGGTACGCTGAAATTTAACTCGCCGGTAGAAACCTTATACACCGATACCCCCGAGGTGGTAGAGGCTTTAATATCCTCAACCGGAGCGCTGGAATACAGGCTGATTTTAGCATTTTTACAGACGTAGAGGTCCTGTCCCGCCTGGTTAATTGTGCTTATCCAGGCAAGTAATAGTATACTTAAGTACTTCATTTTATTATTTTTTTGGCGGTGAATTGATGTTCCACGTAACGCCCACGGCCACTCCGGTAGATTGTAGTTTTACCTGGCTGGCACCAATATTGGTGAGCGGAATTTTAAGATAAGGTTCAACCCCGATACTTATTTTTGAGTTGAGCTGGCGTTGGTAAGTAGCATTAAGGTTAAGCACTCCTAAAATATGTTGGTTGCGGTTAATGATATTGTAATCAGTTGGGCCCACAGTACCCGGATATTCATAGTTATAATGGTATTTTTCGCTCAGCATGATATAAGACGACAGCCCCGAACCTATACTGAACTTATTTTTTGCTCTGCTATAAAGCTGGTAATCTAAGTTAAGCGGTATATCCAGCACGCGGCAGTCGGCAGTTACGTTTTCGGGGTTGGTTTTAAATTTATAATTGGAATGGTAATTGTCAAAACTGGTTAAATACGGTTTTTTGGCATATACCGCGCCTGTACTGATAGTGAATTTTTTGCTTATCCCGATAGAGAACATTAAGCCGGCGTTGGTACCCACTTTGCTGTTTTGAAAACTATTTACCCCGTTTATATCGGGCGAAGCCAAAACTGTGATAGCCAGGTTAGGACGTTTGAATCCTGTTTTGTTGCTCTTGATTTTTTTGCTATTGATGGGCGCGGCCAATACAGATTTACCCATTGACGGAAAAATATCGGTAGACACTAAATTCGCATCCAAATCAGCCACATTAACCGGTGGCAGGTTGGCCGTAAGCAAGTTACTATTTGAAATTGTGCTTTCACTTGCGCTGCCCAAATTTTGACGGCCATGAGCAACACCATCAAAATTTAACTTTTGATGAGGCTTAGTTTTGGAGCTAAGGTTACGCGCAAAGTTAGCATTAGCCAACTGGCCGGTTGTTGAATGGGCCGGTTGTTTTGGTATGGCAGCGTTGCTTGTACTGCTACTTGATTTTTTTGCTGCTGAAATCCCGGAAGCCAATTGCTGCCCGTAAGTAACTGCGTTGCCGCTTTGGCCTTGCGTTAGTTGTGGTACTTGCTTTACCGGTTTGCTTTTCACTATTACCGGTTGCTCGTTAGGCCTGAGCCAAAGCCAGCCTAAAAACAATAATAAAGCAGCGGCTATGCCCCCTGCCACAGGCAGCCAGTAAATAATTCCGGCGCGCCTTTGATCCTGATCCAACAGCGCCTCCATAGCATCCCAGTCATCCTCACGGAAATTAGCATTCCGGGTAGGGTCTTCTAAGCCCTTCCTGAATAGTTCGTCTAATTCCTTTTCTCTATCTGTTTTCATCCCCGGATACCATTATTAAAAAAACTTCTCACCTCGGTAGTGCTTATTGCTACGATTGAAGAGTAGTCCAGTCCTTTGTATTTTGTATTAGTTGCAATTGTTGTATCTGCTGCCAGCAGCATTTCCTTCAGTTTTTGCCTGGCCTTATGTAAATTTGATTTGGATGTGCCCGGATTGATATCCAGCATAACACCTATCTCTTCGTGTGTATAACCCTCAATTGCAAAAAGGTTGAACACGGTTCTGTAAGCGTTTGGCAGTTGCTGTATCATTCTGAGTAAATCGTCATAGTTTAGTTTCCTGTCCGGCAATTCGCCATCACTCAGGTTTTCTGCTTTATCTAAATCATCGGTATAAGCCATTTTTAAATTGGCGCGGTAATAATCAATAGAGGTATTCATCATTATTTTGCCGAGCCAGGCTTTAAAGGGCCTGTTTGCATCATATTTGGTAATATGGGTAAATACTTTAAAAAATCCCTGGTTCATTACATCCGCTGCTTCATCCCGGTTACCGGCATACCGAAGGCAAATACCCATAGCAAAGCCATAGAATGCTTTGTACAGCATTTTCTGACTCTTTCTGTCTTGCTTTATACAGCCGCCGATCAATTGATGTAGCTCTTCTTCGCCCATATTGGGTTAATATATAACCTGCCGTTTTCTAAATAATTACCATTTCAAACTATATCACGTAGTATAGGGGCTAAAGGTTGCCTCCTGCATCAACAAAAAATAAATTTATATATAAAAGACTGATTGATAATAATTTAATTTATAATGGCTGGCTTTGTACAATAGCGGTAAAAATGAGGGCACCAAATATTTACCTTTTAAAGCAACCAATTGGCTCCAATGCACGTGATGGCTTTATATTATTTACTTATACGATACGCTATGGTGCCTGTTTCGGTTGTCATTATCACTAAAAACGAAGCTGAAATTATTGCTTGCTGTGTTGCTAAAGCCAGGCTGATAACGGACGATATTGTTATAATTGACAACGGCAGTACCGACGGCACGGTGCAGATAGCTACGGAGGCCGGTTGTCGTGTATTCCAAAAAAAATGGGACGGTTACGCGGCTAACAAAAATAAAGGGATTAAACTGGCCAAATATCATTGGATATTGAGCCTGGACGCCGACGAAGTGCCCGATAATGAATTGATACAAGCGCTACAGCAGCTACCGTTTGATAATCCGATGGTGGTATACGATATCAAATTCAAATCATACTTTGGCGAAAAGCAGATCCGTTTTGGAAAATGGGGGCGCGATCATCATATCCGTTTATTCCATCGCAGCTATGTAAGTTGGTCCGAATCGCCCGTGCACGAAACCCTGTGTTTACCTGCCGATGTAAAACGCAGCAAGCTTAAAGGCAGCCTGCATCATTTTTCGGTTAAGGATATCCACGATTTCAATCAAAAATCTGAAAACTATGCCGTCCTGAGCGCGGAGAAATATCATCTAAGCGGAAAAAAATCAACCTTAATTAAACGGCATGTGTCTCCTGTATTTAGCTTCATCAAAAACTACATTTTGTTTTTGGGATTTATAGATGGCATGGCCGGATTACAGATCGCTAAAATGACCGTAAAACACACCCGGCTTAAATATAAACTCCTGAAAGAGATGGAATGCACCGATAAAAAAAACGAAATTGTTTATGCGGATGAATCGCTCGTTATTGATTATTGATTTTGTCTATTTTATTTTGAAAAGTTATAGTTATAAACTATAATTATGACTAACTTGAGTGAATGTACTGAATAGTGAAAATTAAATTCATCAAAAATCTTTCTGTAAATGCCATTCAACTCATTGTTAACCAGTGTTTCGGCTTAATTATTTTCTTTGTGCTCTCTACCGGCCTGGATAAAAACAGTTTCGGTCAAATTAACCTCGTTCTCGCCATTCTGTTAACCGTTTTAAATATTTTATCTTTTGGGATGGAGCCGGTTGTAGTCCGTAAGATTGCTTCTACAGACAGCGCCCCCGGGACTTTACTTTCGGTTTATCTGTTTCATGTGGTATTAAGCGGGATTGTATTTTATGCCGTTCTGCTTCTGCTCAATGATATATTACCGCAGGCAATGGTTTCTTACAGGCTTTTGCTGCTCATTGGCATCGGTAAACTGATGATCTTTTTTTCAACTCCGTTTAAACAATTTGCCGCCGGTTTTGAGCGGTTTAAATTATTATCGGCAATGTTGGTGGTGTCCAATATCCTTCGTGGCCTGGCGCTTTTACTTTTGGCGTGGCTGCATCATGTAACGCTTAATAACGTGGTAGCCATATTTATATTGGGCGATGTTGCCGAATTAGTAGTTAGCGTTATTTTATTCAAACGGAAGCTTAAAATTCCCCTTGTTATTAGTTGGAATAAAAAGCAATACTTTCAATTGGTCAAAGAGTCGCTCCCGCAGGTGGGTGTTGTTATTTTTTCGTCGGCGCTGGCCCGGTTTGATTGGATATTTATCGGGACAATGGTTTCGGCAGCCAAACTGGCGGAGTATAGTTTTGCTTATAAAGTTATTGAAATGAGTACCCTTCCTCTGCTGGCCCTGGCCCCTTTACTGGTGCCCTGGTTTACGCGTTTAATTAAAAGCGGCCATATCCCTGTGGCCAGCCTGCAGCTGCTCGTCCGGATGGAAATGATTGTAGCAGCCCTCATCTCGTTGCTATTATGTTTATGCTGGGCACCATTGATGGATTGGATTACGCACTACAAATATGGCGAGGTAAATTCAAAAACGATTTTTATCCTGTCGCTTGGTATGCCCGTTTTATACCTCAACAATTTTTTGTGGAGCATCAGTTTTGCCCAAGGTAAATTGAAGATGATATTCCGGGTGATGATGATCTGCGTTATTGTTAACCTTGCCGGGGACATTTTGCTGATCCCTTTTTTTAAGAACGAAGGCGCGGCTTTAGCCTACCTGGTGGCCATGCTGGTTCAATGCGGATTGTTTATTAAACTGAACGATGTTGAAGGCCTGCGCCGGGTGTGGGTGCCTTTATTAAGCAGCACGCTTTGCGCTTTGGCAAGCGGCTTTATTGCTGTGCTGCTATTTACCGATACCGGGCTGATCCTTTTATCCGCAACAGGTATTTATTTTATAGCGTTGTTTATTACCAGGCAGCTCCGGATAAGCGATTACCGCAGCATTACCGGGCTGTTTCGCTAACCGGTATTTGCATTCTCGATTTTGCTTAGGCAACCGTTTCATTTTTTACGCCGTATTGCCAATATCAAACACTAACCAAACCCATTACAGGGATACCGGTTAGCGGTTAAAATCAGGAATTTTTTCCGGGTGATGAATACAATATGGAACTCAACAGCAATACTATCTTTTTTAAATTGAAAAAGCATGTGGCAACCGTCGACTGGAAATTGCTTGCCTTTTTAATTCTTTTTTTGAATGTGAAGATAGGGGTTAAAATTTTCGCCATTGTGCTGATCTACCTGCTGGAGTTTGATTTTAAATTTGGCTTTAAGTTCAAAAAATCTACCCTGCCGCTTTTTTATCCCATCATAATCGGCATCGCTGTTATCAACCGGGTCATCAGCATCAATAATAATCAGCTTAATTATAACCTCGTGTTTTTTACCGGGGTGATATTTTGGCTGCTATGCATATTAGCTCTCCACCAAATTAAGCTTGCCGTTAACAGGAACGAGCCCGGTGTAATCCATCGCACTGTTCTGGTTTTTTTTGCGCTCAATGCCGCTGTTTCAATTTTTAACCTGCTGAGCATCATCATGGAGATCCATACGGTTAATCCATACCTGTACCAGGGTCAATACCAAAAATATTTCATCGGCACGGGCGATTATATCAGGGGATTAACCTTTGATATTTCTACAACCAACGCGGTAATCAATGCTTTCGGTGTGATTTATTTCCTGGTTAAAAAGCACGCACCGATGGCGCTTTTGTGTATGGCGGTACTGTTGCTTACCGGGAGTAATGCGGTTGATTTAATGCTGATGGCGATCTTGCTTCTATTATTTATATTCAAAACCAGTAAAGATCAAAAAAGCCTCATCGTAGTATGTATTCTGTTTTGGGTTGTCTTCATTTTGAAGGTATCTCCTCAAAATAACGAATATGTATTAAAATTATATGCCAAGGCATTTCATCATGAGCTACCCGCTAAACCAGTTGTAAGCATACCTGCCCGGCCAGTTACAGGCAGTTTGGATAATTCCCAGGATCCTGAAGCACAAAAAAGGAAAATTGCGCAGCTTTATCTGGATAGCTTATACCGGCTTACTATCAAAAATAAAACATCAACCATTACAACAACGGCTGCACCGGTAGAAGACAAACACTTTATACCTGGCCCGGATATTGATTCAAAACCGTTTCAACACGTAGACACCAGCACTTCAGAGTCATTAACGCTTTTAAATTTTATCAGCGCGCACAAAGCAAACCTGCCATTCTCAAAAAATAAGGATCAACAAGAAACCTTACCCGGTAAACTGATAGCGATAGCACAAACGGAGCATTTTTTAAAAACGCATCCGCAAAAGCTTTTAACGGGAGATGGGGTTGGCAATTTTTCGTCCAAAACGGCTTTCAGGGCTACCGGCTTAGGCTTCGCGGGTAAATATCCACCGAGGTTTGCTTATATCAGTGGCGATTTTTTGACCGGCCACCTGGATATTTACCTCAACTTTTTTAGTCGGGCAGATGGCCTGCACTCGCTTGTTAATTCGCCAAACTCGGTTTACGATCAGCTTTTGGGCGAGTATGGCCTGATTGGCCTCGGGGCGTTTTTGATTTATTACCTCGGTTATTTTTTGCGCGATTATAAAAAGCTTACCTATGGCATTCCCTTACTTATGATGATGGCAGGCGCTTTTCTGCTGGAATATTGGTTTGAGCAATTATCAGTAGTTGTGCTATTTGAACTGCTGTTACTGGTTAACATGAAAGAGGCATCATCACTTAAAACTGAAGATAATGGAAACCAGTAACCCGCAGATCACCGTTTTAATGCCGGCTTATAACGCCGCCGACTACATTGCCCCGGCTATCCAATCGGTACTGGACCAAACCTTTATTGATTTTGAGTTGCTGATTATTAACGATGGCTCTACCGATGACACTTTAGCCGTAATAAACACCTTTGATGATCAGCGGATTGTTGTAATTACACAACCAAACGGCGGGGTTGCATGCGCCCTGAACACCGGCCTTATTTACGCACGGGCACCCTATATAGCCCGGTTTGATGCCGATGATATTTGCTATCCAAAAAGACTGGAAACCCAGTATGATTTCATGGTATCAAACCCGGAATATGATATACTGGGCTCCGCGGTTGATTATACCGATATGCACGGCCAGCATGTTTTCAATTTTCAGCCGCCGGCCTACAGCAACGAGCAGATCCGGCAATTAAATTATACCGTTTGTCCGTTTATACATTCCAGCGTTTTCTATAAAAAAGAGGTGATCATTGGTTTCGGCGGTTACGATAAAAGCGCGTATAGCTTTGAAGACCACCTGTTATGGCGCAATATATTAAGGAGCGTAAAGGCATTTAATTTTTCGCAACCGCTGATTAAAGTTCGGCTAAATCCCGAATCGATTACGATTGACGAAAAATGGAGGAGCCGCGAGTTCAGGCGAATTAAATACACGGCGCTAAAAAATGGCTACATCTCGGCAGAGGAGGGGCAGCAGCTAAAAGCGATAGGCAAAATGCAGGGCAATGATACCATTAAACACGGGGCATACCACGCGCTGCTGGGCAAAAAGTTTTTGTGGAACAACCACCAGCCATTAAAGGCCCGCGAAAACTTAAAAAAGGTAATTGTAATTAACCGCCTGGACTGGAAGAGCTACATCCTGTTTTTATTATCGTTTTTGCCGGCCAATGCCTTGCTCAAATTATATAACGTTGGCAAGTTTAAAGCTATGGGAGGGCTTGAGCATGAAAACTAAGCCTGTTAAGTTATTTGTTGACGCGCACTCCTTTGATGCCGGTTTCCAGGGGACACAAACCTTTATCAGGGAGCTTTATACCCAACTTTTAACCTACCCCGGCCTTGATATTTATTGGGGGGTACAACATACCGAAAGGCTGATGGAGCTGTTTCCAACCGTAAAGCAGGCCAATATATTGCCGTACAAAAAGCACCGAATTAATATGCTGCGCTTTATATTTGATATACCAGCCTATATTAAACAGTACCGGTTTGATTTTGCACATTTTCAATACTTAACGCCCTTGCCCCAACGTGGCTGCCGGTATATTGTAACTACACACGATGTGCTTTTTAACGATTTTCCTACTGCTTTTTCTTCCGCTTATCGCGTGAGCAGAAACATCTTGTTTGCCAGGAGCATTAAAGGAGCCGCTGTTAAAACTACCGTGTCTAATTATTCGAAGGAACGGATTGCCCATCACTATAATATACCTCAACGGCAAATCAAAGTGATACCTAACGGTGTAAGCAAGCCCGTGTTTTCAAAAACCAGGGCCCGGCAACTCATTAAGGCCAAGTTTGGGATAGAAAATTTTGTATTGTTTGTAAGCCGGGTTGAGCCGCGTAAAAACCACGCGCTGCTGCTTAACCAATACCTTAAACTGCAGCTTTATAAAAATAATATCCCGCTGGTATTTATCGGCCAGCAATCTATCGCCGTTGAGGCGCTAAACAGGGCTATACAAAATTTATCAGCCGAACAAGCTTCCAATTTTTACTGGTTTAGGCAGGTGGAGCAGGCCGATCTGCAAGCTTTTTATGCGGCCTGCCGCTTATTTGTTTATCCATCCGCAGCCGAAGGGTTCGGCATTCCGCCGTTGGAGGCCGCGGTTTGCCAAGTACCCGTTTTGTGTTCGTCGGCTACCGCGATGGGCGATTTTGATTTTTTTGCGCCCTACACGTTCCATCCGGATAATGAGGCTGATTTTGAAGCGAAACTGAAGGCTGTCATCTCCAACCCACCGACGGAGAGCTTTCTTGAAAATATAAGCCAGGTGGTATTAAACCGGTACCAGTGGCAGCAAAGCGCCAGCCTGTTTAACAATTTATTAGCTGATAGCTTAAAAAGCGAAGCGACCATACCCCGACTATGCGGATATGGCTCACCCCATTTACAATTAAACACTAAATGATACAGAGATGAAACTCAAGATCGCAATTTTAGGAACCCGCGGAATACCCAACCATTACGGTGGCTTTGAACATATATCTGAATATGTTTCTGCTGGGTTGGTACAAAGGGGGCATTCGGTATCGGTATATAATTCGCACAATCACCCTTATCAGGAGGATACCTGGAACGGTGTTGACATTGTGCATTGTTACGACCCTGAGTATGCTATTGGCGCTGCCGGACAGTTTGTTTACGATTTTAACTGCATTATGGATGCACGCCGCAAAAAGTTTGATGTGGTGCTGATTATGGGCTATACCAGCAGTTCGGTATGGGGGCTGCTTTATCCGCAAAAAAGCGTGATCATTACCAACATGGATGGGCTGGAGTGGAAACGCTCGAAGTACTCCAAAAAAGTGCAGCAGTTTTTAAAATTTGCCGAAAAGCTGGCCGTAAAATACAGCGATTACTATATATCCGATTCGGTGGCCATTAAATCGTACCTGGGCGAAAAATATGAGATTGACAGTAAATATATTCCGTATGGGGCCGATTTGATAGGCGACGAGGAAAGGGGAGAACAGCAACGGAATGCTAATGTAAACCCCGATTATTTTTTACTGATGGCCAGAATGGAGCCCGAAAATAATATAGAAACTATTTTAGAGGGCTTTAACAGCAGTAACTCGGATAAAAACTTTAAGGTTATTGGTGATACCGGCAACCGCTTTGGCAAGTTTATCACCAATAAATTTAATAACGACGAGCGTATACAATTCCAGGGGCCAATTTTTGATAATGTGCGGGTAAGGGCTATGCAGAATAATTCGTACCTGTATTTTCACGGGCATAGCGTGGGTGGTACCAATCCGTCCTTATTGGAGGCTATGGCCAGCGAGGCCCTCATAGCCGCTCATAATAATCCCTTTAACCAGGCGGTGTTAACTAACGATGCCTTTTATTTTTCTGACGCTGGCGAAGTAAAGCATATTGTTGAAACCGTACAACGCCAGGCGCACGAAACCGCCATGGTAAAAAACAACCTCTATAAAATACAGAACCAGTTTAACTGGGAAAAAATTATAGACCAGTACGAAGAGTATATTTTAGATTGCTTTTACCACTCCCGGCTTAACACCGTAGTAAGCGGCCATACCGGTTTATCCTAAAGTTTAACCAAGCACACGGCTAATGAAAAAGCTTTTTTTTATTGACGACAGCCTGACCAATAAAATAAGTTATTACCACTTATTGTTTTTGCTGGCCAGTTTACCCTTCGATTTTTTTTACAGCCATCTCATCATCATCAGCTTTGCTGTACACACCTTGTTGCATGTAAAAAAGGAGCGTTTAAAAATGCTTCTTCACACCAGGACGCTGGTATTGCAGTCGGTTTTTTTTGTGACGCTCTTGGGCATGCTCTACAGCGCCAACAAAAATGAGGCTGGGGTTGAGTTAGGCCGGCAACTGGTCATCGTGCTGATGCCCGTGCTTTTTTGTTTAACAACGCTCAACCTGGAAAAATATCGTGATCGCTTACTGATGGTATTTGCCCTGTGTTGCACCTTAACCGTTGCGTTTTTATACCTGGATGCTTTAAGGGTTATCCGGTTTTATAGGTATCCCTTAAACACACTTTGGAGCCCATTATTTACCAACCATAATTTTTCGGACCCGATTGGCATGCATGCCACCTTTTTTGCCTTGCAGGTTGGTTTGGCCCTGGTTTATTTACTTTATACGCTTATTAAACCTGGCAAGGCTGTGTATAAGCTGTTTTATGCCGCTTGTTGCATGCTGCTTTTTGCGGGGCTCATTCAGCTTAGCTCCAAATCTGTTTTGGCCGCCTTGCTCATCGCTGTGAGTATTGCCATACCATTTTTTATGTTAAGCGGAAAAAGGCGCGTTATGTTTATATCCGCATGCCTGGTTATAGCGGGCACTTCCGTTTGGGCAATATCCAAATCAGCCACGTTCAGAGAGCGATATTTTACCGATCTGGAGAAAGACTTATCGCAGGCGCAGAAAAATGAATCGACAGATCCGCGCCTGGCACGCTGGGAAACCGCCGTTGGGTTGATAGCCCAATCGCCCGTTATTGGCCATGGTTCCGGCTCGGAGATCGCTTTGCTTAAAGATGCTTACTTCAATAAAAAGCTCTATAGTGCCTACCTTAACGGGCTTAACGCACACGATGAATATTTAAGTTTTTTATTAAAAACGGGTATCGTTGGCTTGCTTATTTACCTCGCCACCCTGGCTTACGGCTTTAATAATTCTATCAGATCAAAAGATGTGATCTTTTTTTCCTTTATGTTGTTAGTAGCCACGGTTGGCATCTCTGAAAATTTGCTCGATGTTGACAAAGGAACCCTATTTTATGGCTTCTTTTTTTCATTTTTCGCTTACGCGAAAGGAAGGCCGTTGAATGCCATAACTATATAATTAATTGTTTTTTAGGGCAACCATTTTATCTGTTTATGCGTGTTATATATAAAGGCCTAAATACTATAATAGCTTGAAAAACTACCAGTTAAAACATCAGAACTTGCCATCGATCAATAAAAATATCATAGCCGCCCTGGCGTATTTTGATGTGTTTAATTATCCGTTAACACAGGCCGAAATATTTTTATTTCTTGGGGAAAAATGTGATCATAATTTATTTACCGATGGCCTGGCTTATCTGTTGGCGCACAACTGTATTTATTGCTTCGATACTTTTTATACCCTGAGGGATGATCCGCAAATAGCCATCAGGAGGCGTAACGGCAATTTAAAAGCCAACCAGATGATGCCGGTAGCTGCAAAGGTTTGCAAATTGCTCATCCGTTTCCCGTTTGTGCGGGGGATTGCTATTTCGGGATCATTATCGAAAAACTTTGCCGACGAGCAATCAGATATCGACCTGTTTATTATTACGGCGCCAAACCGGCTTTGGCTTGCCCGCACCCTGATGCATTTATTTAAAAAGTTAACCTTTTTGGTAAACAAGGAACACTTTTTTTGCATGAACTATTTTATAGACGAACAGGAACTGGAAATTGTTGAAAAAAATATTTATACCGCCACCGAAATTGTTACCCTGATACCCTTAGAGGGCGATATTGCGTTTGAGCACTTTTATTCGGCCAATGCCTGGACAATGGCTTATCTGCCCAATAATTATATGCGGGTATCAACCGCCAATCCGCTAAAAAAATCTTTTATAAAAACCCTGGCAGAAACAATTCTGGATCATCGGGTGGGGGATGCCTTAGATAGTTTGCTCTGTAAAATTACCGGAGCCCGCTGGTTAAAAAAAACACAGCGTAAAAAATTGAATGCCAAAGGCCTCATTATGGGTATGAAAGCCTCTAAGCACTATGCAAAGCCTGATCCCGGAAACTTTCAGCAAAACCTGGTAAAAAGATATCAAAACAAGGTACAGCAACTTTTAAAGGAGCACCAAGATAGCATGGCGCAGGTTTAATGTTATTTTTTTTGGAGCGTAATGATGTAGTAGTCGCCTATAAACCGCCAGGGCCAGCTGTACCTTAACCGCTCTTCGTGCTTGATTAAGAAGCGGTACATCCGCGGATGTTTCTCCGCAAAGCCCTCTATGTACGATGGCGGAACCAGGCTGCATAAGCCCTCAACACATAATACATCGAACGAGTTTTTCAGCGTATCAATAACAAACGATGGGTTATAGTACCAGCATTTAAAGTACGTACCCTCAATATGCGCGCTTGCACCCTTGTCGCTAAAAAAACGCCTGGTGGCTGTTTTAAATTTTCCTTTAAAGATAAGTAGGGTTTCCCACAGGCAAAACTTGGGCAGTATAACCAGCGTAGCTGTTCCTCCTGTTTTGAGTAAGGGTGATAACGATAGTAAAACACCTTCCAGTCCATCTGTACAATTTAGCCCGGCGAAGTTGGAGAAAATCATATCGTAAGGCCCCTTGTTCTGTAACTGGCTTAGGCAAGTGTAAGAGCAGAGCTCGGTACTGATGCGGTTTGCTAAGCCATTGGCTTCAGCTTTCTTTTTTAACTCATGCTGCATCCCGGCAGATATATCGGTGGTATGAACGCGGTGGCCCTCCCGGGCAAAAAAAACGGCATCCTCGCCGGTTCCGCTGTTAAGCTCAAGGATAGAGCTGCCGGCTTTCAGATAATTGGAGACGTGAGACCTTACGCGTTCCCTTTTGTAGCCGATGATGGTATTAGGCTGATAAAGCTGATCAAATATGCCCGACTGTTTGCTGAATGCCTCCGCCGAAAATTGTTCGTTAACTGGACTTGCCACCTTTGTCATGAGGTCGCCCTTTCCAATTGCGATAGTTTCAGCTTCTCAACAAAGGTTACCGGGGTGTAATATAAAATTGATAAAGCCTTTTTAACGGTATTTGCGGTGATATGCAGCGGATCGGTAAAAAGCTTCATCAAACTGTTTTTGGCCAGGTGTTTATGATAGTTTTGATGTACATACCTGTGCAGTTGCTTGTAAAAAGCAGGCGGGTAAGTATTGCTGAACATCAGTGCCATCTCGTCGGAGTCTGTCCAGTTGGTTTTGCTTTGCATAGCCGCTTTTACTTTCTGGTAAAAAACGGTTCCGGGCAGCGGGTATGAAACCGAGATACCGATCTCGTATGGTAACAACTCATTGATCATTTGAATGGTTAAGGCTATATCTTCCCTGGTTTCGCCCAAGTAACCAAACTGGATAAAGAACGAGGGCTTAATACCATTCTTTTTTAAGAGCCGGGTAGCGGTATAAATCTGTTCAATGGTAGTCCCTTTGTCCATGGCATCCAATATCCGTTGCGACCCACTTTCGGCGCCTATCCAGGCATTATCGCATCCCGACGCGGCCAGGGCTTTAATCTGGTCGTCCTGTAACAGCAAATCGGCACGGGTTTGTATCTTGTAGCTAAAGTTTAAATCTTCCTGCTTAACCAACCTGGCAAATTCAATTAGCCAGCCTGGTTTTAAACCGAAAATATCATCACAGAACCAAATATGGTCCATCTGATACTGGTCCCTGAGCAGTTTCAGCTCTTTAACCACATGCTCCGGGCTCCGCGAATTGTAGCGGCTGCCATAAATAGGTTTGGCGCACCAGTTGCATTTAAAGGGGCAACCCCGGGTAGTGCTCATATTCAGCGAAAAATACCCCTTGCTTTTTAACCAGCTTTGGCGGTAACTTTCCATATCAACCAGGTCCCAGGCAGGCAAGGGCAACTCGTCCAGATTTTTTAAAACACTGCGGGCGGGAGTTTTTTTAACCGATCCGTTTTGCAGAAAAGCTATTCCATCAATATTTTGGTATGCGTCGGCATCGTTTTGAATCGTGTTGATCAGCTCCAGCAGCGTAGCTTCGGCTTCGCCTATCAAAACAAAGTCGGCGCCTTCGTGTAAATACGTTTCATAATGGTCGGTAGAGTCCGAACTGGAAACGATGACGGTACAGCCCAATTCACGGGCAAGCTTACACATTTCAAACGCGGCCTCGCGCATGTTGGTCAGGCACATTTTGGTGAGGTAGTTAAACCCATCATCATAAATCACAAAAAAACGGGGCCTGTCTTTTTCAATAGCTTGCTTAAGCTCCTGGGCAGATTGCGAAAACATGGTATCAAATAAGCTTACGTTATAACCGTTCTGGCGCATCAGCGCTGCGGCGTAAAGCGTTCCAAGCGGAGGGTAGGGCTGTCCCAGTTCCCTTTGTTTGGGGTCGAATTGTAAAAAGTATGAATGGGTGAAAAGGATCTTGCTCATACAATCAGGTAAGTTTGGCTCGGGTGTAACACTGTTTAAAATCCTTGTATTTCCGGCTGCCGGTATTTCCACATCTTTTGTAATAACTTAATTTCGTAGGGGTAATTGTAAAGGTTCACTTTATACCTGATACCCGACATCAATTTGATGGCCTTTCTTTTCAGTTCGTTCATCCGGATGTCTGTAACCGTGGGGTAAAGGCCATTCAGCACGGTTTCAAAGTTTCTTATCCTGTCTATCATTTCCGGTGTTAACCAGGGTGTCAGCGGGTTTTTACGCAGGTCGAAGCTTTCCCAGGCCGGGCTTATCCAGTCTTCCAGCGTAGCCGGGAATTTAAAACCCTGGGCAAGCACATCTTCATACATTGCCGAACCTTCGGTGGGTACAGGGCTGTAGGTATATATCACAATTTCGGTTTGGGGGTTTACCCTTTTTACCTGTTTAATAAAATTGATATCAAAATCAATTTGTTGCTGTACCTGTTGGGGGCTGGGGGCGGGTGTACCTAATACAAAAGAGTATTCGGGAATGATATCGAACTTTTTCATCCGTTCGGCAAAGCGGATAATTTGCTCGCCCGATTGGGTGCCGCCTTTGTCCATTTGCGCTAAAACCTTATCGTTGCCGCTTTCGGCACCAAAAAAAATCACCTTGCACCCGGCTTCGCGTATGGCGGCCAGCGAGGCATCTTTAAACTTATCCATCGTATCAATCCGGGCCATTCCCCACCAGGTCATGTTTTCGTTTTTTACCAGGTTTGAAAACTCAACGGCCCGTTTTTCGGACACAAAAAAGTTATTATCGTGAAACTCAATCGCGTCGGCGCCAAAATTATCCTTAATGTATTTAACGTCCTGATAAACAAACCTGGCCGATTTGGCTTTCCAGCGTGCTTCGTAAATAGGCACTACGGCACAAAACGAACAGGTAAAGGGGCAGCCAATGCTGGAGTGGTAAGCAAATGTGCGTTCGCCTAAGTAAGTTTTACCCAGGTATTTTTCCATCGGATAAAACCGGTTCAGTTTAGAGTAGGGGAGCGGCGGCAACGCATCTTGGTCAATCAGGTCTTCTTTAGCATTTTTAACTATTTGCCCGTTTGCTTTATAAATCAGGTTTTTAATAAACTCGTAAGGTAAAAAATTTTCCAACGCGTCCAATAGCTTGGGGAAGCAATGATCTCCGGGGCCGTTGATAATAAAATCTACATAGCCCGAGTCGAGCACAACTTTGGAGTGGTTTGACGGGAAATAACCGCCCCAAATCATGGTGGTTTCTTTAAACTGTTGTTTAACAGCCTTGGCAATGGGGATGGCCTGCCTTAATTGCGGGCCGGGCATAACCGAGAAGCCTAAATATTTAAACTCGCCGCTGGCCAGATAATTGAGGATAGTTTGCTGCGGATCGGTTTCGCGGTTGCCATCCACAATCACCCAATCATAACAGCCATCAATAGATGCCGCGATGTTTAAGATAGAATTAGGTATGCGGAAGGTGGCATTGGCGCTTCGCGGATTGAACAGTAAAACCTTATTCATAGATCTGAGTAATTAAATCGATGTTGCTTGTATTATTCATTACGCAGCAGTTTGAAGTGTGGTTGCCTGGTATAAATAATAATTGGGTGGGCAACCCTTGTTAAAAATGGGCCGTATTGCTGATATATCGTATAATCAATATGCTGCAGCCATGTTACAAACCATCAGAAATTTAATTAGATACAAGGCCCTTCATATTCCCGACAGAGAGCCTCGGGAAGCATACAACCTGTGGGCCGATAATTACGATGACCAACCCGACAACCTGATGTTTCACCTGGACCATATGGTGTTTGGACAGTTGATGGAGCAGGTGCCCGTTAAAGGTAGGGTTATTGCGGATATAGGCTGCGGAACCGGCAGGCATTGGCCCCGCTTATTTCAAAACCAACCGGCAAGTTTAACTGGTTACGATGTTTCTGAAGGAATGCTCAAACGCCTGAAGCTTAAATTCCCCGATGCAAACACGGTTCAAATCAAGGACAATTTTTTAAACGCTATCCCCGACCATACTTACCACCTGATCATATCTACCCTTACGGTTGCCCATATTGAAAATATTGAAGAAGCGCTGCTGGAATGGTGCCGGGTATTAAAGCCCGGGGGCGATATGATAATTACCGATTTTCACCCAACGGCACTGGCAGCGGGCGGCAAACGTACTTTTCAATACCAAAACAGGCATATCCCAATTCAAAACTTTGTTCATTCAACCGGGTTGATTAAAGCGTTTTTTGAAAGGCAGGGCTTGTTAGTTGTTCAGGATATAGAAAAGATTATAGACAACAGTGTAATGCACTATTATATCAAGCAGGATGCCATGCACGTGTACCAGAAGTTTAGAGGCACACCGATGATTTATGGCTTGCATTTAAAGAAAGTGTAATGGTTTTAAGCGGTTTAAAGTTGATGGGTTACAAGGGCGTTTTAAATATACAGACCCGGGGAAAGCTCATATCGGAAGTGTCTGATTCGCTTAACGGTTTCGCCGGAGATCATGAGATCATATTTGCTAACGCGATGGCTTTGCCTGGATTGATCAATTCTCACGATCATCTGGATTTTAACTTATTCCCTCAATTAGGTGATCAAATCTATTCGAACTATGTTGAATGGGGCGAAACCATTCATCTGCACCATAAAGAACAAATTAATAAAGTATTAAAAGTTCCGGCAGCGCTGAGGGCACAATGGGGCATCTATAAGAACCTGCTTTGCGGAGTGACAACGGTAGTAGATCATGGAAAAAAGCAATATAAAGACCGGCCTTTGATTACCGTTTTTGACCGGTGCCAGAGCCTGCATTCTGTTAAGCTTGAAAAGCGGTGGCGGCTCAGGCTTAATAACCCGTTTAAAATGAATGTTCCGGCAGTGATCCATATAGGCGAGGGGACGGACCAGGCTTCTGCCGATGAAATAGATGAGCTGATTTGCCAGAATAAATTACGTCGTAAAATCATAGGAGTACATGGAGTAGCCATGAATGAACAGCAGGCGCAGCATTTTAAAGCGCTGGTATGGTGCCTGCAAACCAATTATTTTTTGCTCAATAGGACGGCGTCGGTTAACAAGCTTAAAGCCACTGTGCCTATCTTGTTTGGTACCGATTCTACCTTGACCGCGAACTGGGATATTTGGGATCATATCCGGATGACAAAAAAAACAGCCTTTTTAACCGACGATGAACTATATCAATCATTAACATCTACGGCTGCAAAAATATGGAATATCAATTCGGGCAACATTGCCAGGGGTAAACTGGCGGATATTGTAGTGGTTGACCAAAGTGATGGGGATGATTTAACGTCTTTTTTTAAAATTGAGCCTGAGGCTATTTTAATGGTGATGCACCAGGGAGAGATCCGGCTGTTTGATGAGATACTGTTTGGGCAATTGACGCATATTGATTTAAGCAGTTTTAACAAGATCAAGATGAATGGTGTTGTTAAATATGTACAAGGTGATTTGCCGGGCTTAATTGAGCAAATTTGGCAATACTATCCGGAAGCCCGGTTTCCAATCGGCACATTTCAGCAATAATTATCTTCGGCAGCTTATGAAAATTGTTTTCGCCAGCTACGTTTACTCTCCCGGATTTAGCAATCCTGAAAGTTGGCTCAACCGCATCAATTTTTACACCGGCATCCTGGAAGCCCTTGCTGCCAAACAGCAGGTAATTAGCATAGAGCAAATTGATTACGAGGGTGAGTACTTAAACAAGGGCGTGCACTATCATTTTAAGCGCTTCTCCAAAATCGGCTTGATATTCCCATTGCAAATGCACCAATTTATTAAAGGGTTGGAGCCCGATATCGTATTTATCCATGGCCTGCATTTTCCGCTTCAATTGATCCAGTTTAAGCTTTGCCTGGGCTCAGCTACCAGGATCATCGTGCAGCATCATGCAGAGCAACCCTTTACCGGCGTTAAAAAACTCTTGCAGCAACTGGCCGACCGTGGTGTAGACGCTTACTTATTTGCTTCGCGCGAATTGGGCATGGAATGGGTGGAAAAAGGGAATCTGCAAAAGGCCGATAAAATTCAAGGCGTAATGGAAGTATCATCTGTATTTTATCCTGTTGATAAGGATATAGCCTTAGCAAAAACCGGGATTAATGGAGCGCCCATTTTTTTGTGGGTGGGCCGCCTCAATCAAAATAAAGACCCGTTAAATGTGGTTAAAGCGTTTTTAAAATTCGCTGAAGTTAACATTTCGGCACGACTATACATGATTTACCAGACCGAAGAGCTGTTACCCGAAGTATTGGCCCTGCTGGATGAGCAAAAAGCGCCTTGTAATTTAGTTACACTGGTAGGCAAAGTATCTCGTCCCGACTTGTTATACTGGTTTAACAGTGCCGATTTTTTAATTTCCGGATCGTTTTATGAAGCTGCGGGAGTGGCTGTTTGCGAAGCAATGTCGTGCGGTTGCATCCCGGTTTTAACCGATATTTCTTCGTTTCGGATGATGACTAATAACGGTAATTGCGGGTTGCTGTACGAACCCGGCAGCGAGGCCGCTTTATTATCGGCACTTCAAAAAACCCAGGAAATGGACATTGAGGAAGGTAAGAAAAAGTCGATAAAGTATTTCCAATCAAATCTTTCATTCCAAGCTATTGCGCAGGGCATTGAACGTGTTGTAACCTCAATTTAACGATATAACTGCATGATGCTGCTTGCAACCTGTTGGATAGGATATGCCAAAACGGGCTCATGGTCACAGTCCCGATCATCAAGAATAGCTAAAGCTTTTTTCTGCATTTGTTCGGTATCGTTAACCACGTAGTGATGATCGAAAGACTGGTCCATCGGTTTTACAAAAGATATCACCTGCGCACCGGCATATAAAGCCTCTAACATCACCGCCGAAAAGCCCTCATATGCCGAAGGATGTAAAAAGACACGGCTACGTTGCATCAGTGCTACCACCTGCGTGTGCGGAACTTCGTACAAAAGCACAATGTTTTTTTCTAAGTTGTTTTGCGCTATTAATTGTAATAGCTTTTCTTTCTCCGGGCCTTTACCACAAATAGCCGCCCTGACGTTGGGCATCTGCCGGGCAACGGCTTTAACCACATCAATAAACATATCGTATTGTTTAAGCGCTATTAATGATCCTGCTCCTAAAATGTCAATATCGCGAATGCCGTTGTATGGCATAAACATACCGGTATCAATACCCGATGTAATGGTATGTGCAGGCATTACGCCGTAGTTTTTATGCACGAGCTTGCGCGTAAAATCAGAAATGGCAATTAACGATTGGGGCCTGAACCGAATTAGCTTAAAATAACGGTTGCCCGCTTTCGCATCCTGGCCCAGTATCCAACTGAAATGCTTCAAATGATGCCGCCTGGCAAAATAGTGGCCTATAAAGGCGCACTCGTCAACCCAAAAACTCAGCAGGCCAATAACGTGGTTTTGTTTTTTGAGTTTACGCAGTTGTTGCCATACCCGTACCCAGTTCAATAAACGGTACAACCTGTTTTTGTTTTGGCCGCCAAAAGCAATCACTTGAATACCAAACCACCAGTATGTTTTTTTTGCGAAGGGATATTCAAAAGCTAAAACGACGATGTTAAGTTTTGGATAAAGGTTGGCTAACGAACGGATAAAGATCTGTTGTAAAGGCAAACACACGCTATCTTCCTCATTCACCGGAAAACCGGGCGACAAGATCACCAAAGTTTCAGGCTTATGCATAGTGTGGTTCATCTAAGCCGATTATTTTATTGCAAT
Organism: Mucilaginibacter paludis DSM 18603; assembly: GCF_000166195.2. Taxonomy (NCBI): domain Bacteria; kingdom Pseudomonadati; phylum Bacteroidota; class Sphingobacteriia; order Sphingobacteriales; family Sphingobacteriaceae; genus Mucilaginibacter; species Mucilaginibacter paludis. Next base: position 3,771,618 of record NZ_CM001403.1, read on the forward strand.
AAGCCAGGCTGGCCGTATGATGGGTGATCAGGATAATTGCCTTTCCTGCTTGCGCGAGGCTTTGCAGGTGCTTCAAGATGGCTGTCTCCGCCTGCTCATCCAACTCGCTGAATGGTTCGTCCAGTATCAGCAAATCAAAGTCGTGATATAAGGCGCGAGCCAGGGATAATCGTTGCCGTTGGCCGCCGCTTAAATTTTTACCATCCTGGTTAATGATATAATTGAGCCCATCCGGCCGTTTATTAACTTCGGCCTCAAAGCCGCTGATCTTAAGCGCGTCTGTTAACTTCTTTTCATCCGGTTTGTCATCGCTTAAAGTAATGTTTTTTAAAATAGTATCATGGATAAAGAAGGTTTGTTGTTTGAGGTACGAAATTCTGTTCCAGTAAATTTTACGCCCGGCAGAGCTGGTTGAGATGCCGTTGAATAAAATATCACCTTCGTCAGGCTTTAAAAAGCCGAGCAATAAGTTGATCGCCGTTGTTTTCCCTTTCCCAGAATTTGCGGAAAGGGCAGTAATATCACCCCGTTTGATATCAAAGCTCAACCCGTTTAATATAAAGCGATTTTTATAACTGAAAGATACCTGTTTAAAAGTAATTGATTCGATGTGATTTTCTGTAGGTTCGGTATCGTCGTCGGTAGCGATGGTGTTAGTCAGATCGGGCAGCGTAAATTCATAAGTTTTGATTTGCCCGCTGCAATTTAAAATCTTAACAATGCCCGGTATAATTTTGTACGAAGCGGCTAAAAAGGCACCGATGGTGATGAAATCGAGCGAGGCGTTTTTGCCAAGCCATTGATGGAGCACAATCAGAATAAAAAAGCCCAATACGGCAAAAACTTCAATCAACCGCGATGGCAGGCCTTGCAATATTTGTTGCTGAGCGAGGTGTTTGTTTTGTTCCTGCTGGTAGCGGTCATAGCGATTGACAAAAAAGTCGCTCTTGTTGTAAACATTGCTCTCTACATATCCCGCCAAGGCTTCGTTTAAATACTGCAGGTTTTTTTCGTGTGCTTGTTTGGTGCCTAATCTAACAGCTTTCAATTGCTTTTTAATAATATAGGCGATGAATATCACCGGAGGTAGTAACAATACAAACAGTAACAGAAACAAAAAGGGCTTATAAATAACAATGGCCAATAAGGTAAGCAAGATTAATACTGCTTGCGCGATTATTTGCTGTACACCCGATAAAATATAGTGGCTAAACTCGATAGGTTGCTGGCTGATTTTGCGGATATGAACCGACGAATCGGCATTAATATAGTTGATGTAATCGCCTTTAAGATAATTAAGCAAATTGCTTTTTGATATACGCGAAGCGGCGCCGTATATAAATTGGTACTGAGCCCGGAATATGATAAAGCCAAGCCAGTTTTTGCAACAGAAAAGAGCTAAGAACAGGAAAATTAATAGCAGCGAGTTTTTATTAAAGAGTTGTTTAGGTAGATAGGCAACATGTGGCGCATTTACATTTTGTTGGGTGTAAAAGGTGACGATGAATAACAGTAAGCCTAAAAAGGCGATATCGAGTGCGCTGATGATAATATCAAAAAAGATGAGCCGGTTAAAGGCTTTTTTTTCGACCGAATTTAATATTTTAAATATGAGGGAAAGGAGATGTTTCAATGCGGGCCGTTTTATAGAGGTTACGGCAGATAGGGTTGAAGGGTTGTTTGACCGCTGATTTTATTTGACCACTGATTAAAGGATGATTAATTTGATTACACTGATTTTTTGATCTTGAACTAACATTTACGCAGGCACCAGGTGGTCATGCAGCGAAGGTTTTGTACGTTGGTTGTTTTAATGGGTTCGTGTAGGTGTCCATTTAGCTCGCGGGTATATCTTAGCAATGTTTGCTCGTTAACTAAAAATCGCTCGGAGCCATCGGGTAAAAGGTATCTGCCGTCTCCTAAATGATGGACCAGCGGCTCAATGCCAATATCCGATGCCAGCCTGGCAAATAAATAACCACCAGGTTTTAGTACCCGCCAGATGGAGCGGAGCATGGCATCAAAATGCACTTCGTTTTTTGCGAAATGCAATACCGCGCTACAGATGGCCAAGTTGAATGAGTTATCTGGAAAGGGCATATCTTCGGCATTGGCCAATGTAAAGTTATCTTTTGGGTTAGCCGGGGCCAGTTGTGAGGAAAGCTCTTTAACGGCTTCGATGGCTTGTATATTAGGGTCTATCCCGAAAACCTGGTATCCGTTTCTTAAAAAGTAGACCAGGTTTCGGCCTCCTCCACAGCCTACATCAAGTACGGTTTTACAATCGTTATAAGTGCCTTTCAACAATTGGTCAAACAAGTAAATATCGATGTTACCATACAGATCTTGTAAGTTATTTTGCATGTTTTTTGATGTGAAATATTGAGATTGGTTTTTTATTTGCTAATTTTTTTAGTAAAATTGTATTTCAAAATTACTGATTATGGCAGAGGTTGATAACGAAAATAAGTTAATAGAATTGAAAGATTGGGCCAAGGAAGCAATGGAATTATTGGACGAGGTAAAGCCCTATCGCAGTATATTTTACAAACAACGTGTAGCCAAACTCAAAAGTCAACTTAAGGATATTGTGAACGATAAGCTGAATCTTCAATTGCGTAGCCGGAATAACGGGTATGTTTCTTAAGCTCTAATTGAGAGTTGCTCTTTTTATAAAATAACAAACCCCGGCTTACGGCCAGGGTTTGTTATTTATAGCTTAAAGTTTTATTCGGCTTTTTTATTGCTGCTTAACTTGTTATCCATTAAAATGTAGTCGGTTAAAATTTGTCCGGCTTCAATTTTATTAAAATCCAGGTCTTCATTTTTGGGTTTGGCCTGGCCTTTTTTCAAAACGGGTAGTCCTAAAGCGGCGCGGGCGGTATTGCTTTCTTCCAGCGCTTTCGCTTCATCTTCGTCACGTTGCTTTTTAAGCGCCTGCTCATTTAAAGTTACTTCTTTTTCAGCGTCGCGTTTTTTATAATCGGCTATCACCTTTAATTGATATTTAAAACCAGGGCTATTGGCGGCACGGTCATCGTGTAGCTTAATCAACGTAGGTAGTACAGCTGTAAAGCTACCTGCTTTAGTGTAATTGCTTTTGGCAATAGTGTCCCAAGGCATGGCAGATGGCTCGGTATCTTCGCCATATTTATCCATCGGTATCAAGGATGGGAATTTAATATCAGGTGTTACTCCTTTGTGTTGTGTAGAGCTACCGTTGATGCGGTAAAACTTAGCCATTGTTAAATTGATCTGGCCAAAAGTACTTACGTTACCCGCCGGTGCTTTTGCAGGAGTTTGAGATACCAGCGACAAAATTTTATCTTTAATACTGGTTGGAATTACCCTGTCAAGTTCAATTTCGCTTTGTACAGAGCCTTTACCATAGGTTTGCGAACCGATAATTAAACCACGGCCATAATCCTGGATAGCTCCCGAGAAAATTTCGGATGCTGAAGCGCTAAAGCGGTCAACCATAACGGCCAGCGGACCAGCATAAGACACGGTAGGATCTTCATCTTCTTCTACTTCAACACGGTTACGGGTATCGCGTACCTGTACCACCGGACCCGATTTAATAAACAAGCCGGTTAAATTAATAGCTTCGGGTAAAGAGCCGCCACCATTTTGGCGAAGATCGATCACCACGCCGTCAACATTCATTCTTTTTAAGGTGTCCAGTATTAATTTTACATCGCGTGTTGTGCTTTTGTAATTGGCATCGCCAGCTCTGTAAGCGGCAAAATCCATATAAAAGGCAGGGATGTTGATAATGCCGATCTTAATGGTTCTACCATTGGAGTTATAAGTGCGGATTTCTTTTTTAGCAGATTGTTCCTGTAAGATGATCTTTTCGCGAACGATCTCGATCACTTTGGGTTTGTCGGAAGCTTTGGATAGAATTTTCAACTTAACTACGGTTCCCTTAGGGCCGCGGATCAAAGCTATCGCATTGTCAAGGCGCCAACCGATAATATCCTGAAATTCGCCGTCTTTACCTTGTGCAACGCCAATAATACGATCTTCAGCGCTAATCAGCTTGCTTTTGTAAGCAGGGCCGCCAGGTACAATGGTTTTGATAGTAACGTATTCGTTCTCCGATTGTAGGGTAGCTCCGATTCCTTCCAGCGAGCGCGACATTTCCATGTTAAACTGCGCAGCGTTAAACGGATTAAAATAGTTGGTATGCGGATCAACCGATGTAGTAAAGGCATCCATAAATGTTTGAAAAACATCCTGGTTAGTTAATTTATTGGATTGGCTCAACAAATTTTGATAACGCTTCCTGAGCGTTTCCCTGTTTTTAGCCATATCGGGGCTGGCAAGTTTTAGGTTAAGCAGGTCGTATTTAACGCGCTTGGTCCATAACTCGTTTATATCCGCTTCCGATTTTTCAAAGGGTAGCGTTTCACGGTCAAAGGTAAACACTTCGTTTTTGGTAAAATCAAAGTTGTTATCAATCTGCGTAAGCGAGTATTTAACACGCTCTACATATCTTTTTTGGTAAACATTAAATATGTAAAATACGTCGTTCAGGTCGCCGGTTTTCATATCGTCGTCCAGTTTGGTTTTAAATTGCTCAAAACTCTGCACATCCGAAGCGAGCAGGTAGTTGTGATTTTCATCCAGCATTTTAAGGTATTTATTGTAGATCACCAACGACAGAGAATCGTTCAGCTCAACTTTTTTATAGTTTTGTGTAGTAATCATCTGAGCGATATACCGGCTCACTATCATTTGCTTCTCATCTGGCTGCAGATCGTTGGATCCCGGAACTTTTACCGGGTGCGAGGGAGCCGCTTTACATGCCAGGGCAGCGCCAAGCAACATAAATAAATACACTTTTTTAAACATATCCTTTACACTATTTAAATCAATTTTATAACCGGGCATCAAATTTTATCTATTATTATTGCGCTAATGTATATAAAAAGAGAAACAGCCAAACAGCTGTTTCACAATTACAATAACAATATTACGAATAATGTACTTTAATTGTTTGGCGGCCCACCGTAAAATGACTTTTGTGTGGGATGCATTGTATTAAACGATTTTATTCTCGTAAGCGTATTTAACCAGGCCAACAATATTAACGGCGTCGGCTTTTCTTAAGATATTTCTACGATGGGTTTCCACAGTCCGCTCACTGATGAAAAGTTTTTGGGCAATTTGTTTGTTGTTAAATTCCTTTACAATTAAACGGAAAATTTCTATTTCGCGAGTGGTAAATCGCGATAGCGCATCATTTTTTTCAAATTCATCTGGTAGTAATGAAGAAAAATAGGTTCGGCCGTTTGCAACGGTATTTAACGCTTTAATTAATTCAGCCTTGCTTGTCGCCTTAAGGATATATCCGGATACGCCAACTTCCATCATTTGGTTAACTATAACCGGATCGTTAAACATAGATAGGGCGATCACCTTGATGTGAGGGAACTTTTTGACGACCGAAGCTGTAAGTTCGGCGCCCGACATATTTGGCATGCTGATATCAGTAAGTAGAATATCCGTTGGGCATTTATCAAGCATAGCCAGTACTTGTGTGGAGTCGTTTGTAACGCCGCTGATTTCGAAGCCAGGTTCGTCTAATAAAAGCGAACTTAAGCCTTGTAAAATAAGGTAATGATCGTCAACAATAAATATTTTGAGTTTGGCGTCAGCCATGGCGAAGGTGCGTTAAACTATCCTTTTTTGTCTTCAGCAACTTCGGCATAGCGGATATCATTTTTAATATTGGCAAAGCGCTTGGCTTCAACCAATTTTAATTTTTTATCAATCTCGGCTATATCTGCCATTCGCCCCTGAGCCTTGCAAATGGTATGTGCTTCTTCCAGGTCTTGTTTGGCCTGGTCATATTCACCAATGTCTGCTTTAAGCATGCCTAAAGCAACAAGGGATGAAATAATAACATTCGTATCGTTGTTTTTATGCCCTAAATAATTGCATTGCAATAAATACCATTTAGCTTCCGAGTAGCGGCTTTCTTCGATATATAAGGCTACCAGGCTATTAAATCCTTTGAGTATTTCGGGAGTGATACGGAAACGAAGGTTGTGGTACAACTCTTTCATGATATAGGCTTCCTGAGTATCATAACTATAGCGGCTGCGCGAAAATGTAATGGGCTGCAAATTAACGGGTTTCAGCCTGTTCGCTTCTGTAAAAGCATTCGACTTGTTGCTAACTTCCAACAGGGGCAAACGAGTTTGTTTTTTTTTCCACCACTGGGCATTTGCAGAAAAACTGATAAAAGTACTAAGTAAAAGCAGACAGAAAACTTTAATCATATTCCATTTCATCACAATGTCAAATATACACTTATAATTAAAAAATTTGCGGTTTTTACGCAAATATCAGGCAAAAGTTTCAACTTTTTCGTCAAAGCTTGCCCATACCATATAGGGGTGTGTATCTGCATGGTATATTTCGCCCTTGGCCGATAAGCCTATTACACCGGCAAAGCCGTCGTATGGTTTCAGTTCGTCCATGGTTTTTATACAGGCGTTTTGCAGAGTAAAACCATCGGTAACACGGGTACTGATTTTAGTTGCTACGGCGCCGCTAACAATATCCTCGCCAACACCGGTGCACGATACCGCTGCGTATTGATTGGCATAGTTACCAGCCACTGTTGCCGAATCGCTCACGCGGCAAGGGATCTCAAAGCCTTTGCCGCCAGTGGATGTGGCTGATGCAAGGTTACCGTAAATATCGAGCGCTACACAGCCCACCGTTCCGAGCCGGATAGAATCGCTGAGCTTTTTTTCGTATTCCTGGCGGCGTTGGGGTATTTCGGGATTGTAAAAGCCGAAGCCGTTCTCCCTGGCAAATGATAAGGCCCCGCTTCCGCTTAATACCTTATCATCAAACATCAATAATTTTTCGGCAACGAGTATGGGGTTCTTAACATCCTCAATATTGATCACACCTGCAAAGCGCATGGTTTTGCCATCCATAACTGAGGCGCTCATGCGTATTTTACCATCGCTTTGTATTTGCGATCCGGTCCCGGCATTAAAAAGGTCGCAGTCTTCGAGCAGGGATACGGTGTAGATCACTGTTTCTAAGGCGGTATGTTGCTTTAAAAATTGGTGCGCCCGCTCTGCAATGGTTGCAAGGGCATCCTGTTTGGCCCTTTTTACCTCCTGGTTGGTTAACGATTCGCTAAAAAAACCGCCATGAATAATCAGCTTCATCCTTATTCTGTTTTAAGTTCGCCCTTTGCAAAGCACAATTATTTATCTCCATCCGGCACTTTTAAAAAGATACCATCCTCTACTTTAACGGTTTTTTTGATCATTAGCTTATAATGCTTCAAATCAAATTTATCATAAATAGACATCACATGCACCTTCAGGTTTTCGATAGAGATGGGAGTGCCTATCTCCACATCGTATATATTGGTTTCAATAATGCTTCGTCCGTCAACTACAATCGTCAAGCCAGAGCCTATGGCTTCCATCGTCTGGCCCTCGGTTATCAATAAGCCGGCATCCTCGCCCAAGCCTATCCCCAGCATTCCGGGATTCGTAGCTACAGCATAAAATAAACGGCCAATGCGGCCGCGTTGTACAAAGTGTGTATCGATAATTACTGAGTCGATAAAGCCTAAGCCGGCGGTTATCTGCACTTCGCCTTTTACCAGGGCCTCATTACTCTGGCCGCGATAGATCATGTTTACCGAAGCGGCAGCGGCACCGGCAGATGTACCCGCTATGATAAAGGGTTCTTCGTGATAACGCTTTTTCAGGATCTGTAAAAATTCCGTTCCGCCAAAAATAGCGCTCAGGCGCAATTGGTCGCCGCCGCTAAACATCACCACATCGGCTTTCCTGATCCTGTCCAGATATTCTTTTTTACCCGCATCTTCGCGATTACGAATATCCAGCACATTGATATGCTCAACATCGAGTTGTTTAAATGCCCTGATATATTCGTCGCCCACCAGGTCGGGTATTTGCGAGGCTGTAGTAATTACCTCAACAACAGAAGCCTCTTTTTGAGCCGATTCAATAATGATACGTTTTAATATGCCTCGCTCGAAAAATTTGAGGTAGTTTAATTGTTTAACACTTTCCTGGGCACTCACTGTACTGCCTAAATCAACCGCACCTCCAATTATTACTAATTTACCTTTGGGAACTATCATTTATCACTTATTAATACCGATTTTCAAACATACATAAATTTTTTTCCTTTGAATTTCATTAAAATGAACTAATGGAGTTTATGAGGCTTTTTTTTCTGTAAAAAGGGTGTTGCCGCAAGGTATAACCATAAAAAGTTCGTATCATTAGCCTTATTTTTTAAAACTCTCCACAAAAAATGCTTTTACTTGTTACAGATTTATAATTAACAAAAAAAAATCAGCAAGCATCCATTTAAAAATCAGTGATTTATACGGATGAGGCCTTAAAGCTTACGCTAAAATAAATAGCTAAATATCAAATTTGTTATACCGCCTAAAGCGGTGTCCATTTAAAATTTAAACAAAAAAAGGAATAATATACTAATGAAAATTGAAGGTATACAAATACTAAGGGGACCCAACATCTGGAGCACAAACCGGAAAAAATTAATCCAGATGCGGTTAAACCTGGAAGAACTGGAGCATAAACCCAGTAACGCCATTGATGGTTTTTATGAACGCCTGAAAGACATGTTCCCTGGAATGTACGAACACCGTTGTTCTCCGGGCATACCCGGAGGCTTTTTTCAGCGTGTTGTTGCCGGTACCTGGATGGGGCATGTAATTGAACACGTAGCACTTGAACTACAAACCCTTGCGGGGATGAACACCGGTTATGGCCGCACCCGCGAAACTAAAACGCCAGGAACTTATAATGTGGTATTTAACTACCTGGAAGAAAAAGTGGGCGTTTATGCTGCCGAGGCTGCCGTGCGGATTGTACAGGCGCTGATAGACGGTACACCTTACGATCTGGATCCGGATATTCAGCAAATGAAGGAAATACGCGAGAAAACCCGCTTAGGGCCCAGCACAGGTGCTATTGTGGAAGAAGCCATTGCCCGCGATATCCCCTGGATCAGGTTAAACAGCCAGTCGCTGGTGCAATTGGGCTATGGTAAAAACCAGGTTCGCTTCCGTGCCACCATGACGGATAAAACCAGCAGCATAGCAGTTGATATTGCTGGAAACAAGGATGAAACCAAACGGATGCTGCAGGAGCAAGCCATACCGGTTGCCAAGGGCTTAACCATCTCATCTGTTGATGAGGTTAAAAAAGCGATTGACTATGTTGGCTTTCCGGTAGTTTTTAAACCACTGGACGGGAACCACGGCCGCGGGGCAACCATTAATGTTAAAACTCAGGAAGAAGCTATTGCCGCTTATGAGCATGCCGCTAAAATATCCCGCAAGGTTATTGTTGAAAAATTTATAACCGGCTATGATTTCAGGGTGTTGGTGATTGACCATAAGATGGTTGCAGCTGCCCTCCGTGTGCCGGCTAATATTAAAGGTGATGGAATATCGACGATAGCACAGCTGATTGATACTGTAAATAAAGACCCACGCCGCGGATACGGTCACGAAAATGTGCTGACCGAGATTACCATCGACCGTGATACCCTTGATTTGCTGGAAAAGTTAAATTGTTCCTTAGATACCATACCTGCTAAAGACGAGGTAGTATATTTAAAGTCGACAGCCAATTTAAGTACGGGCGGCACATCCATCGATGTAACCGATATGGTGCATCCGCAAAACGTGTTTACCTGCGAGCGCATCTCCCGGATTATCGGTTTGGATATTTGCGGTATCGACATTATGGCCCAGAACTTAACTGAGCCTCTTACCGAAAACGGCGGTGTAATTTTGGAAGTGAACGCAGCCCCGGGCTTCCGGATGCACCTGGCTCCAAGCGAGGGCTTGCCACGCAACGTAGCCGCGCCGGTAATTGATATGCTGTATCCTCCGGGCAAATCGGTAAGGATACCCATCATTGCCATCACCGGGACTAACGGCAAAACCACTACCACCCGCTTAATAGCCCACATTGTAAAAAACAATGGGCATAGGGTGGGCTTCACCACGTCCGACGGGATCTATGTGCAAAACACGATGATGCTGAAGGGAGATACCACAGGCCCCGTAAGTGCCGAATTTATTTTAAAAGACCCTACGGTTGATTTTGCCGTGCTCGAAACCGCCCGCGGTGGCATGTTGCGTTCGGGCTTAGGTTTTAGTCAGTGCGATATCGGCGTAATCACCAACATCCAGGAAGACCACTTGGGCCTATCGGATATTTATAACCTGGACGATTTAACGCGCGTAAAGGCTATTGTGATTAATGCCGTAAAAAAAGACGGATGGGGTATTTTAAATGCCGATAACGAACACTGCGTGCGGATAGGTAAAAAAGCGGATTGCAACATTGCTTATTTTAGCAGGCACGAAAACAATCCGGTTATTTTAAAGCACGCCAAAAATGGCGGCATTGCCTGCGTTTGCGAAAACGGTTTTATTACTATTAAAAAGGGCGACTGGAAGATTCGTGTACAGCGTGTTGGCTTGATACCTTTAACCTTTGGCGGCACGGTGCCGTTTATGATTGAGAACGTACTGGCGGCTACATTAGCAGCGTTTGTATGGGGCTTTAAAACCGAAGATATTAAAACCTCGCTCGAAACCTTTATCCCTTCGGCGGCGCAAACCCCGGGCCGGATGAATATTTTTGAGTTTAAGGATTTCCGTTTTATGATCGACTTCGCGCATAACCCGGATGGCTACAATGGTATTAAGGAGTTTTTAAAAACCCTCGATTCGCCGATGAAGATCGGTATCATAGCCGGAACCGGTGATAGGAGGGATGAGGATATCCGCGAGTTGGGCAAGATCTCGGCAGAAATGTTCGACCATATCATCCTCCGCCAGGAAAAACACCTGCGTGGCCGAACAGAAGCCAATATTTTAGGTTTGTTGATAGAGGGGATACTATCTGTTAACCCCAACGCCAGCTATGAAGCCATCCCGAAAGAAGTGGATGCCATTAAACACGCCATGACTTTAGCCAAGCCCGGAACCTTTATAACCGCCTTGAGCGATGTAATTGATAATGCCATTGAAACGGTACAGCTTTACCAGGAAATGGAAAGAGACGGAAGTTTTTAATGTGCAAATGAGTGAATGTGCAGATGTGCAAATGAAAAATCAGTGTTGATATTTTTAAATGAGGAAATGTGCTTTGCATTTTTCCTCATTTAATTTACCATTTTGCACATTGATGGCAGTTTATTTTTTCTTACTTGGGTCAAAGCAGTACATCCAATTGTTGAGTTGTCCGTTTGAGCTTTTAAGGCCTACACAGTCCATTAATTCCTCAAAATAATGGCATATCCTTTCCCTGTCTTCAGTATCGAGTTCAAGATATAATCTGTCGAATCTGGCTAAGCCAGTGGCAATGTTACTCTGGAATTTTTCTTCCGTAGGATGGTTGCCTGTTGTATGTAGAAAATCCTTGGCCGCCTCATTGATCAAACCCGTTAACTCTGGTTTTAGCTTCGGGTTCCCTAATCCGTTATATAGCGTGGCGGGTTCTTCATTAAATTTTGACTTCGCAATAAACTTATCAAGCTTCTGTTTAGCGTTTGCATTAACTTTCATTGGTGAGTTAATTTGGTTGCAAGCTATCATAAAAATCGCAATCAACAATGGGCTTAGTAACTTCATATCTCTGTTTAAAGGTAAATTTATTTTTTTCGGCTCTCCAAATAAAAATGCCATAATAGCATGGTGGCAATGGTTTGGTTTGGTTTCCATTGCCTGGCTATAGCTAAAACCTCTTCCCGGGTTGCTAAGGGGATATTTTTAACCTTTTTTAAGGCGTTTACCGCCGCCAGGTCGCCGATGGGAAATACATCACCATGATGAACAATAAATATCAGGTAGATATCTACCGTCCAGTTGCCTATGCCTTTAATGGAGGTCAGCTTTTGGCGGATGTGCTCGTCGGGCATTAATTCTAATTCTTCGAGCGATAGGTTGCCGTTCAATATGTTTTCGGCGAGGTGGCGTATGTAAACGGTTTTTTGCCGGCTAAAGTAACAGGCTTTGAGCTCTTCATCGGTCAATAACATCACCCGCGCCGGAGTGATCTCCTGTATCTTTTCCTTCAGCTTATTTAATGTTGCAAGAGCTGAAGCCAATGATACCTGCTGCTCCAGGATAATATGCACCAGCGACTCGAATGTATTAGGGCGCGACCAGAATGGCGGGTAGCCGTATTGCCGGATGATGGCGTATAAGTCCGCATCCTGGGCGGCAAGCCTGTCGCAAAGCTGGTGATAGTTATCCCGGTTAAACTGGCTAAACATGGGGTTAAATTAATTAAATAATTATACTTTTAGTTGATGATAGTTGTGCTCGTATTAATCGTTTTAATTTTATCGCTTTACCTGTACTCCGGGTACAGGGCTATTGGTAAGCGGCAGGCCTTAACGGAGGATATCAACGAAGCCTGGGCCAAGCCCCTTGATAACTACCGTGATATTAACCTGATAGCATCCTATCATCATTATTTAAAAACCGAAAGCGCGGTATCCGATTCAATCGCGGCTGATATCGACCTGGAAAGTGTTTTTTATTATGCCGACAGAACAAGCTCTAAAATCGGTCAGCAATGTTTATATCATCAATTGCGCTCGCCGGAAACCGATGCTGAAAATCTGCAAAAGCTGGACCAGTTGACTGAGCAGTTAACCGCAGATGAAGAAACACGCACAGCGATACAACTGGAACTATCCAGATTAAATCATAAAAATGCCTATTACCTGCACGAGCTTTTTAATGGCAGGCATATTCCATTTTACAGCGCTTTACTGATCCAGTACATTCGCTTTGCCTGGTTCCTGTGGATCGTGACCCTGGTTTTAACTATCATTACGCACGCTCAATTGCTTTTTTTATTGGCGTTGGGTTTAACCTTGTTTAATTTCTATCTGCATTACAGCAACAAAAAAAATATACTGAGCTATGTGCATTCGCTGCCGCAGCTTTATGTGTTAATTCAAGTTGCGAAAAATATGACCCAAAGGGTTGAGTTTGCCGGTAACGAAGCCATTCCACAACATTTACAAAAGCTGAATAGCCTGAAAAGGTCGCTCCGCTTTGTGAACTTTGAAGACCGTGTAGCCAGTAACGACCCTACCGATTTAATTTATGCGTTTTGGGAGCTTTTTAAAACTACCTTGCTTATTGAGCCGGCCATGTTTATTGCGTCTATTGATAAAGTAGCCGCAGGCCGAGAGGATATTGAAGCGTTGTTTAAATATATCGGCCAAATTGATATGGCAATCTCCGTACAATCGTTCAGGCTCAGCTTACCTTATTACAGCAAGCCCGATTTTATAAGCGATTATCATACGTTGAGTGTTACCGATTTATACCATCCGCTGGTTGAGCATTGTGTACCGAATAGCCTGGTTACGCTGGATAGCCAGGGTGTGTTGGTTACGGGCTCCAACATGTCGGGCAAAACCACGTTTATCCGGGCAATGGCTGTTAACGCGCTGCTTTCGCAAACTTTATTTACATCGTGCACACGTAAATACCAGGCTCCGTTTGTGCAGCTTTTTACCAGTATCCGCATCAACGATGATATGGAAGAGCATAAAAGTTATTTCCAGGCCGAGGCCTTATCTGTGCTCAACATCATGACCCAGAGCAAGTCCCGGCCAGTTAAAAGTTTGGTAATTATCGACGAGATTTTCCGCGGAACCAATACCATAGAGCGGGTGGCGGGCGCCAAAGCAATATTATCGTATTTTACAGCTAACCAAAGTTTTGTTTTTGTTTCCACTCACGATTTGGAATTGGCCGAATTATTGGGAACCGAATATGCTGTTTATTGCTTTGAAGAAAAGGTGGCGGATACGCGCTTGGTTTTTGATTATAAAATAAAGCCAGGCATCCTGAAACACAAAAACGCCATTGCTATTATGGCCGGTTTAGGCTATCCCGAATCGGTTATTGCGGATGCTTACGCGATGAGCGAACAGTTGCGTGAGAAGTATAAGTTATAGGTTGATTAGAATTATACAAGTGCGAAATGTGGTTTCCGGACAAACAGTTTATATATTAACTATAGTGCCCCCAGGTTGAAGTGTGCCATTCAAAACTGCGATTATTTGAGGAACTAATTGAGATAGGGTTAAGTAGGTATTATCCCTGGCATTTAAAACTAAAACAGGTAAGGGATATTTTTGAAAGTTTTGCTGATATTGAATATTCTTATCAAATGTTAATAACACATCAAATTCATCTTTTTGCATTAACTTCAATAATTCGCCGTTTTTTATACCGTTCCAACCCAGATCCCGAACGGTATAAACTTCGTGTGGTGTTAAGTCAGCTTTCAATCTTTTAGGAAGATTCTCATCAAGCAACAGCTTCATATAGTTTTTCAATATTGCTCGACATCAGTATGGTATTGGCTATTTCAAGTATGGCAATGGCCTGCTCCTTTTTTACCGAAGGAAAATCCTCCAAAAACTCATCCAGCGTAATCCCGTTTTCGAGATGATCGATTAATGATTCTACCGGTACCCGTGTTCCTTTAAAAACAGGTTTTCCAAATAGAATATCCTGATCAATGGTGATAAACTCTTTAACTGCTATCATAACTCTAAAATACTAAAAATTAACCAATTCAAAATAGTATCACAGAAATTCATAGCTTATTAATGGAACATCTTTTACCAACAAAATCAGGATTTAAGTTTTAGATTTTCCTAAATTTACTTTTATGAGCACGCTACCACCATTGGCCGAACGTATGCGCCCAGAAAATCTGGACGAGTATATTGGGCAAAAGCATTTGGTAGGGCTGGCAGCGGTATCGCAAAACTCAATAGAACCAGGTTCGTTACCATAGCTTTAAGTATTGGTGATTTGTACCGTCAGCGGGTTGAGTATTGCGGGAGAAGTATAAGTTGTAGGTAGATTAGCTTACTCGATCAAATATGCTCCAAAATAAATCGAGGATCGATATTTAACTTATTATAAAGAGCCTTTAAGAAAAAAATATCCGGCTGCCGCTTGCCTGTAAGTATTTGGGATAATTTCGGCTTTCCAATACCCAATTTATCGGCCAACTTGGCCTGTGAAAGTTTATTTTCATACATAAACAGTTCAACAATTTCAGTTAGCGACTGGGGTTGTTGAACTGGTTTAAGCTTCAGTATCTCGTCCTCGTAACGTTCAGCGGCAACAGTCATTTCCTTTAGTTTTTCCACATCTGCTTCCGTCAAATGATCTTCGCCTTGATTCATTAAATCATAAATGGCTCTCATTGTTTTGTAATAGTTTTTATCTGTTATGGTTAACTTTTCTTTTCTCATCATTGAAACAAAAACTATATAGGCAAAACATCTTTTGCTAACAAAATTAGGATTTAAGTTTCAGATTTTCCTAAATTTACTTTTATGAGTACGCTACCACCATTGGCCGAACGTATGCGCCCAAAAAATCTGGACGAATATGTTGGGCAAAAGCATTTAGTAGGGCCGGGGGCTGTATTGCGCAAGGCGATAGAATCGGGTTCGTTACCGTCCATGATTTTCTGGGGGCCGCCTGGTGTTGGTAAAACTACGCTGGCTTATATTATCTCTCAATCGTTAGACAGGCCTTTTTTCTCCCTGAGCGCCATTAACTCGGGCGTGAAGGATGTTCGCGAAGTAATTGAAAAAGCATCCCTGTTAAAGCAGCAAGACGCTACCTTGCCTGTGTTGTTTATTGATGAAATTCATCGCTTCTCTAAATCACAACAGGATTCCTTATTGGGGGCAGTGGAGCGGGGTATAGTTACCTTAATTGGCGCTACTACCGAAAATCCTTC
The DNA here is from genome assembly GCF_000166195.2 of Mucilaginibacter paludis DSM 18603. NCBI lineage: Bacteria > Pseudomonadati > Bacteroidota > Sphingobacteriia > Sphingobacteriales > Sphingobacteriaceae > Mucilaginibacter > Mucilaginibacter paludis. The sequence goes on from NZ_CM001403.1 coordinate 3,787,478, forward strand.
CTTCGAGGTAATCTCGGCTTTGCTTTCCCGCTGCCAGGTTTATATTTTAAAACCTTTGAGCGAGGACGACTTGATTCACCTGCTACAAACGTCGCAGCAGCAAGACGAAGTTTTAAAGAAGCGGAACATTACTATTGAAGACTATGAGGCGCTGATACGCTTATCAGGTGGAGATGCACGCAAGCTGCTCAATATTTTTGAATTGCTGATCAACTCGCTGGATGGAGAAAGCATCACCATTACCAACGAACTTGTATTGGAGCATGTGCAGCAAAACCTGGCGCTGTATGATAAGGCAGGCGAGCAGCATTATGATATTATATCGGCCTTTATTAAATCCATGCGGGGGACCGATCCCAACGGCGCCGTATACTGGCTGGCCCGGATGATAGTTGGCGGCGAGGACCCTTTGTTTATTGCCCGGCGGATGCTCATTTTAGCTTCGGAAGATATTGGCAATGCCAACCCCAACGCTTTGCTTTTGGCGCAAAGCTGTTTTAACGCGGTAAACGTGATCGGTATGCCCGAGTCGCAGCTGATCCTGTCGCAAACGGCTATTTATTTGGCAACTTCAGCTAAAAGCAATTCAGCCACCACGGCCATCGGTGCGGCAATAGCCATGGTGCGCGAAACCGGCGACCTGCCCGTACCCTTACATTTACGTAATGCCCCAACCAAGCTGATGAAAAATATTGGCTATGGCAAAAATTACAAATACGCGCACAGTTTTGAAGGTAATTTTGCCGACCAGGATTTTTTGCCCGAAGCTATCCGCGGAACAAAGTTATACCAGCCCGGTAACAATGCGCGCGAACTCGAATCTAAAGAGAAGCTAAAGAAACTCTGGGGCGACAGGTACAAATACTAAATCGCTCTTTGCAAAGGCATAAATGCACAAAAACTGATTAATTGAACATCCTGAATGACATCAACCTTTATCCGGCACGAATTAAAGGCCTTTTGGCGATCTAAAAATACGGGCAAGGCCGTAGCGGTGCGCATTATTATGGGTATATTAATATTATACCTGTTTTTAAATGTGCTTGTTGTAGCATACCTGATGGATAAGATACTTGACCATGCTTTTCCTGACGAAAGCGTGGTTACTTCATTTTCAGGAATTTTGCTGTATTATTTTTTAATAGACTTGTTATTGCGCTTCCAGTTACAAGAGCTGCCTACGCTCCGCGTGCAACCGTATTTGCATCTACCTATAAAAAAAAATACGGTGGTGCGTTATTTGTCGTTCGCCTCGCTGCAGTCGTTTTTTAACTTGTGGCCCATCCTGCTTTTTACCCCTATCCTGCTAAAGGTTATCCGCCCCGAACTTGGCTTAACAACAGCACTGGTGTTTTTTGTTGCCATTATGGCTTTAACGGTATTTAATAACTATCTCAGCCTGTATATAAAACGGCGTTCCAATTTAAACGGGTGGGTATCCGTAGGTTTCGCCATAGCTATGGCGCTGATCATGGCCTCCGATTTTACATGGCATATCATTTCCATGCGCCAGCCATCCCAATGGTTTTTTGGGCATCTGCATACGCGCCCCTTATGGTTGCTTTTGCCGGTAGTGCTGGCTGCTGGCATGTATTATATTAACTTTTTATACCTCAAACAAAACCTTTACCTGGAAGAACTGGGATCGCGTAAAACGGCTTACAAAAGCAGTACAGAGATTCCGGTATTAAATCGTTTTGGCAGCGTTGGCGATTTGGTGGGTAATGAGGTTAAACTCATCCTGCGTAACAAGCGCCCCCGGTCGGCCCTGGTGATGACGGTGATGTTCCTGCTGTATGGCTTGTTGTTTTATACCAACAAGCATTATGGTGACGGGTGGAAAGTTTTTTGCGGCATGTTTATGACGGGTATCTTCATTATCAACTACGGGCAGTTTATGTTTGGCTGGCAGGCCGGGCATTTTGATGGCCTGCTGGTAAGCAAAGTTAAGTTTAGCGATTTTTTGAAGGCCAAGTACCTGCTGTTTACCGGCGTATCAACTGTGGCATTTTTATTAACCTTGCCCTATGCCTATTTTGGCTGGCATATTATAGTGGTGCACTTTGTGATGTACATTTGGAATATCGGTGTTAATACATCTGTCGTGTTGTTTTTTGCCAACCGCAATTACAAACGCATCGACTTAACCAAAGGTGCATCCTTTAACTGGGAAGGGGTGGGGGCTACGCAGTTACTGTTAAGTTTGCCGCTGTTTTTGTTGCCGTTTGTATTTTACAGCCCGCTGGCCTGGTTGGGGCATCCTGATGTAGCTCTGGGTTTGCTGGCCGCAATAGGCTTGTTTTGTATACTTACCCGGGGCTATTGGATTGAAAAACTGGAAGCCGATTTTAACGAAAAAAGATATACCATAGCCGAAGGCTTTAGAAATAAATAGATGATGATAGCAATAAAAGACCTTAAAAAAATTTATGCCGGTGTTGTTGTGGTAGATGTGCCGTACCTGGAGATCCATAAGGGCGAGAGCATTGGCCTGGTAGGCAATAACGGCGCCGGTAAAACCACCCTTTTCAGGATGATGCTCGACCTGATCCGCCCTGAAAAAGGAGAGGTGCTTTCTAATGGCGAGAATGTGGCGCATAGCGAAAATTGGAAAAACTACACCGCCTCGTATTTGGATGAGGGCTTTTTAATAGATTACCTTACACCCGAAGAATACTTTTATTTTATAGGCGGGCTGCACCAGCAGGGCCGCGCACAGGTAGACGAATTTTTAGCAGGCTTCGGCGATTTTTTTAACGGCGAAATACTTAAACGTGGCAAATACATCCGCGATCTGTCTAAAGGTAATCAGTGTAAGGTTGGTGTTGCCGCGTGCCTGTTACAAAATCCCGAATTGCTGATGCTCGACGAGCCCTTTGCCAATATCGATCCAACTACACAGATCAGGCTAAAAAACCTGATCAAGGAGCTGAATAAATCCCGAGGTATGACAACCATCGTATCCAGCCATGACCTTAACCATGTAACCGATGTTTGCGACCGGATTTTGTTAATGGAAAAAGGAAAAATCATTAAAGACATTGCTACCAACTCATCCACATTAGCCGAACTGGAACAATACTTTTCGGTAGGAATAAGTGCCGCTGGTGAAGATGTGGTTTAACGGGATAAGATAGTGACGGGGGATGCCGGAAATGCCCGATAGCCGATCTCGTTTAGTTTATAGCCGATAAGGAAAGATTGTCTATATCGTTAATCAGCGTAGCTTTCATAAAGGCTATCTTTTTCTCCAAAAGCCCGGCTAACTCCAAAGTGGGCTCTGCGCGGAACGGAAAACAGAATTCGAGGGAACTTCCTGTTTTAATGTTTTTTATCCAGTTTTGAGATAGCCTGATATAATCCTCAACCACTTCTCTGGTAGTTTGCGGCCCCTGGGTATCCAAATACATGGATGGAATATCGCCAACGATTATCCATAAAAGGTTGTCTTCATCGCTTGATAAGTTGTCGATATCAAAAAGAAAAATACAAAATACCCGGCCAATGTTTGTGTATAAAAAGGCGTCTTTTATTTGGTTACACCAATGGAAACTTTTCAGGTAGTTGGTCGCGGTGACATACAAGGTTGTAACTTCTTCATAAAATTCAGTTTTAGGTGATAGATTGTTGCAATTAACAGGATAATGCATTGTGGTAAAGTTTAATACAAAGCTGTAGGTAATCCATCCATACTCAATCTGTTCTTCTCTTCTTTATACTTTTCAAGTCCTTCAGCACCTTTGTTCTCGGCCCATTTAATAGCATGGTCCCTTTCACCCGCGTAGTTATATAAAGGTACGCTAAAACCACACGATGTTTGCACCTGTTCAATATCGGCAACAATAATCTGCCGGGTTGAAAGCAGCAGATCAAAATGTTTGGCTAAAGTGGGCCATTCCTCATCGTGGGGTAATACCGTATAACCTTTGCCGTAAAGCCGAAGGATGAGCGGGGGGCCGTCAAACGCGCAAAACATCAGCGTGATACGGCCATTCTCCAAAATGTGGGCCGAGGTTTCGTTGCCGCTGCCGATGATATCCATGTACATCACCCGGTTGTCTGACAGTACCCGGAAGCAGTCCAATCCCTTTGGCGAAAGATTAACATGCCCATCCGCGCTTAAGGGAGCCGATGCAACAAAAAACATTTTCTGTTTTTCGATAAAGGCTTTATGTTGATTTTGAATGCTGTTAAAAAACTTACTCATAATAAGAGCGTATTAAATCATGAAGTAATCCCCAATCAAACTCATTAAGCTTCGGGCTGAAGACCAATCACCAACTGATAAACATCCTTCAAATTGCGGCCCAGGTCCTGGTAATCCAGGCCGAAGCCAACTACAAATTTATTTTCAATTTCAAAGCCGATATACTTTAGTTCGGGTATTACATGCTCCATGGCCTGTGGTTTGTACAGCAATGAGCAGGTAGTTATCGATGCCGGGTTGCGGGATTTTAGCTTATCAATGAGGTAACGTAAAGTATTGCCGGTATCCACAATATCCTCTACCAAAATAACATCCCGGTCGGTAATATCTACATTTAAATCAAACTCATCGGTAATGGTTCGGCTGGTCTCCAGTCCGCCGTGGTATGATGAAAGCTTCATAAAGGCAACCTCGCACTGTATGGTTACGTTTTTTAACAGCTCGGCAATAAACATAAAGCTGCCATTAAGCACGCCGATAAAAACAGGCAGCCTGCCCCGGTATTCTTCGGTTAACTGCTCGCCTATTTGCATAGCCCGTTTCTCAATGGACTCGTATACAATCATTTTCTCAAATTCAAGGTCGGCTATCTGGATTTTCATCAGGCTAAATTAACAATTACCTTGTTGCATTGCCAAAAAACTAAAGCGGGAATATTCATTATCTTTGCTGCTTAATGGATTATCAGGTTTACACACTGCCTAACGGCATCAGATTATTGCACAAACACGCCGTATCAACAATTGCGCATTGCTGTTTTTTGGTTAACGCCGGTGCCCGCGACGAGGAAGCAGGGAAGGACGGGCTGGCTCATTTTATAGAGCACTTGCTTTTTAAGGCCACTGAGCGGCGCAATACCAACCAGATTTTAAATCACCTGGAGTTAGTTGGAGCCGATTTAAACGCTTATACCACCAAAGAATATACGTGCATCCATGCGTCGTTTTTGAAAGAACACCTGGAGCGGGCCATCGACCTCACCGAAGATCTGGTTTTTCATTCCACCTTCCCCGAAGAAGAACTGGTGAAAGAGAAGAGTGTGATACTGGACGAGATTGCATCCTACCTTGACCAGCCGGATGAGGCTATTCAGGACGATTTTGAGGATGTTTTATTTAAAGGACACCCGCTGGGCCGCAATATTTTAGGCACTGTAGAATCGGTAAATCAGCTTAATAAAAAAGACATCAGCCATTTTATTGCTCAGAATTACAACACGCATCAAATGGTGTTTGCCGTATTGGGCGAATATGATTTTAAAAAATTAGTTAAGCTTGCCGAAAGATATTTTGGCGATATTAAAGCCAATACTGCTGTTAAAAACCGGATCAAGCCTATTGTTAAGCCGGGGGAATTGGTTAAGCTATCCCGGCCTATTTCGCAAACTCATGGGGTTATCGGCAGCCAGGCTTATGCTTCATCAAACCCTCAAAAAAACGGACTGCTGCTGCTCAATAATATTTTGGGGGGTATTGGTATGAGTTCCAGGCTAAATTTGCAGATCCGCGAAAAGTACGGCATTGCCTATAGCATCGAATCAAACTATATGGCATTTTCGGACACTGGATTATTTACCATTTACTTTGGCACAGATAGCGAAAAAGCCGAACGGGCCATACGGCTGATCCATAAAGAGCTAAAAAAATTGCGTGAAGAAAAGCTGGGCGTCTTGCAACTGCAACAAGCCAAAAGAAAATTTATAGGGCAGATTGCCCTGGGCGAGGAAAACAAAATAGGCCTTATTATAGCGATGGCCAAAAGTTTGCTCGACTTTGACAGGATAGATACCCTTGAAGAGATATTCGCCAAGATAAATGCCGCAACAGCCGAAGAAATGCTGGCCATTAGCAACGAGATTTTTGATCCCGCGGTGTTAACAACCTTGCTTTTTGAACCTAACGATTAAAATCTTTGCCAGATCAAGATAACTATATTAAGGCTCTCTTCAGGTAGAGGCGGCTGTGGCACAAAAAATTATAAATAAGTAATCGTGTTGCCGATAATAACAGACGTTAATTAGAGCTCCCAGATACCGGGGCTGGAATTCTGCCGGTGATATTTTGCATAAAAGATTTTTTGGAAAATAGCTTACGTTTTACGGTGCCCGTCAAAGACGGCCTGATCGGGCTATTCAGTTTGCCATGTTTATAATCCCAGATAAATATTTTTCCTTTGATGGTTAATTTATAACCTTTGGTTATACCCTCTTCGGTATGGTTGACACCAGCCCCATTTGTTCCAATTTTTTACATACTAATTTAAGCCTGTTGAATCGGATTGTTCCCTTTTGCATCTGCTTTAAAGCATTGTAAGTACCTTGATTGTTCATATCGCACACCATTATTATGCGGTTTAACAACCCGATTTAAATTAAATTTTACTTTTTTTGCGTTTATCTTAATGGAATGGCGAATTTGGTGCTTTTATTGAAAAAAATAAACTCACGGAATGATTGATTTTGAATTATTAATGTATCACTTATATTTGCACCCTGATTTGTTACCTGTAGATTAACAAATCATCTTCGGGATGTAGCGTAGCCCGGTATCGCGCCAGCATGGGGTGCTGGAGGTCGGAAGTTCGAATCTTCTCATCCCGACTTGAAAATCAAGGACTTATGATTGAAAAATCTGAGTCCTTTTTTATTGGGTCTAACATAGGTCTAACAGTTTGCGTGTGTTTTAGTACGTTTTTTTATTGCTAAAGAAAATCACATTAAGTTATTTTGTGCTATTGAAGATAGTGGCAGGAACAAATTCTTGCTATAATTCGATAAACTTAGCATTACTATAGTTTAGATTTTCATTGTGTTGAACGTAGCCAAGTTGATTTGTCAGCATTTTGGTATGGCCTATTTTAAATTCTGGAATATTCCGGTGATGATGCCCATAGACCCAATAATCCGGCGTGGTATCCAAAATCAAATAATCCAGCACGGTTGCAAAAGCTTCGTTTAAATAATCACTTTTATATTCGGGCGGATAGTGTTTAAAAGTAGGAACGTGATGTGTGATAACAACTTTTTTGCCATTTATTTCTTTTTCTAAAGCATCGCGCAGAAAATCGACACATTTTGCGTGAAAGTCATTATAATCAGGAATTTGAAAGCGCTTTCCGTTGTAACTGATTTGATAGAAATCATTTAAGCCCCTTTCTATTCGCCAGCCATTTAAAAGACTGATTGACGACCACAAGGTGGAAAATAGTAGCTGATGTGTACCAAAATTTTTAACAACATTATTGACCAGGGACACATTGTCTCTGATCTTTTCTTCAAATGAACCTGACCGGTTTGAAATATCGCTTTGATAGTACTCGTGATTACCCGGTATCCAATAGGTTTCCCTGAAATGATCGCTAACGTAATTAAAGAAGTCTTTTTGATAGTCTATCCGATTAAACAAAGTAATGTCACCTGCTAATATCAAAATCTCTCCGACGGGTTGAATTGGGTGTGCTTTTATATAAGCTTCATTTTGGGGAAACTCTAAATGTAGGTCGGAGCAGTATTGTAGAATCATATCGGTCCAAAATTAGAAAAATGGGTTTTAAAACCATTATGGGGATCGATTATTTGACCTGACTTTTTAAAAACGACTTATTTATATCTATTTTAAATTGGAACGATATTAAAATAAATTGACACAAAATTTACCATTACAATAATTGTAGCTGATGTTTTTTAGCCGGATTTATTATATTTGCAATATTATTTGCTGCCCGCAAGATAGCAAACTTTATAAAGTTTGCTTTGGGCCTTACAGAAAAGACCGGCTGTGATAGTGTTGGAACCTTGTCTTCTGTATTGTTTCGTTGACCTAATTCCGAAGCAATTTTTTCAATATTTTGCCTCAATTAACCCCTTTATTTTGTTGAACGGCTTCCCACCAATTATCCTCTACATTGATATATAAATGGTCTATCAGCACCTTATCCCTGATCTTGCTTTCCAGTTCGCTGAATACATACAGTTCAACTTGTATCGTTTTCATAGCCGGGTAATTAAGTGAATAAGAGATTGACCGCATGTTCCATTTTGGGGTCGGCGTACCTGCCTGTACCGACATAGTTATGCAGGCAATGAATAGCGAACACGCACATATAGCCACCGAATAAAACTTCGCTGAAAACCTTACGGACATTCGTGAGTTCCTCCCGGTGCTTTTCGATCAGTTCCCCTGTTCCCCGGGCGAGGTCAAACCAAAAGTCAAAGGCCAGTAATTGGTCTTTCCAGTTTTTTCGCATCGCTTCCTGTTCATCGTAAATGGTTTGGGCGACTTCGGCCATATAGGTTAAAAATCCGGGTACCTCATTTGCCATTAAACCGTGCAATAGCCTTGCTTTCTGCACGTTGTCCATCAGTTCCAATGGTTTCATTTTGTTGCTGTCTTTAAAATGAGGGGTATTGCTCCCCCCTTATCAATGATTAATTCAGTTTCAGGGCATCCGCTCCGTGACTAGCGAAGTTTTTGCAAAGGTCAAAAGCCACCTGCGCCCTTTGTTTGGCCGTTCCGTCCATGATGGATTTGAATTTGGCCTCCTCGTCCTTAAAGCCACGGACATTTTGAAAATAGCCTGTCACGGCGTTATAGGCTCCAAATACCGTCCCTGCGGTTGTCTCGGTCTGCTGTGTCGGGTTGCCCAAAGCATAGGCCTCCACGCTTTCCACGATGTTCTTAAAGGTGCTTGACAAATCGTCCGTTTTGCCCCCGGCTAAGTTTTTAAGGACTTCCTTGTTGGGAGACATCGCCACCTGTATCAATTTTTTAACTTCCTTATCGGTGATGCGTACGGTCGCCCAATGGTTGAATAGTTCTTCCAGTTCCGCACCCAACGAATTGGTGATGCCCATTAAGGTATGCGCCTGTTTCAATCGGTCGTTGGCACTGGCGGTATGTCGTATCTTGATCGCCCCGCTGTGGTTCTTTAAAGCGGCGTTCAAAGTATTGTTGCATACGATGCGGATAGGCGTAAAAGCTGCGGTAATACTTCCAAAACCATCATGCGAAGTGGTCAGGAATAGGTACTGCTCTATCATATCCTGCTTGCCAACTTTGATATAACCCGGCAGTTTAGCGGTAATAAAAATGCGTTCACCATTACCCAACGCCCCGGCAGTCTCGTATAAAATACCATCACCACCACCCACGATGGCATCAAAAAAAGTAAAGGCCTCGGCATTCTGCACGACTTTGTAGTCCTTGCCTACCACGCCCAAAACGGCATCGTTATCATTTCGGACGGTCGCAAAAAAAGCCGGAACACTGATTTTCGCCGGTTCTATCCCTGCGGTTAACTCCGCTAAATCATTGCTGATGCCATTGGTGAACAACGGGCGTTTCTCCACGAAGTAATCTAAACCCGCAAACTGAATGGCTTGTGCGGAGGTTGGGTATTGTTCCACGACTTGCCCTAAACCGTGCCATGCCTTTTCCTTTACGCTGAAAAAACTATGCTGATTGGTTTGGTCGTTGAAATTGAGGTTATGTGCCATGACTGTAATTTTTTAATTTGAAATGAATTGCATTGAAAAAGTGATAAGGTTCAGGCAGGTGGTTTAAAACGGCAGGTCGTCATCCTCTCCCGGTTTGCCGTCCACCACAAGGGTCATGGTCTGCACGGGTTCAGTGTCCGCTCTTTGTGTGCCCTGTTTCCCGGCATGCCCCAATAATTTCAGGTTCAGCACGGTTAAGGTCAGGTTAGCGATGGCGTCACCGTCCCGGTTGATCCACGCCCTCGCACCTATCCGGCCATACAGTTCCACGACTGTTCCCTTGGTCAGGTATTCGGCCACCCCGGCATTAAGCCACCACGCACAATCTACGAACGTGGTTTCCCTTTTCAACTCGCCGTCCTTTTTGTAGGTACGGTTGACGGCAATGGTAAAATTGGTTACCGTTTTGCCACCCTTAACTTCTCGGACCTCGGCCTTGCCTGTCAAAACTCCTGTGCTTGTGATTTCCATCTTTTTCTTTATTAATGAGTTAAAAATTATTTCGTACCTCCTCAACCGAAACTCTTCCAAGGATTTTTTTTGAAAGACGATGGGTTAAAAAGGTAGCCAATGGAAGTGGGGCGGATCTCAGGGTGCAAAAGGAAGCGGAATAAGTGCCAAAGGCCGTAGCGGGTTGAGGAACGATCCCCAGGCGGAGTTATGCCGAACACTTTTTCAGCCTGTGTGGTCTTCAGGCATCAGGCCCAACTTCGCGTCCTTTTTAACCCTCGTCTTGAAAAAATGCAGGAAGAATTTTAATATTTTTTCGATGCGCGGCGGGATAACGTCGCTGGAAATTGTTCAGCACTCATAATTTTTGCGGAAGATTCTTAATTTAATATCATAAACTATCCGCCATGCCTGAACTGACAAGAGCAACCGTATTGCGTTACCAAAGAAGATTTTAGCAGTAACTGGAAAATTATGCCGCAGTACGGAAAAAGCGTATCATAGATGGAGGAGAAACGCCGCAGCTCGCGAGCCTGCTTATTGAAAAATTCGGCTATGGCATCGCTTGAGCCGATCATGTTATGGAAATCGGAAGTCATGAATTTTATCACCGTGTGGATCAGCTTGTGGAAGAGAACAATCCCCGGGCAAGAAAAACACGGCAACAAAGGTGAGCGCAAAACCAGCCGGACTTGAATTGAACATGTAGCCATGACCATCAGGGATAGCACCGGCATGTGTGACTTGTTGTCCTTGAGTTAAGTAAGCGGACATTACAAATGTTCTTTTGTAATAACTGATTATCTGATGAATGGATACACCATTCTCTCTATTTGAACAGATGAAAACACCTTCCTAATTGATTCAGGTGCCATCTGCATGAGTACAGCAGGGAAGAAAGCAAGTAAGAATTGAATATAACATTCAATCCTTTCTAAGTATTTTGGTATGCGTAGGTAACGAACCTATGTTTGAATCACCATCGCGATCAACAAGTCTACTCAGATTATTCAACTACGGTTGTAAGGCTTGCCACAAAAGGGTATGGTGACAGTCTTGGTGGTAATGTCGCCCATCAATCGTTCAAAAGAAATTAATACGTTGAATAGTAGGAAGTTAAAACTTATTGAATTAAAACCGTACAAGTAATCGGAATAAGGTAATGTTATAAAGGCTATGAAATCGCCGTGGTAAGCCATCCTTATGCCTTAGCGAAAAAAGATTGGGAAAAAAGCAAATGCCTTTGGGAAAGCCAAAGGATAAGCAGACTTACCCGCGACGTTAATGATAAGTTTAGTAAGTAGCCGTTTAAGACGGCCAACGCGGCAATACGACCGATGTATCAATGGAACACAATTAACTGGACGAGAAGTCAGCGTAATGTTTTCAAGCTGCATAAACGAATTTACAGGAATGCATGTGCGGAACTATAATATCTACGCGCAAATTACAAAAACTGTTATCGAAATCTAATGCCGCCAAGCTATTGGCGGTTAGGAAACTAACGCAGGACGATCAAAGGAAGAAAACAGCGGGGGTTGATGGTGCAAGAAAACTAACTCCGGCGCAACGGATGAAACTTAGCAACAAAGACTTATTGAAGGTAAAGGTAAAACCAACTCACCGAATATGGATTCCGAAACAGTAATGAAATACGCCCTTTGGGCATACCGTTATGAAAGACCGTGCTGCACAGGCGTTGGATAAATTAGCCCTTGAACCCGAATGGGAAGAGAGGTTTGAACCCAATGGCTATGGGTTAGGGGACTGGGGATCAGTCGATAATGCTACTGAAGCGATCTTTTATCAATCAAAGGTAAGCCTAAGTATATATTAGATGCCGATATCGAGAAATGCGTTGATGAAATCAGTGATGAAAACTTTTAACAAAGTTAAATACCAATCCCAGCCTAAGAAGATTGATTAGGGCTTCGTTAAAACTTCCATTATAAAATGAAAGCTTTTGATATAAGTCTGTGGATCAGTTATCGTATACTCACTTTAGATTATCGGTTCTAAACACTCTTAGACTACTATTTCACATGGCGGAAATTTAAAATAAAAAAGACCTGATGAGCTGGTGCCAACTGGCGATCCGCAGCTATCCTTTACGCCAATCATTTCTAACTTCTAAATTCATGTTAATCAAACAATTAAAAGTTTATGATTTTTTGCATTCACCGATTGTTTGCCTGATATTTATATAATACGGTTAATCCGTCATAAACCAACATGGTGTATAAATTTTGCGCTAAGTTAATTTGCTTTCTACTGCTTGCAGGCATAAGTAATGCCCAGACTATCCTTAACGGTGATGATCCTCACATTCATTGTATGGGCCGTGTACAACTTAAAGACGGTAAGGCCCAATTGCAATGTTCAGGCACATCGGCCAAATCTAATTTCAATAGCACCAGCGTCAAAGTTTTGCTGAACGATGAAAAAGGCGGCAACTTTTTTAATGTTATAGTCGATGATAAGGTAACTAAGATCATCCTGCTGGATAAATCTGGGAGGCAATATGTTTTAGCGGAAAACCTTCCCGCAGGAAACCACTCGGTTGAATTATTTAAACGTACCGAAGCCGAAAATGGCAAGACCTGTTTTAACAGGTTTGTGCTGAATACGGGTGCAAAACTGCTGGCTGCCCCGTTGACAAAAAAACGTAGAATGGAAATGTATGGCAACTCCATTACATGCGGCCTCGCGATAGCTGATACGGTGAAAGGAGGGAACGGCGATGAAAACAACTATCTTTCTTATGGTGGGTTGACAGCCAAGCATTTTGACGAGAAGTATTCTTGCATTGCACGTATCGGAATAAGTATTGTGGTGAGCTGGTTCGCGGGAATTATCGCTGATATATATGACAGGCTGGATGAAACGGACCCAAATAGTAAATGGGATTTTTCTAAATATGCGCTCGATATTGTTATCACTGACCTCGGCCAAAATGATTTATGGATAGTGAAGCAGCCCGCTAACGAGCAGTATCAAGCATGGTTTGGCGCTACCGGGGCTACCGTGGATGTAATCGTTAACGGTTATGTTGGTTTTATAAATACTATCCGGAGCAGGTATCCTAAGGCTAAAATGATTGTAGGCTTAGGCAGCATGGATGCATCTAAAGAGGGATCTCTATGACCAGGCTATGTGGCAAACACGGTGAAAAAGATAAAAAGCAAAGATGGATATTCGCTGATCTTTCCCTACAATACAAGCACCAGCCCCTTTGAACACTCAAGTGTTGCCGAGCATAAAAAAATGGCCGACCAACTCATTGCATTTATTGACCAAAATACGAAGTAGTAATATGAAGATGTATTTTTATTTATGCCTGCTGACCGTTGCTCAAGCATCAGCCCAGCAGGTTATCGTGCCTGCCGGAAATTATCCGCCGCCGGTTATATTTACGCAAGAGCAGGATAAACAAAACATGATGGATCAGCTCGGCATTAAGGCTTTGCGTCCGGGACCGAGCGGGGACGAAAAAGCGCCTAATCATGCCAATACAGATGAAGCATTGGCTAACCCGTACCCTAACCTTCCGGACCCGTTGGTGCTAAAGAACGGCAAAAAAGTGACTACGCCTGCCATGTGGTTCAACCAGCGCCGGCCTGAAATCGTAGAAGACTTTGAACGCGAAATGTATGGCCGTGTACCTAAAAGCACGCCCAAAGTCACCTGGACGGTTAAAACCATAGACCATGAAATGGTGGGGCGTGCGCCGGTTACTGTCAAAGAACTGGTCGCGCACGTGGACAATACTGAATATCCCCTGATAAACGTCAATATTACCATGACATTGGTCATGCCGGCCAACGCTAAAGGCCCCGTGCCGCTTTTAATGATGTTCAGTCCGGGCCGTTTCCCGGCACCATCACAGCCCAACCGCGACCAGGTGATAAAGATTAATGAAGCCTTAAAAGCAGTACTATTAAAAACCGACCCGTCTTTAAAGGCGGTGTTTGAAGAACACCCTTTGTACAATCCGTATACCGTGCCCGATCCTCCTAACCCCTTCGCCTTTGCGCGGCAGCCGGCACCTAAGATCAGCCCAAATATCCCAGGTGTGGCCGGGGAAAATTATGACCAGCCTTCGACTGATCAGCTGATCGCTGATGGATGGGGTTACGCGCAAATCAATCCAAAAAGTATACAGGCAGATAATGGCGCGGAGACAACCCGGGGTATTATTGGATTAGTTAACAAAGGCCAGCCCCGAAAACCCGATGACTGGGGCGCATTGCGCGCCTGGGGATGGGGTGCCGGCCGTGGACTGGATTATTTGGAAACCAACGAACCTATGGTCGATGCCAAGCACGTGGGTATCGAGGGCGTTTCGCGTTATGGTAAAGCCGCATTGGTAACCATGGCTTATGACCAGCGTTTTTATATGGTACTGGTTGGTTCATCCGGCGAGGGCGGCGCGAAACTTAGCCGCCGCAACTGGGGCGAAATGGTAGAAAGCCTTAGCGGTGGCGCGCATTACTGGATGGCAGGTAATTTTATGAAATATGCGGCGGCAGAATCTAAATTTGGCAGTATGAATCCAGGTGATCTACCGGTTGACGCCCATGAATTGATCGCCCTTTGTGCGCCTCGCCTTACTTTTATCAGTTACGGTATCCCTGGAAAAGGCGATGCGCACTGGCTTGACCACCAGGGCAGCTATATGGCAACGGTCGCTGCGGGATCTGTATTTAAGCTGTTAGGCGTAAAAGATATAGGTGTATCAAACGACTACCATACCGAAAAAATGCCGCCGGTAAATACAGGCTTGCTTGACGGACAGTTAGCCTGGCGCCAGCACGACCAGGGGCATGAGGATCATGCCAATATGAAATATTTTATTGCTTGGGCAGATAAAAACATGAACCGCACGTCCGTAGCAGCCAATACTGCCCGCTAATGAATTTACGTCTTCCATTATGATTAGAATTAGATCTTTAATAGTAGTGGCTGCCGTTTGCTGCCTGTTTAATGCAAATGCGCAAACACCTGATATGCCGAGGCTGGTAAAAAAGGGCAATTATTTTCAGCTGTTGGTTGATCATAAACCCTACCTTATTTTGGGTGGTGAGTTGGGCAATTCAAGCGCATCGAGCAAAACTTATATGAAACCCATATGGGCTAAGCTGAAAAAGATGAATTTAAACACCGTTATCGTCCCGGTTTATTGGGAACTGATGGAGCCGGAGGAAGGAAAGTTTAATTTCACACTGGTTGATTACCATATCAAAGCTGCCCGCGAAAACCATTTGAAACTGGTACTACTCTGGTTTGGTTCCTGGAAAAACAGTATGTCGTGTTATGCTCCCAGGTGGGTTAAAACTAACGAAGCCCGTTTTCCAAGAACAAAAGATAAAATAGGCAAACCGCAGGAGATACTGACGCCTTTCAACAAAGACAATCTCAAAGCAGATAAAAGCGCTTTTGTTAAACTGATGCAGCATTTAAAAAAAACGGATGTACAACATACCGTTATCGCAGTTCAGGTCGAAAATGAAATAGGGATGTTACCGAATGCGCGCAGTTATGACGATGCCGCTAACCGTTCTTTTCAGCAAGCGGTACCTGCACAGTTTATGAACTATCTTCAAAAAAACAAGGAGATATTACTGCCCGAAATTAAAGCTATCTGGCAACGAAATGGCTATAAAACGGCAGGCAATTGGGAAGATATATTTGGCAAAGGGCTGGTTACGGATGAAATATTTACAGCATGGTATTTTGCTGTTTATGTCAATGAGATTACA
Source organism: Mucilaginibacter paludis DSM 18603 (assembly GCF_000166195.2). Lineage (NCBI taxonomy): Bacteria > Pseudomonadati > Bacteroidota > Sphingobacteriia > Sphingobacteriales > Sphingobacteriaceae > Mucilaginibacter > Mucilaginibacter paludis. The sequence continues at coordinate 3,803,388 of NZ_CM001403.1, forward strand.
TCGGCGGGTAAGGCTCAATATCATTTGCCTATGTACTTAAATGCCGCGCTTAACCGACCCAATGTTGACCCGGGTGCGTATCCAAGCGGCGGCCCCCTCCCGCATATCATGGATATCTGGAAAGCAGGCGCACCGGCTATTGATATATTAGCGCCCGACTTTTATTTTCCCAATTTCCAGCATTGGGCAGACCTGTACACCCGTACCGCCAACCCTTTATTTATCCCCGAAATAAAATTTGAAAGAGGCGATGATGCAAAAGCGTTTTTCGCGTTTGGAAATTATAATTGCCTTTCATTTTCTCCTTTTTCTATTGAATCTACCGAAACGCCGCAAAAAGAGCCGATTGGCAAAGCCTACCACATCTTAGGACAATTAACCCCGTTGATTGCAAAATACGCCCCAATGGGCACCGTAAAAGGCTTCTTGTTTGATAAAGATTCGGTTACAAAAAAGGTTAAACTGGGCAACTATCTACTGACGATTAAGCATGAGTATGCGCTGGGCTGGTCGCCAGGGTCTAAGGACGATACCTGGCCGCAAACCGGGGGCATCATCATTTGCGTTGCGCCGGATGAATTTTATGTTGCCGGGACAGGCATCGTAGTTACTTATGAGCCGTTGGGTAATAGTAAAAAAGCCGGGTTATTAAGTGTAGATGAAGGGCATTTTAAACTTAGCAAATGGATCCCGGGCAGAATAATGAATGGCGATCAGGATCACCAGGGAAGGCATGTCCGGATACCTGTTTATGAGTATAACATCCAGCATGTAAAAGCATATACCTATTGATTAAATTACGTTCCAGCCTAGTTCTATAGTGAGAGACCTGCGAAGCACATAGTTCTGGAACAGCCCGCCTTTTAACCGTTCGGGGTATCATTTGGTAATTTACGTTAAGCTTGTCATCTAATGTTATGGCACAAAGCAATGATAGTGGTTCGTCGGGGATTCCGACGAGAATCGAGCCTAATCGGCAACTATCATATTTTCAGCGCATTACAAGCATCGAGTTTCCTTACTCCATGAGTCGCTCACTGCTTTTGACTACGTTTTAGCTGCAATTGCTATGATATAAAGATACCAATTGGGACGTGTTTCCTAAAATATTCATATTAAACCCAAGTATTTGCGGCAAAAAAGTTTACTATCTGTGCAAAACCGTCGAAGAATAGCCCAACATTCGTAACCATATGACTTTCAGCTGCTTGTCGATAAGTGTCGTTGTTTTGCTATTTTTATATCTGGTTGATTTTAAAATATTTACTAAATGTTGATTTATACTTTTTAATCAGATGCCAGCCTTTCGCCTTTTACGGATAGGACCATTTGTACTGCAGAAAGGAGTAATCTCTACAGCATCAATCCTGATAAATGTGAAATTAGGCAGCAGGGTGATAGTTTAAAGTAAAGTGAATTGGTTTACCGCACACCTGCTGCTTAATTTAGATACTACTGGGTTTTAAGCATGGGGTTGGCTGCGTAAGCAGTCCAGAGTTCATCAAGTTTGCTGCCGGTGAGCTTCTGCCATATAGCGGGTTGATAATTACCTTGCCGCAATGCTTCATCCAGCTTTTTTACGATGTTCTTGTTTTTGTATTGCTCTACCCACACCAGGAAGCGCGCCGCCACCCTGTAGGAGTTTTTATAACTTTGTCCGTTTTGGAAGGCCGGCAAAGCCCATCCGGATTTTGAATTGTTTACACCAAATGTATAACGGGCGTAATCGGCAATGCCATCGGTAAGCCAGTTATCAGGTACATTGTAGGTGTAACCCTGCACAATATGCATCAACTCATGCGTGAACACGTCAATATCTTCGGGATTTTTAGTTAGCCAATCCTGATCAATTTTAACCACACCGTTCAGCGTGGCCGCTACACCTTTATAGTCGTTACCAATTAAGATTGTTACGGTGCGCAAAGCTTTTTTATTGTATCGTTTAACTTCCCGAGGGTAGATCTGCCAAAATGCATTTTTTATACGCTGTAAGGTTTCGGCTGAGAACAGTGAATCTTTATTGATCGTGATCAATGTAAAGCCGTTCTTACTGTTCTGGCTGCGCGTGTGGAAGCCGGAGGTATCAATATCCTGCCATTGGCGTTTGTTTTGCGCGTTAACGCGGATGGCTGCCGTTAATAGAAATATAGCCGGAATAATTTTGAAAACGATTTTCATATTAGCGGATAAATTTAGCCAGCGTAATTTCCAGTGCATCGCCGCGCAGGTTTTTGGCGATTATTTTTCCGGATGGATCAATCAGAAAATTTTGAGGGATGGCCTGAACGCCGTAAAGCCTGGCAGCGGCGTTGTTCCAATAGTTAAGGTCAGACACCTGCGTCCATGGCAATCCGTCTTGTTTTATCGCGGCAAGCCAGGCATTTTTTTTCCCCGGCTGGTCAAGTGATATGCCCAATACGGTGAAATTTTTATCCTTATATTTGTTATAGACCTTTAGTACGTTAGGGTTTTCCGCACGGCAGGGGCCGCACCAGGATGCCCAAAAATCAAGTAATACATATTTACCTCTAAAATCGGTCAGGCTTACGTTGTTACCATTTACATCAGGCTCGGTAAATACCGGGGCAAGGGCGCCTATACCTGTAGAGCCGTTGTCGTACAATATCTCCGCGAGTTTTTTTCCTTTCGGCATATTGCGTAAGCTTACATCCAGTTTTTTAAATAAAGGCTCAATCAGCGTAATGTTCGGGTTTTTACCGGCAAGTTCACTTAACGCTTCCAAACTTAAAAATGACGATGGGTTTTGCCGGATATAAATGTATTTAAGCGAGTCGGACACCTTAACGGCCTGCTTTAATTTAGCCGTCATCTCAGCCATAAATTGACTGCCCTTTTTCTTTTCCGCTCCTGCTGCTGTAAAGGCTGCGTTTACTTCCTTTGATGTTTTTTCTACAGGGGCTAATACGGTTGCCCGGTAGCGCAGGTATTGTTTGTTTATTTCTGAACCGCTGATAACTGCATTTTTTACAGAATCGGTACCATTCACCGCAATATTACCCTGATCAACGTATAGCAGTAAGGCATCATTGGTTTTACTCCATTTAGGGCTATTACCAACAAGCAGCTGAGCCTTAAACGGCTCGGCAGTTTGGCTTTTAAATTTAACGTCGCCGTTTTTAAATACAGCCGAATCAATCACCCGGCTGTCGGTCCAGCCATATTGTGTAATCAGGTAAGCTTTGGCCGGCACTTTTAAGCCATTCAACTTGATGTTTATTTGGCAGGGCCGGGTTTGTGCAAGGCTGCAGATGCATAACATCATAACCAGGCCGGTAACAATATATTTTTTCATTATTCAATTATTAATCCAGGTGTGCTGTTGGGCACACCTGGTCTGTATTAATCAGTAACCCGGAGTTTGTACCATGTTAGGGTTATAGCTCATTTCGGTTAAAGGGATTGGCCAGAATTGCTTGTAGCTTGCCCACACGCCGCTACCCTTCAGCGCCAGCATAGTGGCATCAAGCGTGCCGGTGCGGCGCAGGTCAAAAAAGCGGTTGCCCATTTCGGTAAATAACTCCACGCGGCGCTCTTGCGCAACGGCAGTAAGTAAATCCGTTTGCATACCTGCGGTAGTGTTAGGCAGCCCGGCCCGGGTTCTTACTACATTGATATCCGCCTGGGCTCCGGTTATGTTTTTCAGCTGAGCGCGTGCCTCTGCACGGATCAGGTACATCTCGGCCAGCCTTAATATCACGGAGCGTTCGTTACCTATCACATTCGATTTGTACTTATTCGGGAAGTAGTAGGTAGCGTTAGGTGTGATGCCGGTATAGGTTGTTGATCTTACCCAATTGGTATAGCGCGCATCATTAGCCTCAAAACTCAGCCGCAATGAATTGGTTAGCTGCCCGAATACGTTCAGCTTAACGGGATCGGTAGCCGTTATCGCCGGCATGGCATTGTTGTATATGGTATATTCGTTGGTCGGAACGTCGTTGGTGGTGGCCATAGCCCATATAGTTTCTGCACTGTTGGTTAAAAATACGCTTGCTGGAGCTACCATTTTAAACAACGTGGTATTGCTGATCACGGAATCGGCCATTGCCGCAGCGTTCGTCCAGTCGCGGGTGGTCAGGTACATTTTGGCCAGCATGGCTTCTGCTGCATAACGGTTAGGCCGCGCCCGGTCTGATGTGGCAGTGCCGTAGCCGTTCATAAAGTCGGTTGGCAATAATGACTTGGCTTTAAGCAAATCTGAAATAATCTGTCCGTAAACCTGGCTTTGCGGTGCCCGCGATAGTTTGGAGGTTACATTAAAATCGGAGGTTAAAGCCAGGGCTGCATCGCCGTAAAGGCTGGTCAAATAATAATAATCAAAGGCACGTAAAAAATAGCATTCGCCCAGCCATTGGTTTTTAAAATAGAGTTTGGAAGGTGTAGTGTTTATACCCTCTATAGCCAAATTCAAAGCGTATATTTTTGAGTAGGTGGGCGACCAATAATTAATATTCGCTGCTAAAATGCTGTTGGCATAAGCTTGCTGAACAGGGGTATTGGATGTTGAGTTTGGCATTACGGCCAGCTCATCAGTATAAAAGCCGGTAAACTGTGCAAAGTTTGACGGGCCGCTGCTGTTCAGAGCGTTTAAGGAGCCTGTTACTATAGACGCCACCGAGTTATCCGAAACATAGGCGTCGGTACCGGCAATGGTACCTGCCGGCAACTCGCTGTTATTTAAATATTTTTGACAGCCTGTGAGCAGCAGCGAAGATGTCAGCACCATTGCCACAGCCTTGATATGTGTATTTTTGATCTTCATTTTTAATCTGATTAATTATTTAAAAAGAGACGTTTAACCCCGCGGTAATTACGCGCATAGGTGGAATAACGGTGATACTTAGATTTTCAGGATCAAGGCCGCCCAGGTTGGAGATGGTTAACAGGTTCTGGCCCTGTGCATAAACTGACAACGCCTTTACATGCATTTTAGAAAGCATATTGCCTGCAAAGTTATACCTGAGGCTGGCATTTTGCAGCCTGGCGTAAGTAGCATTGCTGTAAGCAGCCGTGCTGTTAGTGTAGACCTGCGAAAAATTCAGCAGATTGGTTATGGTTGCGCTAACTTTAGGTACAGTGGTTATATCGCCCGGGTTTTGCCAGCGGTTAAGCCAAACCGTACCGCCGTTAACGCCGTTGTAACCTACCGGGAAGCCATTTTGGGCTACCGCGTTGAGTGACAAACGACTGGTGAAAGTAAAGGAGAAATCCAGCGAAAGTTGTTTGTAAGTGACGGTATTTTGAAAACCACCATAGTACTTGGGCGAAAGATCCCTGAATTCTGTTTTATCTGCACTACCCAAGCTCGGATCATCTGCGGTAATTCCTTTTGCATTGGTATAGGAGGGATTACCGGTTTGCGGGTTTACGCCGGCAAAATTATATAGCAAAGTGCCCGTAACGGGTTTATCAATAATGTAATTAGGCCCTAACGAATAATAAGTAGGCAGTTTAAGCAGTTTGCTTGTTGGGATAGACATATTGAAGCGTGTTGTCCAGCTTAAGCTTTTGGTCCTGATATTGTTGGTGCTTAAGCTCATCTCCCAGCCGCTGGTGCGGATAACCGCATCAGTATTTACGGGATAGCTGCCCACCCCGGTAACGGCGGACAGGGGAATGTTGATGAGCTGATTGCTTGCAATATTACGGTAGTAATTGCCCTCAACATAAATTCTGTCTTTCAGAAAGCCCAGTTCAATGCCTATTTCCTTATTTTTGTTATGTTCCCAGCTCAATTCGGGATTGGCCAGCCCGGATGGGTTTAAAATGGTTTTACCCGCGTAAGTACCCGAGGACGCCGTATATTTGCTTAGATAGGCAAAATCGTTTATGGCATCGCCACCTAATATACCTGTGCTGGCGCGTATCTTACCATAACTTAAAAAGCGGAGGTTGTTTTTAATAAGATCTTCCTCGCTAAATATCCAGGCGGCGGCTACCGAACCGAAATTCCCGAATTTCTTGTTGGGGCCAAAGCGGGTGGACCCATCGCGCCTTCCGTTTAAGTTGACGATGTACTTTTGATTCCAAACCAGCTTCATGATGGCGTATGCGCCCAGATCGCGATAAGGGGTCCTGCCATAGGTTGTGGTGATGTTAGTGCCCGCGGAAGGATTACTGAGCAAAGCATCGGAAGCAAAGCCCGTACCTGATATTTCATCTACGGTATTCAGGTTATTATCAATTTTGCCACCCAGTTTAAAACTAAAATCGCCTTTGTTAAAAAAAGTGCTGGCATATTCGGCATAAGGTTCTATGGTGATATTACGAACCTGGTAGTGGTGGAAAATGCTGTGTGTTGAGGCGGCCGCGTTGGCTGTTGATGGCGGCATGGTTGTAGTAGGATAACCCATCAGTTCCTCGCCGCTGATGTTGTTATAGCCCACGTTGGCGCGCAGTGATAAGCCCTTAACAGGCCGGTATATCAGGCTGGTATTGGCCAAGAGGTTATTGGTTACCGCCCTGTAGGTGCGGTTAAAATCGCCCGTAAAGTTTACAATATTGCTATCCCAATTTACGCTGCCGTCAGGTAAAAACGGGTCGGGCGCATTAGGCGGCGTCAACGACATCAGCCTGCTGAAATCATAAGGAACCATCGTATTCACGTTAGAAAGGTAGGTACCTGCAATGTTATAGCTGAACTTATTATCGGCACTGTTAGTATTAATCGAAAACCTTAACGATCCGTCAATATTTGAGCCCTTGTGCCGTTGAATATTCCCGTTGTTGCGTAAACTGCCGCCAACCAGGTAGCTGCTATTTAACGTACCGCCACCATAGGTGAGGTTAAGGTTGCCGGTTTGTGCCAGGCCGCCCAGCAGTTCCTTTTTAAAATCAACGTTACGGTTGGTAGGGAAGGTGCCGTTTAAATCTTTGTCGCTTGCGCCAACCGGAGTTCCGTCATTCTTTAACGCCTCCCTTCTCAGCATCAGGTATTGATCTGTGTTCATCGGCTGCACTGTCTGACCCAGCAAGGATACCCCATTGTAGATATTAACCGTTAAGGTAGCAGGGCCGGGCTTGGCTTTTTTTGTGGTGATCAGCACCACGCCATAGGCACCTGAGGCGCCGTATAACGAAGTGGCGTCCGCATCTTTCAGTACACTGATGCTTTCTATATCATTAGGGTTTAAAAAGTTAAGACCGTTGCCACCCTGTATAAAATTGCCCGTGCCATATAGCGTGTTGTTTTCCATCGGTAGTTTTGCGCCTGGATAAGTTACACCATCAACTACTACCAGCGGAGCAGGAGCTCCATTGGCGCTGCTAAAGTTAGCGGCATCGCGCAGCCTTAAAGAGAATGCGCCTCCGGGCTGGCCGGTAGCTTGCTGTATAAACAAGCCGGGTACTTTGCCCTGCATAGCCTCCAGCACGTTACTCACCGGGTTCTTTTCAATCTCAGCGCCTGTTATGGTAGTTACATCGCCGGTATTAAGACGTTTGGTGGTGGTTCCGTAGGCAATTACCTGTACCTGGTCCAGGTTGTTGATGTCGGGTTTCATCGAAATAACCGCCGACTTTTTCATTGCACTCACAGGAAGTTCAATGCTGGTGAAACCGATATAAGATACCTGTAATATTGCATTATCATCCGGCACTGTAATAACAAACTCTCCCTTTTCGTTAGTGATTACTGTATAACGCGGATTGCCTTTTACTTTAATGGTTACACCCGGTAAAAACATGTTCTGTTCATCAACAACTTTACCTGTAACTATCCGCGGCGGAGCTTTTTCTGCCGGTAAATCCTGCGGCTGCCTGGAATGAATAACAATAATATTGTTTTCGATAGTAAAGCTTAAGGCTTGCTTGTTAAGGCACCTGGCAAGCGCGTCTTTAAGTTCGGCATCTTTAATATGGACGCTAACAGGCTTCGACTGCGATAGCAGGTCGTCAGTATAAAAAAAGTCGATGCCGGTTTGCTTTCTGATCTCTTTAAAAACCTGTGCAAGCGGTGCTTTTTCCAGGTTAAGGGTAACGCGCTGGGCATAACTTGCAGCACTTACCTGAATAATGGCCGCGGTGAGTATCAGTATTATCAATTTCATAACGCGCAACAGTTTTAGCGCGCAGGCCGGGGGCCTGCCTAATTTTTCAGGACAAAAATTCATACATTTGTTGAGGTTAATTCACGTTGCGGACCTGCCTCCAAGCAATTAGCCCGCAGCGCGAATGATTCTTAATTAATTTGTTTGGCTTACCTGCCAGGCTTACATTTTAACCGGTAGTGTTCCACCACTTCCGGTTATTTTTTGCCCGGCTATAAAGAGCAGGGTTAATGTGGTTTGTACAGTTCTGTCATACTTGATTGGGGTTAATGTGTTTAACTTTAATTGAATTTTATTTGTTAACGATGGTTAAAACTTTATCATGCACCGTAAACTTTACTGTAGCGCTTGATTCGAGCATTTTTAACACCGCAGATAAATTGCGCGAACGGGACACTACGCCGCTAAAAGTAAGCTTGCTGTTGCTGTAGCTGCCGTAATTGATATCCACATCGTACCAGCGGGCAAGTTTGCGCATGATGGCCGGCAGGGTTTGGCTTTTAAATACAAAATCTCCTTCCTTCCAATCCACAGCAGCCTCTACATCGGCCTGTGTAACCTTGATGTTGTTTGCTGAACTTACCAGCGACTGCTCACCGGGTTTAAGTAAAGCCATATTTGTACCGGCGCTAACGCGCACCAAGCCTTGCAGCAGTGTGGTATTGATTAATGGTTCGTCCGCATAGGCATTAATGTTGAAATGCGTACCCAGTACCTCAACCGTTTGTTCCCCGCACGTTACCTTAAAAGGTTTATCCGCGTTGTGGGCAACTTCAAAGTACGCCTCCCCGGTAATTTCAATCCTGCGTTCAGGGCCGTTAAAAACAGTTGGATACTTGATGGATGAGGAAGCATTGAGCCATACGCCGGTACCATCAGAGAGTATCAGGTGATGCTGACCTCCGCGCGGCGTACTTACGCTGTTAAAAACAGTAGGCATATTGACCCGTGCCGGAGCAGGTTCGTCTGTTTTATAGCTCAGTTCGCCGTCGGCCTTTTTTTCTACCACCGCTTCACCCTGGTGGGCTATCGGTCCGTTTTGCACGCCCCCTAAAAATATCTTATGGCCGTTAGCCAGCGTAAGTACCGCTTTGTTTGAACCCGGAAGCGCATCGTTATGCAGCTTTACCGTTTGTTGCACATGAGGAGCAGCCTTATATAAAAAATATGAAGCCGCGCCTGCCATCAGGATAACAGCTGCCGCAGCAGATAACCATGCGCTTAAGCGCCGCACTTTTGCGTTGCCCGGTATTACCAGTTTAAGCCCGGCTATGTTGTTCAGCTGTTCTTCGGTAACCGGCGCAAGGTCGGCAGCTTCCATTTGCTGGTACCAGGCTTCAATTATGGCCTGTTCCTGAGGCGTACAGGTACCCGAATTGTATTTATGCAGTAACTCTTTAAACGAATTATCCATTTCTCCCCTTGATGGTATTTATTGTATGGCAGGTAACCATATACCCAAGGGCTATTGCATGTTAAAAAAAAATTAAATAATTGTTGGCTACAGGTAATGTGTCATAATGAGCACCAGTAAACCTAACTTCATGCGGAGTATTTTTAAGGCAGCTTTAATATGATTTTTTACCGTAAACTCTGATATTTCAAGCTTTTCAGCAATTTGTTTATGGCTGAGGTGCTCCTTGCGGCTTAGCAGAAAAACTTCACGCATTTTGGGGGGGAGGGCTTCAATTTCGCGGTCTATCATCGCCTGCATTTCCTTCTCGCGCATTTGCAGATCGGTTACATAATGCTGATCGCTGATAAAATCTTTGAAAGAGGCGGCATAACGCGCTTCTACACCGCGGTGCTCTATAAAATTAAGTACTTTGTTACGAACAAGAGTGTATAAATACGCGCCGGTATTTTTAACCTCAGGAAGACTGGCATGGTTAAGCCACATCATCGAGAACACTTCCTGCACAATTTCTTTCGCTTCTTCAAAATTGCCCAGCTTTTTGTAAGCGTGGAGTATTAAAATTCCTTTGTATCTGTTATAAAGTTCGGTAAAAGCATCCCGGCTGCCGTTTTTCAGCATTGATATTAAATCTTCGTCTAAATTATCAGTCGGGGAATTCATTTAAAACGGCTAATTGATCAAAAATAATAAATTAACACGAGTACATTGCATTAACAGCAAGGTAACTTGGTGTTTACTCATATATTCGTAGCTTTTGTATTAAAATGAGCCTGTTTATTGTTTTGGCAGTTATAAGCAGCAATAATCTGAGGTATGCGGAAGTTAATTCCTCTATACCAAGTATGATTCTTGCCAAATTGTCAGCTTCAGCAACAAATGCAGTTTGAAGTATTATAAACCCATATTACCTACTTTGCTATCGATAAACTTAAATCAATATATACCAACCATTAATGGTAAGTTCTATGGAAAGAACTTTTTGTATTTAAAAAATCAGAGCAGGTTAATTTATTTTGCACTTTAATTTTGTTCACTATCTCTTCTTAATGGCTTAAAAAAGTGGATGATAGCTCCTGCCCCGATTTAAATTTGGCTGATCAAGGTAACGCCTGGCAACTACAAATAGCGGCGGGTATTCAACGGCTAAAGGTGCTGGTTCACTTGTTGTGGTTACTGTTACCACTTTAAGTCAGCTTCAACCAGCCTTAACAATGGTAGTCATCATATTATTATAAGTTATAATATATTTGGCGGCTCCGTACCTTTAACGTTTACGTTTTCAAGTACTACATGGAATAACACCACCATTTAAGGAGCGAGCGGCGGGGACGCTACATTGTGAAATATCCAGTTAAAATTTGATTGGGAATTACTTTCAGGCGGCACTAACATTCAGCACATACTCGTTAAAAATATTACGTTCTATGGCAATATACTGGCATTGCAGCCTTTACCTTCAAGCGAAACAGATATCAGTTTTTCGGGTAACCATTCCGGGGTAAATTATTGGGATGTTTCCTTCCTTGTGGTATCAACGTTTAGTTTAATCACTGTAAAATCTATATTACCAGCGATGCTATTTGGTGAGGAACATTTGCATCCGCATCTCTTACTGCCACTTTTATTTTACCAGCAGCTGGTTAAATATGAGCCCGAATCCATCATGGAACTGCTGATGTAACGCCTACATTTAGTGTAGCACATAATTTCTAATGAAAAATTAAAAATGTAGCGGGTTTTGTAATTTGGTTGTACTTTTTATTTTGATCTCCCCGTATCAACGGAATGGGTGCTCCATTTGATACACATTAATAACCCATATCCCATGTAAGTTATAAAATAATCATTGTAGATAATTGAGACAATTATTTAATTATAGTACATTACTGTATCACATTTGTGCTAGAAAAAAATCCATTTCTATGACTATGTCAATTAATTTGCCTCCGTGTAAATCAGTTAACAGGTTTTCCGCTGCCGTTATTGGATCCGGATTTGTCGGCTTTAGTGCCGCGGCATACCTTGCGAAGTCAGGATGCAATGTAAGTGTTTATGAAAAAAATGAGCATATCGGGGGGCGCGCGAGGAGCCTGCAAGCCGGTGGGTACACTTTTGATACGGGACCGAGCTGGTACTGGATGCCGGAGGTCTTTGAAAACTTCTTCAACGATTTCGGTTATAAAGCAGATATTGGGTAAGAAAATAGCCAAATTGGCTTGCTGATTTGGCTTGGTTTTCTTTCAGCCAGGACTAATTGGGCCAATAAGAATGTGTTTGTTATTAAAGCTTCCCGGAGCCAGATCTAGCGTCAGCTGATTTGCTGACTCAGTATATGGATGAGGGGATGCGTGGATGGGTTAATAATGAAACACCTGATAACTTACCCGGCTTATGATTTAAATAAGTAGAATTTTCGTACTGATAGTTTTGTTTCTTAATTGAAAAGGATTACGTTTTTTTCGCATTAAAGAGCAATGAACACGCGCAAATCGAATTTTAAAAGTCAACCATGTCCACTCGCAGTAGTATGAATCGACTATCATATCACTTCGTAATATATTTTGCAGCGATTAAAAGTAGCAGAGTTCGGTCTGCCTTGGCTTCATCGTAATTTTCTTTTAGAAGCTGTTTAATCTGTTTGTTTTTAAGTTTAACAGCCGCCATTTGCAGCACTTGGAAAGAAGCCATTTCTACGCTTTCAATATTTTGAAGATAGAATATAATTGACATATCACGAAGTTCTGCTTGGCCAGTTTGTTCCTTTATAGCATTATAAGCATCGTCCACTAGTCCCGTCAAACCGTTTATACTCCCTTTCGATATTTGTGCATCAAGCAATTCATAGATTACCTCCATTCTTGCTAATTGCTTTTCAACATCGTTGACGGTTTCCGTAATGGCTAACTGCAAGTCATTAAAATAAACTTCGTTCTTTAATTGCGGCAGCCAGTTGACCAAGTGCGCCTTTGCATAATAGATACGGTTGAGGTGGTTAACAAAAAAAATCTTTAATTTTTCAGAACCTAACTTTATTTTTTTCGGAGAAGATGATTTATCGGATAGTTCTGACATCGGTAATTGTTTAATGCTAAGATAAGTACTCTTTTACGTGAGATAACAAGTCGAAAATATCAAATGGCTTAGCAATAAACGAATTAGCGCCGCATTCCTTAGCGAGTACGGCCAAATCAGTTTCACCCGAGACGAGCATTACAGGAAGTTGCCTGGTTTCTAATTTTGATTTGATCTCCTTACATATTTCCGGTCCGCTTTTAGCATAGCCGACAATACGAACATCAAGTAAAACCATATCAGGTTGTATAATCCTTATATGTTCAGCCGCTTCACTGGTGTTGGATAATACGGCTTCATAACCGTTCTCCTGGAAGACAACATTCAATATCTCCAAAATGTCTTCATCGTCGTCAATTAAGAGTATTCTTTTCGCCATGTTAAGTTGTCCGCAAATAATAGTCCAGTTTATCGAGTAATCGTCTATTTAAGTTAATAATAGTTTGTTCCTCTAAAAATAACTGTGTCCTTATAATTTTACTTCGCGATATTTGGAGATTAATTTTTGATTCTCATTATCATGCCTATCTTAGCTACATGACAAACAAACTTATTTGGTTTTGTGCTATTTGCTTATTAATCAGTAACCAGACAATTGCTCAGATAAGTACTCTGAATAAAGCTGTTGAAATAATTAACCGATATCGTAATGTTAGTTATTCACAAGTCGAACGTCAAAAGAACCCTTTCAGCGGTGACTGGATCTCATTTAATGTTAAATCATCAGTAAGCCGTATAAGCGAAAATGACAAATCTGAACTCTATGTTATGTTGGAAAGCAGAGGATATAAATATATATACAATGGCTCTACAAGAATAGATTTGGATTTAAACAATAAAACCTATGAGCTTAAGCAAGGAACCGGGGATGAGCCTTATAAAACACCATACTATTGGGCGCAATTTATACAAACGAAATTAGCCACATCACCTGAAAAAATTAAAAGTAAGCCGGATACTATTATTAATAATGTAGCTTGTTTTCATATAAAAGTCGTAATGACTGATTCTGCTTCCAGTAAGGAAATATATGATTTATGTTTAAATAAGACTACCTATTTACCTGTTTATATAAAACAATATTTGCAGGGGAATTTTGGAAAAGGAGATATGACCAGTAATGATATAGCATTAATGGTTAACGAAAGCAGCTACACCGATTACAGTGTTAATGCTCAGAATTTTATTGATGTTAAGAACTTAACCATCCCGACAAACTTTCATACTGAGAAAAAGGTCGCAATGATTACAACGGGCAATAGTGCGCCCGATTGGGAACTGCATGATTTACAGGGAAATATTGTGACCAATGCTCAGCTAAAAGGAAAAGTTACCTTAATTGATTTTTCATTTAACGCTTGCGCTGCCTGTATGCTTTCAATACCTACCTTAAAAAAGCTGCATGAAAAGTATAAAGGAAGCGATGTTAACATTATGACTGTAAACACTTCAGACACCAAACAGTCTGTTATTGCTTTTACTAAAAAAAACGATATTAATTATACGGTACTACTAAACGGAAGTAAAGTGGCCAAAAGCTTTCAGATTTCAGCATACCCCAGTTTTTATCTCATAGACAAAAACGGTATGATAGCCGCGACATTTGAAGGCTATAGTAAGGACCTTGAAAATGAACTTATTAAAAAAATGGATGATCTTAAATAGTACCTATTCAGACATAATCGTTGACCTCAGGCTTTGAAAAATAAGTTTCCTCTGCGTTCTCATGGAACAAGCCTGGGTGCTATCTACAGTTTTGGCAGCTTAGGTTTCAGACTCTTTATTCTATAACCTTTTCCGTCCTTTTAGTTTGTTAATCAATATTGCTTTGAGGCCACGACAGCTTCGCGTTATTATACAAAGCTGCTTTAGCCTGCAAGTCTACGAAGTGAGCAATGCCCTTCTCTTTGTAAATAGTTAGCGTTTCTAATGTATTATACACAACTTTAAGCAACCTTCTTGCGACGGCAACTATAGCTTTCTGCGCTTTCATTCGTTTCCGTAATTTATCAAACAAAGCATGCCAGTAAGATTCTTTCATTCGAACAGCGGCCCAAGCCGCACCAACAATTGCAACTCTTAAATAACTGTTACCTTTTTTTATTGCAGTGTTTTTTCGCTTACCTGCACTCTCGTTGTTACCGGGAGCTATACCGCACCAGGCGGTAAAATGATCAGCTGTTGGACAACGGCTCATATCTTTTCCTGTTTCGCTAATAATGATTTCGGCTGATTTAACACCAATGCCGCTGATGCTATCAAGGCATTCGAATGCTTGTGCATAATGCTCAATGATAATTTCAGTAATTGACTTATCTAAAAAGTCGACTTGCTTTTGAACATGATCATAATCTTCTAATAACATTTGCAGTTGAGTATGATGATAGGTTTGCAACGTAACATCTAATGCTTTGATCAACTGTTCTTTCTTTTTAATTACTTTGCCTCTGGCACAACTTAGCAATTGTTCCTGATCTGTGACACCTTTTGCCAACAGTCGTATCATATCCATAGCTGATAAAGTATGAATCGAACTGATAACAGAGCGAAGTTTGATGTTATTGCTTTCCAGTATCTTCAGTAGGCGGTTCCTTATTTGGTTGAGCTGCCATGTATAAAAAAGGCGATTACCGCAATAATCTCTGATTATGCGCTGGGTACTATCAGGCATAAAACTTGGTCTAATTAAACCGTGTAGTAATAATGTACAAAGCCATTTGGCATCCTTGCGATCAGTTTTTCGCTTAGGTATTTGCTTAATGTGAACAGGATTTGCAACAATGACTTCGATACCTGCTTCTGTAAGTATGGCATGTAAGCTCATCCAATAAATGCCCGTGCTTTCCATCAGGCAGTGGTGAATATCATTCTCTTGTAACCAATCTCTGATCTTTTTGAGTTCACAGGTATAAGTGCCGAACTCCATAAACTCCTGATTGCTACCATCTTTCCCGGAGATAAAGCCGACGATCTTATCTTTGTGCATGTCAAGACCACAAGCTTTGTCTAATTGAGGCATAATGTTTACATCTTCAATAACTTGCTGTTTCATAAATATCCTCCTTTGATTATCTATGAACTACATTTTTATGAGCCCGGATGTTTTTCGAATCATAATACTTAGGTTAAATTAATAGTTATCAGGAAATATGAATAAATTTTATTACCAATATTCTATACATGGTGTAGTATTGAGCCTAATTGTAAAGGTACTAAAAGAAAAAAGCTACATGCAATAAAGCTGTGAACTTCGCGCCAGGCGTAAAAGCGATACCATCTACCGCCGACTGGCCTTTAACCTGATAACTGTTTCAAATTGCGCTTCTTTCCATTTGATATTGAATAATTATTGATCGTTAGGCTGATCTCGTATTTACGCTTCGTGTAATTCAGAACCAGGTCATTGATAAAGTAGCCTTAACAGGATAAGGAGCGTTTTTTTCACCACATAAATTTAAGCGTTTTCAAATCTATTTTTTAGCCGCAGGCAAAGTTTCGGTGACCTTGCTGCAATTAGCCATACCCATGTAGGGATCTTTTCCTTTATCAGAATCACTTAGGAAATAACGTTTGGTCATGGTGCAGTACTGGCGGTAAAGCACGCTATTATTAACTTTCAGTTTTTTAACCAAAGTGTACAGGTTGTTGGAAAGGCTGGCGAAGTGTTCGCGCTGATGATCGATCTTGTTCACTTCGCTGATATGCCTGCTGTCAAACTCCAGTTTGGGTAGTAAGGCGGCTTCATCAGCGCTTAGACCTGTTTTAGGCACTTCGCCAATTGATGCCAGCAAAGTTTTAGCTTTAGCCTCGGCCACCGTGCCATCACCACTTACTAAGGCATCTTTCAGCGAAAGGTAATTGGTAATCACCGTATTGATGGGTTTTGTTTGGGCGTTTTGTGCTTTAACGGTTAGGATGGATAGCACTGCCATTGCTAAAAATAAAGCTGTTGTTTTTAACGTTTTCATGTCTCTAGTTTTTAAATGGTTAATTTTTGATGTTGTTATTCCGGTGCCTGGAAACGCTTATCGTTTACAAAGTCCCGGTCGGTTAAGGTTTTAAGAAAGGCGATCAGCTGGTGTTGTTCAAGTGTCGTCAGACTGATACCGTAAACATTGTTTTGATGTAAAGCGGGGTCAAGATTTGCAGCCGGCTTTACCCCAGAATTATAATGGGCTAATACTTCTTTTAATGTCTCAAACCTGCCGTCGTGCATGTAAGGGCTGGTCAGTTCGATGTTGCGCAGGGACGGAACACGGAATTTACCCCGGTCTGTTTCCAGGTGAGTGATGCTGTCCCGGCCAATATCATCAGGTTTCAGGTCAAGGCCGTTACTGCGGTAAGACAAGTCAGTAAATAACGGTTCCTGGTGACAGGTGCTGCATTTTTGTTTGAATAATGCATAACCCGCCGTTTCGTCCTCGGTAAAATCGCCGCCTTTTTCTTTCCTGATATACTTATCATACTTTGAATTTGCGGAAACAAGCATACTGGTGAACTGTGCCAATGCCCTGAACGTGCGCTGTGAATTGATCTCCGTTGTTCCAAAGGCGGCTTTAAATAAAACCGGGTAAGCCGTCGTTTGCTGTAATCTGCTGACAATAGTATTCAGGTCGGTCGCCATTTCGCAGGGGTTGGTCATCGCGTTCATGGGCGACACTTCGATATGATGTACACCGCCATCCCACATAAATTCCTTTTGCCAGGCCAGGTTAAATAAAGGCGGCGCATTTCTTGTACCCATGCATTCATCAACACCATGACTAACGGCATGGTCGAGGTTTGCAAAAGCGGCAAAAGACTGGTGGCAATTCGCGCAGGAAATGGACTTGTCTTTGGATATGATCGGATCGTAGAATAATATTCTGCCCAACTTAAATCCATTGCTGGTTATGGAATTGTCTTTAAAATCATATACAGGTCTAGGGAAATTGGCAGGCACGGCGAAGCGAACGCTATCGGCTGCGATGCCATAATTAATTCCCTTAAACCCATAATTGAATGCCGTATTGACAGTGATAAATGTAAGCAGCACGAAAAAGACAATTCCCTTAGCTTTCATATCAGTTCTTTACTTTGGTGATCTTAAAAAGCCCATCCGCGTAATTATCCGCAACGACAACTGAATTTGGCCCGCCCATCGTGAAGTTCAGTTTGGCAAAATCTACGGTAGTTTTACCCTGGAACAAAGCGCCTGCATTAGCGATCAGTTCAAGTTCCGGTAGTTTGCCGTCATTGATCTTTAAGGTCTTCGGAAGCTTTTGTGTAAAGGTGCGGATCGTATTGTTGGGGGCTTTGGCACCACCGATATGAAAGGTCAAGCGATTCTTCTTAGCCGTAGATTTCGGAGATTCCCCCTCCAGTTTTACAAAGATGTATCCGCTGTTCCAGCTCCAGAACATCCCTTTGGCCGGGTCAAGTACACCGGTTTGCGCACCAGCGAAATTACGCAAGCTGTCCACGCCAATAGTAAACGTGATGCCCGTGTATTTTCCTTCGGGAATATTGGTGATCTGCTGGTTTAGCGTAGTGGAATCCGCCGCGTTCACCAAAAAATAAGAATCAGGTATCGCTATCTTATCGCCATTCTTTGCGATGAGGCTAACGTTGCTGATATAGTATTTAAACGTGGTGATCTTAAGATCATCACCATTAGCGTTTTGATACAGCGATAAACTGTCATTCAATTTCAGGGCTTTGCCGTCCATTACGTTTTTGAAATGAACCGCAACTGTACCAGTTTTAGCAGCCTTTTTAGGGTCACCGGGGTTTGGTTTAGCACTTACCGTTAAGCCGGTGATTGCCAGCATTAGCAGGGTGATTAATTTTTTCATATTGTTTAATGATTTAAGTCCCGTTAATTATTTAATTGTATGAATTTCGTAAGCGGTCGGATTTCTCTGGAAACCTGCTTTGCAACGTGCTGAACAAAAGCCGATGATCTTTCCTTTGTAATGAACCGTATCGGCATAACCGGCCAGGGCCATTCCACAAACCGGGTCTTTATCATTGTCAATTTTAGCTTTTGCGGAAACGGTTTCTGGGTGCAGCAAAGGTTGTAAAGCACTGTTATACATGGTGCGTACACTTTCAACTATCGCTTTATCCGTGTTATGCTCACTGCCGCCTTTGACCGGTGGTTGAGGATCGTACTCCAGGTCAAGCATCACGGTTTGGGTGTACTTTTCACCCATGATTTCATTGATCAATCCGAGGCTCATAT
This sequence comes from Mucilaginibacter paludis DSM 18603, assembly GCF_000166195.2. NCBI lineage: Bacteria > Pseudomonadati > Bacteroidota > Sphingobacteriia > Sphingobacteriales > Sphingobacteriaceae > Mucilaginibacter > Mucilaginibacter paludis. Next base: position 3,822,169 of record NZ_CM001403.1, read on the forward strand.
CGATTCCCGCAGAAACTCCTGCACTTGTCCAATACTTACCGCTTTGAACATAACGTTTATCTTCTGCGGTGATACCGAACTGATCTTTTAAAATCTGCTTACCGAACCAATGCGTAGTGGCTTCATGACCTTTAAGTAAACCAGTCGAGGCCAGTATCCAGGCACCTGTACAAACGCTGGTGGTGTATTTGGAGTGGACATCTATCGCCTTTATCCAGTTCAGCAAAGCGGTATCTTTCGTGGCGGTAAAGGTTTCATTCAGGCCGCCGGGTATAACCAGGATATCCAATTGCTTGACTTCGTTAATGGAGGTATCACATTGCACCTTCATACCGCCACCGGTGGTGATCAATCCTTTATGACGACCCACAAAGAACACTTTAGCGCCCATGAGTTCACTCAATACATGGTAAGGCCCCATCGCATCCAAAACCGCATAGTTATCATAAAGGAGGATGCCTATTGTCTTGATCTGCACTTTAGGTTCAGGAAGTATATCTGCCATTTGTTGCTCATGGTTTTTTGTCGTGGCCGTTGCTGTGTCTTTTGATTTGTCTTTACACGCGGCCACCATCAAAATGAGAGTTGCTGCAAAAAATAGTCTTTTCATCAGATCTTTTATTTAAAATTTCGCTATTAAAGTCGTTCCGTAAGTTTTCGGGCTTCCCAAAAGGAAAGTACCGAATGAGCCGTAAGCGACGTACTTTTTATCAGTAATATTCCGCGCCCAGAAGTTCAGTTCAAAGTTCTTACTGCTGATACCTGCTTTAGCGTTGAACAAACTATAAGCTGGCTGGCTTAAGCCATTCACAAAATCAAAGTAGTACTTGTCTAAATAACGATATTCACCCCGGACGAATGCGGCTAATTTCTGTTTGCTACCCGCAAGATCATACGTGTATTGGGCAGCCAGCATGGAACTGACTGGCGGTGTATTAATAGGCTGGTCGCCTTTGTAATTCACTACAGCCTTGGCCTCTGCGCTATACAACAACAGCGAAGCATAACGTGCATGGGAATAGCTGGCGTTCCAGTCAATTTGCAGGCCTTTTACGGGCAGGGCCGTTACTTCCAGTTCCAAACCTTTATTGTGCATTTCACCAACATTCAGGATCAAGGCGTTAATACCGTCCATGGCGGTACTGATCTGCTGGTTATGCTGTTCGAGATAAAATGCGGTCAGATTGAATTTCAGCTTGTTGTTAAACAGCATGTTTTTCCAGCCGATCTCGTAATTATCCGAATGTTCCGGCTGGTAAGGCACTTGCGCAGGATCGGTCGCATTGGTATTTAATCCTCCTGCACGGAAGCCCCTTGCATACGAACCGTAAAGCAGCATGTTATCCTGTATCTTATAGCTCAACACGAATTTGGGGGTGACCGCGTTAAAGCTAGCCCTGTAATCTGCGTTCGGGGTTAACAAGGTTGCAGGGGCAGGATCTTTCTGATAATCGGTATATTGGCTAAGTCCACGATTTTCGTGATCGTAACGTATGCCTGCGGTGAAGTCTAATTGTTTAGTTAGCGAATAGGTAGCCTGCCCGAAGAATGCATAGCCTTTATTGTTGCCGTGACTGTTGCCGATGGTGGTAAATGGCGCACCGGAAGTCGGGTCAAATTGCACGTAATCCGGTCCATAAAATGTCGGCGTGATCATGTGCAGATTTTGCGTAAACCCATAAGCCCCGGCTACCCATTTTAACTTGCTTGCACTTGCGGACGGTGAAGAAAGACGGATCTCCTGTGCGAAGATATGTTGGCGCTGATCAGGGGCGGTACTCAAAGCGTCTAAAGGACTGAAATCATAATCTACGCCTCTTCCTTCGTAATATTCATGCCAGTTGATATAGGATGATACGGAAGTAAAGTTAAAATCCTTGCCATAGTAATTGGCGGCCAGCGAGGTGTTGAAGTTGTTCCGGCGTTCTACATTAGTATTGTTGGTGTTCACCTGGTAAGGTTTGGAAAAGACATCATCAATTGATCCTACCCAGGGAAAACTACCTTTGTCATTGTCATTCTCGGTTTTCACGTTTAGCGCGAGCGACCATTGGGCTGATGGCAGATAGCGTAAATTAAAGTTACCGGAGTAATCCTCTCTGCGGTCGAAACCGCTTTTGGTGAATTCATTATAGTAAATTGAGCCACGGTGGTTATAGGTAAATGAACCGCTGGCAAACAGTTTATCTTTTATTAGAGGTTCTGAAAGGCTGACCGTATAACGCTGCTGTCCGTAATTACCGAAAGTCATTTCTGCATAACCGGACGGCGTGTTGCCAGGTTGCTTAGTGGTGATGTTCACCACCCCCCCCATAGGCGTTACGACCATATAAGGTTCCCTGCGGCCCGCGCAGGATCTCGATGCTTTGTACATCGTTGAACAAGGGCGGGGCAGAAAAATAATCAAACTGGTAAACACCATCCACATAAGTAGCGACGGCCTGCTCATTGGAAAAGCCCATCACTCCGCGAATGTTGAAGAAATTGGAACTGGTGCTGTTACCGTGCTCCACCACAAATAAATTCGGTGCGATTGCCGTCAGGTTCGTAATATCCCATAAACGGTACTCCTTGATCTGTTTGGCATCTAAAGAAGTGATCGCGGCCGGTATTTTCTGGATAGCCTCCTGGCGCTTTTCTGAGGATACTGTCACCTCATTTAATTGACTGCTGCTTTCAGTCAGCCTAAAATCGAGGGTCAGCACTTGCCCTTTTTTCAGTTCAAAGGATTTTAATTGCGAAGCATACCCTACTGCTGAAATACTGATGGTATAATTTCCACCCGCTAAATTGTTGATGCTATATCTACCCTGGTTGTCTGTTATATCGCCATAATTGGTATTCAATAATTTAACCGTTGTTTTAACAATGGCTTCTCCGCTGGTGGTTGTAACAACACCCTGTACTTTTGCTGATTGTGCAAATGAAGTGACAGTAAAGAAGCTTAATATGATCGTAAGTAGTTTTAAAGTTGTTTTCATGATTTGAAATAAGGTTAGTTGTTTACCGGCCTGAGCAATCCCATTTTTTCACGCCTGGCGCGGTCGAATTTCATTCCGCCCAATGCTTCGGGCCATTTATCCTGTTCGTGCATGGTATATTGGATCGCGCCTTCGACCATTTTTTCGACACGTTCACCGCTAAAGCGGGCGACCAGGTGCAGCGATGCATCAATTCCGGAGGTTACGCCAGATGCGGTAACCAATTTGCCTTCATCCACAAAGCGCACATCCCTGATAACGGTTGATTTAGGGAATTGTAGCTGCAAGTCATCGGCCTGGAAAAAATGGGTAGTCACTTTGTGACCATCAAATGCGCCGGTTTGCCCTACAAAGTAAGCCGCTGTACAGATAGACATGAGTACATCTACTTTATCGCGGTATTGCTGAATAAATCCAATGACCTGCTGATCGTGCCGCATGGAATCCGCTAATCCGACCGTACCGCCGGGGATCACCAAAATATCCGGTTTGGGCATATCAGTTGCCGTATAATCGGGTGTGAATTTCAGTGTGCCGCCCTGAGTAGTTACCACACCTGCTTTAAGGGCAACCGTGTAAACATGGTATTGTCCTTTGGTAATACCATTGGCTTTGGTAAAAATATCTACCGGCCCTTGCAGGTCGCCCAACCCAACGCCGGGGTAAACAAATACCGCCACATTCAATCTTTTGGTAAAGGTTGGAGTAGTCATCTGTGCATTAACGATCAGCGAGAGGCTGATGAACAGGCTCAATAAGCATATCTTTTTCATGGGTTAATTAAAATTTAAGGGTTAAAGTGGCGATATACCTGCGCAGCATACCCGGCGTGATCGTACCGAAGCCGCCGTTGTAGAATTGCTTGTTCGCCAGGTTATCTACATTAAGGCCAAAACGGTAGCGCGGACGGTTATAAAACACGGCGCTGTTAAGCAGCGTATAGCTGTTCAGGTAAAATTGCCCGTTGGTGGTGTTATTGACGATCAGGTTACGGCTGGCATAGTTACCGCCAAAGCCAACACCCAAACCTTGCAGGTCTGAGAACGGTAGGCTGTAACTGGCGTAAAAGTTAACCGTTTTATCCGGCCCTGAATTAACGGGACGTAACCCATTCACCGTACCATCGGCAGAAGTTAACTGGCTGTCGTTGTAAGCAAACCCTGCATTGATCAATAAGCCCGTTATGGGCCTTGAATACAGGTCTATTTCCACGCCTTTGCTGAATTGCGAACCTTCCTGTACGGTAAAGGTCGGGCGGGTTACGTCCGGCCTTAACGTGTTTTCTACCTTGATGCTGTAATAGCTGACGGTAGCACTTAACAGGTCATGCGCCAGTTCCGCTTTGATACCGCCTTCGAGCTGATTTGCATACTGCGGTTTGAACGTTGAAATGGTTCCGTCCGGCTGGGTTGTCGGTGCCACATTCTGAAATCCGTTATTGTAGTTTCCAAACAGGGATACCCGGTCTTTCACGACTTGGTAAACTAAGCCAAACTTCGGCGCGAAAGCCATCTGGTCATAATTGCCGGTGGTTACGTTAGTCGTTATATTGGTTGTTCCGCTATTATTGAAACGGTCAACCCTTAGACTAAGCATAGCCGATAAGCGGTCAGTAATATTTACTACATCCGAAGCATAGGCCGCGTAGGTATTCAGTTTTGATGAGGAATACGTTGCGGCAAGGCCGTTCAGTTTATTAGCAATACTTGCCGGGCTGATCAGTTCATAATTCGGCATCGCATGCTTGATGCTTAACGTGTCAAACGCTTTCCGGCCAGCTCTGCCATTCAGGGCATTGGATGAAAAGGCGGATGCATTCTGATAGAACTCTAAACCAACGACCAGGCGGTTACGAACCTTGCCGATACTAAAATCGCCGATAAAGTTTTGCTGAACCTGGCTGATGGTAAACAAGCTGGTCGGATAATTGGACACATTGCGCACTAAGGAACTGTCACCTTTCAGCAGCGTAAAAGTTAAGTAGTTGTCTGTGTTCTCCGCGCTGGTACGGATCAGGTTAGTTTGAGAAGTCCACTGGTCACTGATTTTATAATTCACCTGTCCGTAGATGCTGCGGTTCGGATCTTTCAGCGTTACGCTGTTATTGCCATAAGAACGCTTGTATTCCAAAGGCAATTGTGACGGGTTACTGGCCCATGTTTTAGTTGAACCTGCCTGGATCGGGCCGACTGGTGTGATCTGCGGTAAAGAAGTGCTCTCACGGTTATAAAACTCCGCGTCGAGCGAAAAGCTCAGGCGGTCGCTGGCTTTATAAAAAAGGCTTGGTGCGATAAAGGTGCTGCGGATAAATCCTGCATCCTGGAAACTACCCTCGTAATGCTGGGCAGCGTTTACGCGTAATAAGACCGTTTTGTCCTTGTTCAGCGGCGTATTGATATCGGCTGTAAAACGGTTCAGGTCATAGCTGCCTGCCTGGTAGCCGATCTCCACATGGGTCGTATCAAAAGGCTTTTTAGTAATGCGGTTGAGTAAGCCACCAAAAGAAACCAAAGTACTACCGAATAAAGTCCCTGATGGGCCTTTTACGGCAACCAATTGCTCGACGTTGGCCATGTCCATATCGGCGGTTACGTAGCCTGCCACCCCGTTACGGATATAATTACGGGTATTAAACCCACGGCTCGTATAATATGCTGATACCGATGACCAGCCTTTCACCACACCGGGAATGTTTTTGACGATGCTGTTCAGGTCGGTAGCAGCCTGCTCGGTGATGACCTGATTTGAGACGGTATTGATGACCTGCGGATTCTCAATATTGCTCAAGGGCAACTTTGAAGTAATGCTGCTGGCCTTATCCCGCTGGCGGTTCTTGCGGCTACCGATAACAACTTCCGAAAGCTGCTGCGTGGCCTTGTTCAGTTCAAGGGTTAGAAAATTATTCTTCCCGGAAATTACGATCAGGTTTTGTTTGCTGGCGGTGTAGCCGATGCCTGAAGCAATTAGGGTATAAGTGCCCGGTTTGATATTACGCAATACAAAATCTCCGTTCTCTTCGGTTCGGGTGCCGTTACTGGTTCCTTCCAGTTTAACGCTGATATTGCTTAAAGGCTCTCCATCAGAGGATATTATGTTGCCTTTAATGGTTTGCCCAATGGCGGGTAAAGTAAATAATAAGATTAAAAAAGTATATAAAAATTTCATCAGATCACTGTAATAGCATAGGGACATGCACAGCATAAAATGCAGGCATTGCCGAAAGCCAAATAAATAGTCGAATCGCAGAGACAGTTCAAAACTGTTCGTAACGATACATTAAAATAGATGGAGGTTAAGCGATCTGCTGCTTGGGCGGTCTGAAGATGGTTTCAATATCGCGGCTGCTGTATTGATAAGTATAAGCGGGAAAACTACTTTTTACCGTTTCTAAAATAGTGGGAGCAACAGATGAAAACTGAAATGGCTCTTGAAAAAAGGAAACTTCCAGGCGGTTCAAGTTGTCTTTTGCTTCCTGCTTTTTTTCGCTTTCTTCGGCCTGGTGGATCTTCTTCATGAAATAGCACTTACCATTACAGTGCATCCAGGGACGGGATCGGTTGACACAAAGCGTTTCGGCAATGTACTTCTGGTTCATTTGAAATCCGGCATATACCATAAACACTGAGAAGTTGGAACTAATCAGCGTTACAAGGAGCAACATGGCGGCAAACCGTTTGGACATTGACGCAAAGGTAAAGCTAATTGCAAATAGTTTCCGCAGTATCGCTATTTAGATTCATTCCAAATTAATTATTCTTATATTGAGGAGGTTCCCCCTGCTGCCAAAATAAGCGTTATGATAATTGTTTCGTTTAGTTATATTCGGAAAGTTTCGCACGTATACAAAACGTGATATGAAAACAAAAATACTTCTGCTACTGTGCCTTTTCGGCAGCTTTCAAATGATGGCGCAAAACAAGCTTCCTTCATTATTGGTAAAGCTGAAAAAAGCACCGGCAGACACCATTAAAGCGCTAATTATCCAATCCATTACGGAATATTACAGGAATATTAAACCGGATTCAGCAGGGATTTACGCACGCCAGGGATTGCAACTTTCTGAAAAATTAAATTTTGTTTACGGTAAAGCTGCATTCAGCCGTTTTTTAGCGGAGCTGGACCTCAACGAGGGAAAGATGGACGCAGCGAAGCAAAAATTCGGTACTGCCATGATCTTGTTTGAGCAAACCGGGCGAAAAAAGGATATCGCCTCGGTCCATAACGGACTCGGGGCCTGGGCGATCAAACAGGGAGACTACCCCGAGGCAACAAAGCAATTTTTAACGGCTTTAAAGACTTTCGAGGCAGCCAGGGACAATGCGGGGGCCGCTTATGAAAAGTTAGGGAATTTTAAAGCCGCGGCCAGGCTGGAAAGCGAAGCACTGGTACTGATCCGGGAACGTCACTTGAAGGAGTACGAAATTAACACGCTGATCAGCCTGGCTTCGGTATTAAGCAGGGACAAGCCGGACAGCAGCAGGCTTTTGTTGAACCAGGTCCTTAGGATCAGCCGGGAGATCAACCAACGTTACCTGATGATGGAAGTTTATCAAGGGATGGTCGATCTCTATAAACAACAAGGAAAGTATAAGGAAGCTGAATATACGCTGGAAAGGAAGATCAAGTTACAGGATAGCCTCTTTACCTTGAAAAAAGCCAAAGATATCGCAGGCTTGCAATCTTACTATGACCTGGCCAATGCAACGATAAAGTTGCAGCGGTCTGAGATAAACAACCAGCAGATGCGCAATCACCGAAATGTTATACTGGCCGCTGGAGTGACCTTGGTATTCATTACGTTAACCTTAATTATGTTTTACCTGAAGATGCGTAATTTAAACCGGCAACTGTTGAAACGTAAAGACATTTTAAGGCAGCAAAAGGAAGCGCTCGATTAGCAGAATGAATTCAAGAACAAGCTTTTTTCTATTATCGGCCACGACCTCCGGTCACCTATCGCGACCATCGTGAATTTGATGGAAGCAGCGGAGGAAAACGATTTATCCGCTGAAGACTTTATCGCTTTGATACCCCAGTTAAAAGATCAGAGTAAAGCTACCCTAGAGATCCTGGATAAACTCCTGATCTGGGGAAAATCACAGTTAAAAGGAACCAAATACAACCGTTCTGTTTTTAATGCCAAAGAAATGATCTTGAAAAATGTCGAACTTTACAAGAACCCTGCCTTGCAGAAGATGATCAAGGTAACTGATGAAACGCCTAATGAGATAAGCATCTTTGGGGACAGTACGCAGGTAGATTTTATTATCCGGAATTTACTGGCTAATGCGATCAAATACACTCAACGTGGTGGCGAAATCAGGTTCTCGGCCAGCTTGAACCAGCCAGCCGGATTTAATGCGATCCATGTGCAAGATAATGGCGTGGGCATTGCAAAGGGCGCACAGCAGCTTATTTTTGAAAGGAATAATCAAAGCCAGGAAGGCACTGCCCAAGAAAAGGGGAATAGCATTGGCCTGATGTTATGCAAGGAATTCTCGGAAGCCAATGGCGGAAAGATCGAATTAGAAAGTGAATTAGGCCGCGGCACGCGGTAGTTTCTATTTGCCTTCGGATGAACAGAATGTCAATTAGGCGTTTTTATGGCTAATTAATCAAGATGTGCCGTTATGCCTATAAGGTCTGATGCCTTCCGCTTAGCTGATTATCCCCATCAGGAAAGCCGTTTTTACCGCTTCCGTGATATTCACCACTTTCATTTTCCTGATGATGTTTTGCCGGTGGCGATGGACCGTATTTATTGAGATATGCAGATTGTCTGCAATTGTTTTACTGATCAGGCCCCGTGCAACAAGTGTAAGCAGTTCAAGTTCCCGCCTGCTAAGCAGGCTTTTGTCGTAGTCCCGGTAGATATCGCTGCTAACGATGTCACCGGTTTCGTTATTGATAATTTTCCCTGCTATACCCGGATGTGGTTGCTGATCTGCCGATGGTGAGTAAATACAGGTAGCCAGCCAGATACTGCCATCCGAAAAACTCTTCTGATAAATGGTCCGGTGCGTAATAAAAACATATTTGCCCTGCGGGTCTTTTGCCCTGAGTCGGCTGATCGTGCTGTATTTTACACGTTCATCGATCGGCAGTTCTTTTTGAAACTGAAAATAACGCAGTTCGAAAACATGCCGCTCCATTAAGTCATCCGGATGGATCTTATTAAAGATCAGCTCTTCAAAAGCGGAATCGATCACAAAGTCGTTTGATGGCAACCCCCAAAACAAGCCGAAGTTTCCGGCATAAATATAGCTGCAGTCTGCTTTCAGGTCAGAAAGAACAGCTACGCTATTCTCTACATGTACATAAGCTTTGACCATTTGCTGGTATTGCGCCAGTAAAGCCCCCTCTTGCGGGGGAGCCGCAAATGTTTGATCCAGCATTTGGGAACAGAGCTCGGCATAAGAGGATAGGTTGTTCATAGATGACCTCAAAAAAATGGCTAATTATAACCATTGCAAAAGCTTGAAAAGCCGTTACATTTGCTTGTCAAAATTAACCTATTCTTTGATATTACTTAAAGCGTATTGTATGAAATCTCTTTTGCCATCCATTATTTTAATGAGCCTTATGATAACGATTTCCAGCTGCGAACAAAAAAAGTCACCGTCTACCGAAACAGCGACGGCGGAAACCAGTGCTAAAAAGGATTCAGCGCAAGTCAAAGGCACCCCCTGCGACAAAACAATTTCCGGGGTACACTTTACCAAATCGGTCAATAATGCCGACAGCCTGACCAAAGTTGACGCGAACGGCAAGGTCACTTTCAGCGTCGGCGCAAAAAAAGATTACTTCTGCGACCCGAATGACGATAAGCTTTCTAACAACACCGCCCCAATACTACTATCGGAAGTGGACAATACGAAGGCATTTACTTTCATCTCCAAAGTAGCTCCCGGATTTACTGAGAAGGGCTTATACAATGCGGGGGTACTATATATTTATGTTCATGACAATTTCTGGCAAAAACTATGCTTTGAGCAGGATGAGCGAGGCAATCACCGGATCGTCTCTGTCCGCACGATCGGAACCTCCGATGATAATAATCATGATGTCGTAACCGATCTTTCCGTTTACATGAAGATCTCATCTGATACCCGCACCGTAGCCAGCTATTACTCAACAGACAAAAAAACCTGGCACCTGGTGCGATTATACAAAAATAACTATCCGGCAAAAATATGGGTAGGCTTCAGCGCACAATGCCCAATCGATAACGGCACGGTTAGCCACTTCGAAGACATCAGCCTGGACCAGCAAAGCGTTAAGGACTTTCGTTTAGGTAACTGATTTGCTTAAGTTTATTTCGATGTTCTGGGATTGATTAATTTAACGCTAAAATTCCTTCATGAAGCACAAAGCTTATTGCCTCATCTTCTTACTGTTCGTCTTAGGTAGCCAAGCCACGGCGCAATAAAAGCCCCATTCCCTGAAAAGAAATGGGGCTTTTGTTAAAGGTGTTTATACCAATTTATTTAAAATTAACGGGCATACCGGCAGGGAAATAAGCTTTAAGATAAACAAGGCATTTGACCAGCTCTTTTATGGAGATCGTTCAAGCCAGGCTATCTACTTTGAAGCAGGTGTTAATCATCTTGGAAACTTAGCTTATGTACTGGATGTCCTGCATCAGGATGTCCGGAGCGAAGGTATGTCTTATGGGTTGATGATCACACTACAGCTCAACAAAAAGGCTGAATTCGATGCGCTTTGGAACTTTTCGATGACCCATATGTACATCGAAAAGCCGGGACATCCCGCTGAAGGATATTTTGCCTGGTCTGTACAACAAAACGGTGTCCGCAACGCTGAAGGGCCGGCACCCGATGGTGAGGAATATATTGTCACGGCCTTATATATGGCCGCCGGGCGCTGGGGCAATGGTACGGGAATCTACAACTACCAAGCTTGGGCTGACAAGATCCTTAACCAAATGCGGCACCATCCAATACACACCATGATCAATGAGGAAAAGAAAATGATCCTGTTTGTACCCCAAACTAAAAACGCTGCATTTTCGGACCCTTCTTATCATTTACCTGCCTTCTACGAGTTATGGGCGCTTTGCGGCCCAAAAGCGGATCGTAGCTTTTGGGCCGCTGCTGCTGATACCAGCCGGGCTTATTTTCAAAAAACAACAAATCCTTCAACCGGCTTGTCAAGTGATTATGCTGACTTCGACGGTAAACCTGTTCACACCAGTTATAACCCAGATGCTGATCACTTTGCTTATGATGCCTGGCGAACAGTTATGAATTGGAGCGTTGACTGGAACTGGTGGCACAAGGATGTTCGTGAAAAAGAACTAAGTTACAGGATACAAGCATTTTTCTACCGGCAGGGCATCCAAACTTATGGAAGCGTCTACACCAAAGAAGGCGAACTGATCAGAGCGGGCCATCCTGCAGGGTTGGTCTCTACGAACGCTGTCGCCAGTTTGGCTTCCGAACACCCTAAATCCAAAGAATTCGTAGAAGCACTTTGGGATTTACCGGTACCGCATAATATCGGTGATCGATATTATGGCGGGTTACTCTACCTGATGAGCCTTTTGCACTGCAGCGGCAAGTTTCAGCTATTTTTGCCTGTAGTGAAATAATAGCTTTTTGACTATAATTTACAGGCTTAAAAACGTTTGCATTCCATCCGCGTATCTATGATTCATGTCTATTTTCGATTATTCTGGTAAATCAATAAACGTAACCCATTAAAAACAACCACCAGGGTTGACCCCTCATGGCCGATAACCGCCGGGCCGATGCCGGAAATACCCAAAATGGTCAAAGGTATAAGAACAGCGACCATCCCTAAACTGATCACCAGATTTTGCCTGATGATCCGGCGGGACTGGCGGCTTAGCCCGATGGCAAACGGCAGGTGATCAAGCCTGTCGGCCATTAAGGCTATATCCGCGGTTTCCAGGGCCACATCAGATCCTGCCGCACCCATGGCTATGCCTACGGTACTTTTAGCCATTGCGGGGGCGTCATTTACACCGTCACCGATCATCGCTACTTTCTTTTCTTTTTTGATCAGGTCCTGCACAGCTTTTACTTTGTGCTCGGGTAATAAGCCACCCATGGCATCAGTTATCCCGATCTGTTTGGCTACAGCTTCCGCTACCTGCTGGTTATCACCCGTAAGCATGATCATGCGCTTGATACCCAGGTCTTTCAATTCCTTTAATGTTCTTTTGGCTTCCTTGCGGGGAACATCCATCAGAGAGATCAGGCCAATCATTTCGCCTTCCTGTTCTACCAGCATAGTAGTATTTCCTCCCTTCTCCAGTTTTTCAACCCGGGCGTGTATATCTTCAGAAAGTTTGTCAAACAGGCTGCGATTACCGATAACAACCTTTTTGCTGCCTACCGTGGCTTTAACGCCATGCCCGGTAACTGCTTGAAGGTTTTTTGCTGATGGAATATCTTTTTGTTTCAACCGTTCCAGGCCGCCTTTAACTATCGCGGCAGCCAAAGGGTGATCGCTTAATTTTTCAACGGCGATTGCGATCTCTAAAACCTCATCTTCCGAAAATTTGGCTAAAGCGACTACACCGGTTAAAGCTGGTTTGCCCTCGGTTAGCGTCCCTGTCTTATCAAAAGCAATCGCTGTTAATCCGCCGAGTTCTTCCAAAGGTCCGCCGCCTTTGATCAGTACGCCGCCTCTTGCGGCGCGCGCAATGGCACTGAGTACCGCACTAGGCGTAGAAATAGCCAGGGCACAGGGACTTGCCGCCACCAATACCGCCATCGCCCTGTAAAAACTTTTGCTGAAAGGTTCATCAATGACCAGGTACGCAAATAGCAGAAGCACCACTAAGATCAGTACAACCGGCACATATATCATTTGAAGCTTATCCGTAAATAATTGGGTAGGCGATTTCTGTGCCTCGGTATCGTTGACCAGCTTAACCAATCTCGACAGGGTAGAATCAGCCGCCAGTTTGGTTACTTTCACTTCCAATACCTGGCTGCCGTTGATCGTTCCGGCGAATACCTTATTTTCTGCTTTGAGGGTTTTGTCATCGTGTTCTTTGTCTGGATCCGCTACCGGTGACTTATCAACCGGTACGCTTTCCCCGGTTATCGGTGCCTGGTTCACACTGCTTTCCCCTTTAATTATTGCGCCATCCGCAGAGATCTTGCTGTTCGGTTTGATAATGATGATATCGCCGATCACCAGTTCTTCGATTGGCACTTCTGTTTCTTTTCCGTCACGGCGAACGATCGCTGTTTTAGGTGCGAAGTCTGCTAAGGCAGCGATGGACCTGGTCGCTTTTCCCATCGCATAATGCTCCAGGGAATGACCGAAACTGAACAGGAACAGCAGTAATGTGCCTTCTGCCCATTCGCCAAGGAATGCAGCGCCAACAGCAGCAACCAGCATTAGGAAGTCGATCTCGAACTGTCCTTTACTGACGGCTTCATAAGCTTCCTTCGTGGTAAAGAATCCACCAAAGAAGTAGCCGATCCCGAATACTATCGTGCTGGTTAGCGGTGGCAGGGAATGGATAAAAGAAAGTCCAAAACCTAGAGCCAAAAAGACTCCCGATAGAATGGCAAATATCAATTCCGTATTTTTACCGAATAGGTCACCGTGTTCATGGTCATGACCTGGTTCATTCTCATGAAGATCATGTTTTTCCTCTTTATCTCTGGCGGTTGAGATATCAACCCGTGGTTGTTTTTTATCAGCCGCTTTAGCCGGTGTTTGTTTTTTCATAGTGATTATGATTATTTGTCCTCTGCGCCACCGGCAGCTTTAGACTGTAAATAAAATGCGCCTTTTAATGCCACTTTTACCGATGCAGGCAAATCTTGAAGCGGTTTGATCTGCACAAATCCCAGTTCCGTTACACCCGTTGCGACTTCAGCTTTTTTGAATTTCACGGTACCGCTTTTCTCATCTGACGGCACGACCGCAAAAATGAACTGTTTGCCTTCCGACCTGACTACCGCGTCCACCGGCACTGCTGGCATAAGCCTGCTGCCGGTACTGATCAGCGCGGTAACATACATACCGGGAATCAGGTTCTTTTGTTGCTTATTATTGATCACCGCATGTACTGTAACCCCCTTGCTTTCATTCTCAAAAGATTTATTTACCCCATTGATCGTCCCGGTAATGAGCTCATTTTCCTGGTTGGTCAGCTGGAAACTTACTTTCTGGCCTACTTTAACATGCATCAGGTCTTTTTCAAATACGGTGAGATCGCAGTGAATTTTAGAATTATCTACCACTTCCATAATGGAAGTCCCAGGCTGGACGAACGCGCCGGTATTGGCCGTGATCTGTCCCACTGTTCCACCAATGGGTGACAGCACCGGAAATTGAGAAACGATACGACCGCTGGCAATTTTACCAGGTGATATGCCCAATTGACTCAACTGGCTTTCGTAAGCGGTAAGACGGGAGTGTTCCGCATTGTAAGTAGCTTCTGATAACTGAAAGGATTTTCCTGTTCCGGCACCTGCTTCCTGCAATTGCTTTTGCCGGCTATATTCAGCCTGGACGTAAGTGAAATTATTTTTGGCCGCTAAATAATCCTGTTGGATCCTGATCAGGTCCTGGTTCTTGATGGTGGCCAGCAACTGTCCGCGTTTGACCTGCTGCCCTTCAATTACGCTGATGTGATCAATGATCCCGCCTGAAAGAATACTGACGTCTGCTTTATTCTGTGGCGGAACAGCTAATTGCCCGTTGGCTTTGATCACCGAGTCCAGATTCTTTTGCGTGACCGGGCCGACCACGATGCCAACAGTTTGCATCTGCTCCGGTGTAAGTTCCAGGCCATCCGGTTTTTCCGTTTTGGCTTTTGCCGTATCTGAACTTGCTTCGGTACCTGCATCCCCCGAGCAAGAGCATAGCCGTCAACTTTAGAAAAAAAAGGGATAAAATTTTTTTAGAGCAAGAATCGGAACTGCAAAATTGCAGTCATTATTCGAGCGAATGAGTTCGGAACTATTTGAACCAACGGTGTTAGATGGCCTGGCCCGTAAAACAGAGGCTATACAACGCAAACGAAAAGTGGGAGGCAAGGAACTATTGGATATGGCGTTATTTGATGGAGATCAATCGTTTAACGGCATGAGTATGCAGTTAATGCGGAGGGATGGGCTTGATATTTCGAAGCAGGCATTGCATCAAAGACATCACAGCAATATGACAAAGTTTGTACAAGCCGTTTTTGAGCAATTAATAGCAGTTGAGTTACCGCAAGAGCAAACACAGGGCTTGGAGATCCGTATCAAAGATTCTACCCGTTTCGCGTTGCCGGAAGTTATTGCAGAGACATTCCCCGGAACAAAAGGAAGTGGGATGAAAGCGGGAGCATCTGTACAATTTGAATTTGAAATCAAAAGTGGTAAAAGCGATATCAAAGTAACTCCGGCCAACGCAAATGACCAGGGTGAGAGTCATCTGGACAAGGCATCAATTCAGCCGGGGGTATTATATATGAGAGATCTGGGTTACACTCACTTGAGTTATATGAACAATATTAACAAAGTCAAAGCTTTCTTTATTAATAAATTATGTCCGAAAACAACGATTTATCTATTAAAGGACGACCAATACCAAAAGTTAGAGTTGTCGAAACTACAAGGCATAACCGGCGTATTTGATCAACAGGTATATATCGGAGCTGATAAGATGCCGGTAAGGATAATAATAGAACCGGTAAGTGAAGAGCTCAAGGCAAGGCGGATAGCCAATACTGAAAAGTACAATAAAAAGAAAGGCAGTACCACCAGTAAGGGATTCAAAGAGCGGGCAGGGTTTAACTTTATTGTTACCAACCTGGTGAGCGAAAAATATAGCGCTGAATTGATCCAAAAGTTATATCACCTGCGATGGCAGATAGAATTGGTTTTTAAAGCATGGAAGTCGTTTTTAAAGATACACACGTTCCCCAAAGGAAGTTCGGATCGTATAACCAGTATATTATACAGTAAGTTGATCTGGGCAGTTTTGAGTTGGAAAATATGCATGGCTATCGGTAAGATAGGTCAAATTAGTGTTTTAAAGGTGCATCGACTAATCGCTTCTACGAAAGAAGAATTGCGAGCGCAGCTTTTAGGGATATGCTCAAAGTGGTTAGCTCTGTTGGAGAAATTAAACTTAAAGCACCTTTCAAAAGAGCACAGAAAACATAGGTTAAAAATAGAAGAAATTGTAATAAGTATTTGATTATTAGATATTTAAATACTATATTTAGATAGTTAAACAAAAATAAGAAAGGCGGGGTCATCTAAACCTCCCCGCCTTAAAAAACGAAAAATATGAGAGTAAAAATACATAGGTTTGCCCATGCGGGCAAACCGCGCCTAAAAATTAAATAACTGAAAATCAACAATATATGAGTACAGCTACTTAAATTGACGGCTATGCCGAGCAAGAGGCAAAAGCGACCCCTATAAAAAGGGCGATTGCGATGTATTTATATTTATGATGGTTCATCTGTTATTCTCCTTTGATAAATTGTAATTGGATAGCTGACTGGTTCAAGCGGCTTAACGCTTCGATATAGGCCACCTTGACCTGTACGGCGGCTGACATATTCTGGATGTATTCAACATAGCCGATCTCACCCAGGTTAAATGACACCTGCGCAATGCGAAGTTGCTCATCCGCCTGTTTAAGTCCGCCCGCTAAATAATAGTCGGCCGACTGTTTAAACTTGAGATATTGCTGCCATTCCTGCTGGTATTGCAAAAGTATCTGTGATTGCGTTAGCTGATAATTGGTTTGAGCGACCTGAGCTGACAAGCGTTCAGCCTTTACCCTTGCACGGTTAGCGCCATTGAACAATGGCAGGGCGACACCCACCTGAATCCCGGCAATACGCGTTCCGGGGCTATACCCGCGGTTGATATTCGCCGGATCAAAGGCGGCGATCACAAATTGTTGGTTATAGCCTAAAGTCAGGTCCGGTAAACCTTTCGATCTTTCTACCGCGATCCGTGCGTTCGCTACCTCGATATTTTGCAGGTCAACATTCACCTGCGGATTATTGGCAACGTTGATGCTATCGGTTTGTATAGTAAGCATCAGTGATAACTTATTTTCTGCGATCACAATTGGCCCTGATGTATTGAGCAATTGCTGTAAACTCAATTCATTACTCGCCAGATCCGCCTGAACACCTATTTTCAGGTTGATCGTTTCCTGGTATTTATTCCTCGCGCTGATTAGTTCGAGGTTAGATGTTTCACCTGTCTTAAACCTGATCTCCGCCTTTTTTACAAAACCCTTATAAACACTGTCCTGGTAATTCAGAACATGCAGCATTTCCCTGTTCAGCAAATAGGCGTACCAGGCGCTTCTTACCTGCCTAGTGATCTCTGCACGGATCAAATGATCTGAGCGTTCAGCTAACAAGGTTTGCTGGTTAAGCAGCCGGCGCTGATTCTTGTATAAGCCGGGCCAGGCGATAGTTTGCGTAATGCCTATGGCATTATCCATGTTCCCCCCACTGGTAGGGTCTTGGGTAACCATGATTTCAGTCTTGGGAATATCCGTACCCGACCTTTGTAAGGCCCTTGCCTGCGCTACAGACAAACCCGCAGAGCGGATATTCAGGTTGTTTGTTATAGCCTTACTAATGGCGCTGTCTAAAGTTAATGGCTCGTTGTTCTGTGCTCGCGCGGTATTTGGCTGAAAAACGTTAAGCCCTGCAATAACCAAAAGGGCGACCAATGCTTTGGGCACCTTGATCTTTTTAGCTTCTTGACGATTGAACAGCAGGTAAAGGCATGGTAAAACAAATAGGGTTAAAAAAGTGGCGCTAATTAATCCGCCTATTACAACTGTGGCTAAAGGCCTTTGAACTTCTGCCCCTGCACTGGCTGATAAAGCCATTGGCAGAAAACCTAAAGAAGCGACCGAAGCAGTCATTAAGACAGGTCTCAACCTTGTCTTGGTGCCTTCCAAAACGCGGTCGTAGATATTAGTCATTCCTTCTTCTTTCAACTGGTTGAAATAGCCGATCAAACAATCCCATTTAAAACGGCCACGCCAAACAAGGCAATAAAGCCAACGCCCGCGGAAATGCTGAACGGCATGCTGCGTAGTAATAAGGCGGCAACCCCGCCCATGGAAGCCAGCGGTACAGCTGTGAATATCAGCAGGCTTTCTTTCACCGAACGGAAGGTCACATAAAGCAGCACCAGGATAAATAATAGCGCTGCCGGTACAGCGATCATTAACCTCGCCTTTGCTGCTTGCAGGTTTTGAAACTGCCCGCCGTAGGTCAGGTAATAACCTGCAGGCAATTTCAGAGTGGTAGCCAGTTTAGCCTGGATCTCTTTTACCGTGGTCTCTACGTCACGGCCCTGCACGTTGAAGCCGACATAAATGCGTCTTTTTCCATCTTCACGGGATACCTGCGCGGGCGCGTCCTGAAAAGAAATATCTGCTACCTGGCTTAATGGTACTTTATTACCCGATGTCAATGGCACCAGCAGGTTTTCTACGCCTGATATATTCTCCCGCAGATCACGGTTCAGGCGAACAACCATATCAAAACGTTTCTCGCCCTCGAACACTACTCCGGTCACACTCCCGGCAAACGCGGTTTTTAGGATCATATTCACATCGCTTACAGTCAGGCCATACTGTGCCATCTTATCCCGGTTATAGGCTACCCGTATCTGCGGCAATCCGCTTACTTTTTCGATGTAGGGTTCGCTTACCCCTTTAACCGGTGCGATCAGTTTGGCCAGCTTTTCAGCCTGAATGGCTAAAGCATCCAGGTCATCACCGTAGATCTTGATAGCTACGTCTTGCCGGATACCGGTCATAAGCTCATTGAAACGCATTTGCATTGGCTGGGATATCTCGACGTTAATACCCGGGATAACTGACAGCGTTTCTTCCATCTTTTCAATCATTTCCTCTTTGGTTTCAGCTGATCTCCAGTCATCTTTTGGCTTCATCGCCAGCATCATATCTCCCTTTTCCATGGGCATGGGGTCGGTCGGGATCTCGGAACTACCGATGCGGGTAACGGCCTGTTTAATCTCCGGAAATTTGTCTTTCAGTAATTTTTCTGCTTTGCCAAAAGTTTTGACCACTTCACTAAGCGATGTTCCCTGTATCATAGATATTTCCACCGTCAGATCGCCTTCCTCCAAAGTTGGAATGAACTCACCGCCCATGCGGCCGAATGCCCATATGGCCAGGCCAAATACTATAAAGACAATGGTTACTGTAATGATCTTTACTTTTAACACGGCTATCAATGCGCGCTGATATATCCTTTGTAGAAATTCAATAATGCGGTCTGATATATTGCGTTTATGGGAAGTTTGCTTACTTAGAAATAAGGCACTTGCCATGGGAACATAGGTCAACGAAAGAATAAATGCACCTAAAATCGCAAAGGCAACGGTTTCGGCCATTGGCCTGAACATTTTGCCTTCAATGCCAACTAAGGATAATAAAGGCAAATAAACGATCAGAATAATGATCTGTCCGAATGCGGCAGACTTCATCAGTTTGCTGGCGCTATCCCGCACTTCGACATCCATTTGTTCGGAGGTCAGTTTCTCTACACCTTTTTGCCGATAGCTGCCTGTAGTGATATGATGGACCACACTTTCGACAATGATCACGGCACCATCCACGATCAGTCCGAAATCAATGGCACCTAAACTCATCAGGTTACCTGAGACGCCGAACAATTTCATCATGGAAAATGCGAATAGCATCGCCAGCGGAATAACCGAGGCCACTACTAATCCGGCCCTTAAATTCCCTAATAGCAATACCAAAACAAATATCACAATTAAAGCACCTTCTAATAGATTTCGCTTAACCGTACCTATTGCTCGGCCAACCAACTCTGTACGGTCAATAAATGGCTCGATCACCACACCCTCCGGCAATGACTTTTGCACCTGCACCATACGCGCCTTAACGTTCTTTATGACATCGCCAAAGTTCTCACCCTTCAGCATCAGGGCTACACCGGCAACTACTTCGCCTTCGCCATTACGGGTAACCGCACCGTAGCGGGTCGCGCTGCCAAATTGTACGGTTGCGATATCCCGGACAAGTATGTGTGAACCTTTGGTGTTAGCCACCACGATCCGGCGGATGTCGTCCAGATTTTTCACCTGCCCCAAACCACGAATAAAGTAAGCATTGCGTTGCTGCTCAATGTAGGATCCGCCGGTGTTCTCATTGTTTTTTTGGAGGGCTTCATAGACCTGTGGTATGGTAATGCCTAAGGAATTCAACTTATCGTTGTCTAAAGCGACCTCGTACTGTTTGACATAGCCGCCCCAGCCACTGACTTCGGCTAACCCGACTGTTCCCGATAATTGGGTTCGGACGATCCAGTCCTGGATCGTCCGAAGGTCGGTAGCCGAATATTTATTTTCGTACCCCTTTTTAGCGTGAATCACATACTGGTATATTTCACCAAGTCCGGTGGTGATAGGTGCCAGGGAGGGTTCACCTAATCCTTTTGGAATACTATTTTCAGCTTCTTTTATCTGGGCATTGACCTGTTGCCTGGCCCAGTAAATATCCACGTTGTCTTTAAAAACAATGGTAATAACAGAGATACCCGAACGGGATATGGAACGTTTTTCAATGATCCCGGCGATATTGGCCATGGATAGTTCTATAGGTGCAGTAATAAACTGCTCTACTTCCTGTGCACCAAGGCTTGGTGCCTGTGTAATGATCTGTACCTGGTTATTGGTAATATCGGGCTGCGCGTCAACCGGTAGGTTATACGCAGAATAAATGCCCACCAGCACTAACACCAGTGTCATGATCCCGATAGTTACCTTGTTCCTGATCGAGAACGCGATAATTTGATCAAACATAAATGTAAAAATTAATACGATACGGAAAAGCCATGCAAGGTAAAAATGCAGGCGAAAACTAAGAATGTCGTATTAACTGATCTGCGGAGGCTGCCAGATCTTGATCGGCTGATTCTGAATGGCGGGTATGACATAATCAGGATAATCAGTGATCGATACTTCGGCGAAAACTACTATCAAAGGATTTGAACGGAGATACCTTGCACTAGAACAGCAATTGCATGTGCAAAAAGGCGGGCAAGACTCCTGGTTGGCATGGCTACCGCAGGTTTTGGCTTTAGTCAAGTTTGTAATGGAAGAATGGGGTTCTTTGTCCTCTTTGTCCCGGCAAGGCATCAGAGCAAGGATGGTCATATAGACGCATAATAAGAGGACAAAATACTTCACTTTACGAAGTTAGCTATAATCCGCTGATATTGGTGCGGAAGTCTTGAGTTTATTTCTTGAAGTACCTTCTTTCCCTGTTGCTAAAATTTATTTCAGATAGAGAAGTTTTTTTCAGACTCATCTGTGGCTCCTGGCCCGCTAACTTTTTAATGTTATACTAATAACTGATCACGTTATCAGGACTTTAATCAGCAGGATATACGTACCTAACCGACAATGGTGAGTCAATACAGGTAGACGACAGATGTTGCCATCTCCGAACTTATATAAGCCTTTTTAAGCAAAATACCACAGTTCAAAAAATGACTTTCAATTCAAGTATCCGTTGGGTCTTATTAAAGATCAAACCGTTGAAATCGCACCGTTATTAATGCTACTATAGGAAGGCTACGAAGGATTTTGCTTTTACTCGTAAGTGACTCCGAAATTTTCCAAAAAAGATTATGAAATTCCGGTTTTTTTTCTGTTTTGAGGAAAATTACCGGGAGACTATCCTTGGTATAAATTAATAATGCAATCTCCGGATTGTTCCTGCTCGTAGTATCGCGGCCTTACTATGGTAATAATCATAATATCATGACCAATTCTTCCATTTACATGACGGTTCTTTTGACAGCCTTACCGAATCTGTTGCAATAAAGACCTAATATAATTATAAAATTTATGTCAGGGCGCTTTTGAAATAAGGTTTTTACGTATAAGTGTATCACAAAAGTCTTTGCCTTAATGTGCGTGAGATTTTTTAGCATCACAGAACTATGTTAAAACCAAACGGATAACGCTAACAGCTGTTTACCTCAATGCTCATTCATCTGCTAAGCGTTATGCGTGGGGGTGTATACAGTAATGTCTGAAGTGTTAAAATCATTCCCCGTACAAAATATAAGACTAATATAATCTCTTATTAAGAATCTATCTGACAATAAACTTTCCTTGAGTTGGGATTGCAGCACCTAAAGACAAACTTCGTTTTGAAGGCGACGCCCCCCCTATTCTGACCACATAGCTGCCGGATAACAATACCTCACTTCCGTTAGCATCAACGCTTTTCATTAAATCGGGTGTAATTTGAAATTGTACCTTTCTCGATTCGCCTGCTTTGAGATTAACCCTTTTGAAACCTTTTAACGAGTATTGAGGGTTCTTCTCGGTTTGGGGAACCGTGATGTATAACTGAACAACTTCTTCACCTTCCATTTTTCCTGTATTGGTTACCATGGTTTCAGCGATAATTGTCATATTCTTTTTAATCTGTTTTTCAGATAAAGTTAACGACGAATAAGTATAAGTTGAATAACTTAAGCCATAACCAAAGGTGTACATCGGTTCGGCTGTCATGTAACGGTAAGTGCGCCCTTTCATCGAATAATCTTCGTAAGGCGGTAATTGCGCAAATGATTTTGGAAAAGTTACCGGTAATCTGCCCGATGGGGATACTTTACCGAATAAGATATCCGCTACAGCGTTGCCTCCTTCTTCACCTGGATACCAGGCTAATAAAACGGCGTCAGCCAGTTCGTGTACTTCCGAGAGATTCATCGGACTACCGCCTGTAATAATGGCTACTACTTTGTTTTTGTTCCCTTTTCTAATCTTACGCAGAAAATCAATCTGGTTTTTTGGCAAATTGTAATCCAGTCTGTCTCCGTAATTTGGCGATGCTATGGCTTCGCCTTCTTCGCCTTCCAGCAAACCAGTAATACCCATCACTACAAAAGTCACATCGGATGCTTTAGCATCGCCGGTAGTCCAGTCTATTGGATTATTATTATCTCTGTCCAGTAAAATGCCAGGTTTGTATTGCATCTGACTACCTGGTTGAATAGCACCTGCTATACCTTCTAAAATAGTACTCATATGTGGGTTAACACCGTAATAATTACCCATTAAGGCATCTACACTAGCAGCATTCGGACCGGTAATGTAGTATTTAGATAAGTTGTTTTTCAACGGCAGGCACTTTTCGTTTTTTAATAGTACAATAGATTTTAAAGCTACTTCTTTCGCCAATGCACGGTGATCTGTACTATTGATCACACTTACGGGGATATTGTTGTAAGGGCTGTTTTGTTTAGGGTCAAATAGACCTAATTTAAAGCGGGTTTTAAGCAATGTCGCCAAAGCCTTATCAATTTCCTTTTCAGTAATCAAACCGCGTTTTACGGCCTCAATCAATGCGGGGTATTCATCGCCACAGTTGAGGTCTACACCATGTTTAACAGCAAGCGCTACAGCTTCCGGCTGTCCAGGGACCACCTTATGCCCCATATAAAAATCCACTATAGCACCACAATCCGATACTACATGCCCTGTAAAATGCCATTCATCCCGTAAAATCTGATCCAGCAATAAATTACTGCCACAGCAAACCTCGCTATTGGTACGGTTATAAGCGCACATCACTGCTTCAACCCTGGCATTAACTAATGCTTTAAAAGCCGGTAGATAGGTTTCTCGTAAGTCTTTTGGTGATGCTATGGCATTGAAAGAGTGGCGTAACCGTTCCGGCCCACTATGTACGGCAAAATGCTTGGCGCAGGCCGCTACTTTTAAATGCTCCGGGTCGTCACCTTGTAAGCCCTGGATAAAGGCTACACCTATTTGTGAAGTTAAAAATGGATCTTCGCCGTAAGTTTCCTGTCCACGTCCCCAACGCGGATCACGAAAAATGTTTATATTGGGTGTCCAGAAAGTTAAACCTCCATACTTCTCATTATACCCGTTAACCATAGCTGCGTTGTACATAGCACGAGCTTCGTCGGATATCGCCGTCGATTCACGTTTCGCCAGATCCTGATCAAAAGTTGCCCCAAGGGCGATAGCCTGAGGAAAAATTGTAGCGACACCGGAGCGTGCTACACCGTGTAGGGCCTCGTTCCACCAATTATATTTCGGCAAATTTAAGCGTGGCACCGATGGGCTTACATCCATCATTTGGTGAACTTTCTCTTCAAGTGTAAGTTTGGAAATCAGGTCTCGAACGCGTACGTCTGTGGGGTTAAAGGGGTCAAGATATGCGTTTTGAGCTCTTACAGATGTAACCGACAATAGTAAGGTTAATAATAAGATTTTATGTTTATTCATATTCCTAGGTGCATTAATAGCATTTAATACTAATCAATTCCATTTCCTGAGCCAATCGGGATAATCTTTTGCCAACAATTGCTCAGGCCAATTCCCATACCAGGCATAGCCGTTGCGCCGTTCGTAAGAAAGTTCCTGTAAGGTATAAACTTTTATACCATCCCGGTTACAAAAAAAAGGCCTGTCCGTTCCTATTTCATAATATCTTGCCCACATAATCGAGGTAGGATCAACTGCCATTTTTTTATCTGTTCCTTTCTCCGTCCCGGGAGCCGGAACACTCACCACCTTATAGCCGACGATTTTTACATCGTTCAACCATTGGACGGCTGCCTTAACAGAGGCTTTCATTTCCTGTGTAGGATAAGGTTGATCCATTAAAAATCGGATTATGCCAACGCTTTCCGATCCGCTTACCGAAGGCAGTTCGTAGGCACGGGCTTTTGCTGGCTGCAAAGTACGTTCGTCATATTGCTGGCACCACCCCGTTAATCTTCCGCTTTGAATGATCTGGGTGTTTAAGATGCATCTAATCCCTCTGTCCACACCATTCCTGCAGGAATCTATTAATTTCCGGTCGATCACATCCAGGCCATTCCGGCCAAGTGCGACGTCCATGAGAAGATTAAGTGCGTTGATCATCGCATTGTCATTGTAAGTTATCTCGTTACGGTAAAGGCCATGATCCGGATAATACTGAGGAAACCCCCCGTTCGGGTATTGGGCTTTTAACAGATAACGTATGCCCCTTTCAGCAGAGGCAAGGTAAAGGGGGTTTGGTATGGATTTGTATATTTTTACAAGATACCTAATCTCCATGTTTGTGGCGTTATTGTCGATGGTCGCCGCACCTTCTAGAACCTCAAAGGCTATATCCGTTTTATCTGTTGCTGAGAACTCCTGGTTGTAGCTAAAAGCCTTTCCCCGAAACTGTTTAAACCATCCGCCTGAGGGCCTTTGAAAACGAAGCATATTGTCTGCCCGAAGATCTTGCGCGCAGAGACGGGCGACAAAAAATATCGCGGCCAAACTCAGCAGGCTTTTAAAAAAACGTGTTTGCATGTTAGACATTTTTTCATGTTTATTTCTTAAAACGACCGGTAACATATGCTACCGGACCAGGTTTAATTTCTCGACAGTTTATTTTGGTGACTTTCACTAATTTGATCTCCAAAGAAACTATCTTTTAAAGGGCAGGTACCAGTTCGCTACACTAGACCCGAGTTGGGCCACACCCGGAGGCACTGATTTCCCAGCGGCTATGAACTTCGCAGCAACAGTTGCCTGCATGAACGCCAGCCCAGACCCCGGTATTTCCTTTTCCCGTCTTAGCCCGACCCGGACAAGGTCAGTCCATCGTACCCCTTCAAAAGCCATTTCAAGTGCGTTTTCCTTCAGAATGAGATCCTCCTGGGCGATCGCCAGACCTTTGGCATCCTTGACAGGTTTATCCCATAGTGCCGGTACCGACATATCAAAGTACTTTACAGAATCAACTTTAACGGGTACGAGGCTGGCATTTCCCCTAATACCAATATTACCGCTCCATATCCCTACGTAAGGAGGAAACTGCCCAGCTCTGGCATCGAAATAATAATCCGGGTTCGCATCAAAGCTTTGCATAATGTTCACCACATTAGCGGGAACAGGAGGAGGACCGGTATAGGCCGCTTTTAAGCCATTGTTTAACAAGGCGTAGGCTAATTGGTCACGGCCGTCCCTGTTGGCCGCTTCCAAAAAACGAAGGTGAAGTCCTCTTGATCGCTGAATAATAAATTTTCCTGTTGTTTCCAAAGGGTTGAGTTTATTAAAGCCCGCGATTAGCTTCTTTACTTCCGGCTCCGGACCCATAGAGTACGATTTGTCAGGCCCCCTATAAATGTCGATGGGTGAATTATCAGATCGGTACTGTATATCCCAGTTGTTAATGGATTTGGCAGATGGCTTCAGCAGGTATTTTCCCGCGTGCGAAAAAAGACTGATGAAAGGATTGCCAGGTTGGAATTTTTTATCAAAGGGCACCTGGCTGATGATATCACTTTTGATATCGCCATCGAAAGGGGATATAAAATCGCTGTCCCAGGTAGGACCTGTCGCCTCTCCTTTACTGCCGGTCACCCTGAAAAAATCGGGATATGACCCCGACCCAGAAGAAATTTTTACGTATTCAGATAGATCCATCGCAGCCCGGTAGTAATGCGCCGCCTCTGCGTAACTTCCTTTCCATAAAAAGACATCGCCAAAAAGAAAGTACCTGTTTAGGAACATTCTCGATGTACTGTAGCCATCGATTACACGGATCAATGATGAACCCGCCGTCACGATGATTGGTGTATGTGTTTCGTCCGTCAGGGCTATGGGGTTCAGCACCGGAACCGTTCTGATCATTGCAATCAGATTATCGATTAGCACGTCAAAACTTACGGTGGGCGATTTTGATGGGTCCTTTACGGCATCGATCGTTGCCAATGGGTCGGTCACAAACGGCACTGATCCATATTGAATACCAAGTTGAAGGTATACCCATACCCAAACTGTAGTGACCTCAGAATACCTGATATCAAATTCTGCCTGAGTCATTCTTCTGGTTCTCAACATCTCTTTGAAATTGTACATGATATCATTGCAGTCAATGACCAGAGCATAAAAGGGCTTCGGATCCGCCCAGGGGTTATCGGTTGTCGCACTATGCTCATTGATTTCCTTAAGATATTTATCCGCATTCGGTGTTACATCCATCAGGTCGCCCTGCAATTCATTCAATACGATATATTTATCCATGACCTTTGCGAATTTCCCATATAAACCCAGGATAACAGCATCGGCGTCATTTACGTCCTGGTAATTTTTCGTGATATCAAGTACGTTCTCGGGCTGGTAATCAAAGGTTTTTTTACAGGAAAAAACACTTATCATAAAAAATAAAAGCAAAATATTCCGCTTAATTAACTTTGTTATATTCATTTTCATTTTTCTTTTATTCTGATTCTTATAAACCGAGTCTTATACCGATCTGCATAGTGCGGAATTGCGGCTCAAGGCCAATATCGGTTCCCTGGCTGAACAGGTTCCCTGAGGCGCTAAATTCAGGGTCATAACCCAGGTAATTTGTAATAGTGAAGAGGTTATCCGCGGTTAAAAATAATTTAGCTGATTTGATGGTGCTACCAGTTTTCAGAATAGCATAGGTAACGGAAATAGTTCTTAACCGGAGGTATGCCCCGCTCTCGATCCACCTGTCGGAAAAACGGGAATTTCCCGCCGGATCTCCATATTCCGCCCGAGGCACATTGGTGACCTGGCCAGGAATTTTCCACCTATTGATGGCATAATCCAACTGATTTTCGTACCCGCTCATGGAGGAAAGCTGCCTGCGGGTATAATTATAAATATCATTTCCACTGGTAAAAGTGACGACCGCATCCATTGACCATCGCTTATAAGATCCCGATGTTATAAAAGAGCCGGTGAAGGCCGGATTAGGGTCACCAATAACTTGCCTGTCGTTATCATCGATAATCCCGTCATGATTGTTGTCGATGTAGCGCATATCTCCGCCCCTGAAATTGGTTATGGTGCCGTCCGCCCTCAGGTTCTTTAATCCCGATGCAGCAGCCTCAGCTTCGGAAGCGAAAACACCATTGGTTTTAAAGCCATAGAACAAGTTAGCTGTCTGGCCGACCTGGCTGATGATCGTGCCGCCAGCGAATGTCGTCAGTAGCTTATCGTCAGGGATCATGGTGAGCTTATTTTTGTAAAAGGAAATGTTTCCACCGATGTCGAATTTTACCCTGGTATTCAGCAAACGTCCGCTTGCTGCAAAAGTAAGGCCCTTTGTTTCCATCGCACCATTATTAGTGATGGCATAACTAAAGCCCGAGATGGTCCCTGTCGGTTCATAGGTAATCATATCCGTAGTATGATGGTTAAAGTAATCCACGCTCAGGTTCAGCCTTTCCTTAAATAATGAAATATCCATACCCAAATTAGCTTTTTTAACGGTTTCCCATTTCAAAGAAGGATTGGCGATATTGCCACGTACCAAGCCCTGGCTACCAAGCAGGTTTTGAGAACTATAAAACTGGGCAGTGGTATAATCACCAATATCATCATTTCCGGTCATACCGTAACCCGCACGAAACTTCAGTATATCGATAAACCTGACACTTTTCATAAAACCCTCACTCGAAACAAGCCAACCAAGCCCGATTGAGGGCATCAGGGCTAATTTATTGCCATTGAGAGCAAAAGATGTGCTGGCGTTTTTCCCAAAGCGTGAAGACGCGTCAGCAGCGATATTCAACGAAGCAAAATATTTGTTCTTTAATTCATAGTCCACATTCCCATAAACATCCATCCAGTTCCATTTACTGTTATAGCCGGTATTTGACCTGAGTGCAGGAAGACCTGCGCCGACACTAACATAATCATCGGTCGCTGAACTATAGCCTAACCCAGCATCAGCTTCGCGTTCGCTGTAGCTGTACCTAGCACCAAAGTTAACAGCAAGTTTTTGATCGTTTCTAAACCTGGAGGCGTAAGAAATCCTCGAATCATTGTAGACCGAATACAGGCTTTTAGTGCTGGTGCCCGAACTATTTGTAGATATCCCTGTTGCAAGTGTGTCAGGAACGACACCTAATCCCGGTATAAAGAAATTCTCCCGGACCTTATCATAGTTCACTCCGATCAGGGTTTGGAGCTTCAATTTTTCATTAAGTTTCATGAAAAAACTAACAGACCCAACAAACCTGTAATTTTTGTTGATCCCCACCATGTCTTCCGTTAGCGCGTAAGGATTGGAAATATTGAAGGCATCGACATCCGCCGCTATGGGAGCGGTTTCGTTGGTTGAACTTTTCTGGAGCGGCGCTAAGATTGGCGCTTTTACCAGGCCGAGGTATAATACATTGGTTTTGGGAGCTATTCCCTGGCTTTTCAAGTTTTGCTGGTTATTCACAAAAGAAAGATTCGCTTGCGCAGAAAGTTTTTTTGTGAGGTTCAGATCGGCGTTAAAGCGGGTTTGATTACGTTGATGATCCGTGTTCCTGGTGATGCCTTTTTCCCCGAGGTACCCCACTGACAAGCCATAAGTGGCGATATTGTCACCGCCAGTGATCTTCATGTAATAATTCTGGTTATAGCTGTTTTTCATTACCTGGTCCTGCCAGTTCGTCGTATTGTGGTACTGGTAATATAATGGATTCGCAGAATCGTTGATATATGGCTTAAGTTGAATGTTAGCAGGCGTTTCACCCGGAACCGTGACCAAAAGGTCAGAAAGGAAAATACGGTAATTCCGGTCGTTCATGACCGGCAAATTTCCAGGTTTATAATTATAACCACCATAGGCTGCAAAGTCAATATTGGTCACCTGGCTTTTGGCCCGGTTCGTCGTAATCAAAATAACACCGTTAGCACCTCTTGTCCCATAAAAAGCCGTTCCGTCTTTAATAATGGTGTATGAATCCACGTCTTTGATATCGATATTGGATAAGGGATTAGAAATATGTCCCGCGATGGTTGAGGTACCATAGCTGAAATTATCATAGATCATTCCATCGACAACGATAAGGGGTTGATTAGTTGAGTACAATGAGCTGAAACCATTAAGCAATAAGTTTCCGCCTACACCGGGTGTACCCGACCGGCGGGTAACGTTTAGGCCGGCGACCCGTCCCTGTAAATAGGTATCCGAACTTTCCGCGGTGCGCTGCCAATTATCATAACTACTCACTGTTTCTACAGCATATGCAGTATGTAATTTTGAGTTTACAGAATAAGGAAGTTTTACCTCGCTGTAAAATGATTTGTAGGTGTCGGGGTAAAGATCAATAACGATCGTTTTTCTGCCTTTTAAAACGATTTCCTTTTGCTGGTAGCCCTGACCGGATACATTAATCACTGCATAATGATCGCTTACCTCAATCCGGAACTCACCTTTCTCATCAGTGATTGTCGCAAGTTCGGTGCCGGAAGCAATGCTGATACCCGGCAGTGTTTTCCCTGTTCCGGCATCCCTTACACTACCGGTTAGAAAATTGTCCGCCACGTTTCTTTTTTTACTGGCGGAATCCGGCTTAAGGGAACCGATCTGCGCCTTTATACACATGGGTGTAAATCCAATAACCAGTAGGATCAGTATGATGTTTTTTAGTGATGTATTCAATACGTAATTCATAAAATTATTTCGAATTTTAATTAGGGGATGGGGACCAGTTTGATATAATCTAAAAGCAATGTATTTGCCCCATTGGTTGTTACCGTATTTCCAAGAAGAAATAAATTTAATGAGCCGAAACCGGCAGCTTTCGAGAAATAGAAGGGACTGACAAAGTCACCCAATAATACATCATTATAATTGGGTGAAAAAGTGTGTTTTCCGGTCACCGGGTCGACACCATTGTCGACCACGCCTGGCTTGGCCTGCGTAAAGGAGACATTGGTCGGCGTATTGAAAGCCAGTCTCATAGGAAAATAGGTCAGGTCAGTAGCTGAACCCGTCAGGGCTAATGCATTATCACGCACGACCCGCCAATAAACCCTGTATTTAACGGAGTTGGCGTTTGTCCGATAATTAACCCACATTGAAGCTGTACCATGATTTTCCAAGAGCATGTCCTGGTATATGGTGTTATTCGGGTTCCTCCGGGTTCGTACACTATAGGTTTTCGTGACCAGCATACTGTCTATATTTTCTCCTTGGAGCGTGATCGGTTTGATCCTTGCATAGCTATCGTTCCTTTCCCCCAACAACTTGTAACTAATGTTGTTCATCACGTAAACTATACCATTGCTAACTTTGCGGCTCTCCACGATGTCACTCTTTCTTAAATGGAATTTGACACTGTCAACAGCGGAATACACTGTATCTGGAAATGCTTCTGAATTCAGGACACCTTTGAAAGCAAGCATGCTGATCACATTGAATTTGGTCAGGCTATCCGATTTGGAAAGATTTGTCGTAACAAAGTATTTAAATAGTGAACTTTGTTGGGCAACGAACAGGGGATCGATGAGCACAATATAGGTATAGAGAGAATCTTCATTACTAATATCGGCCAGATTATTGAACCTATTGAGCGTCGTATAGCCTGTCCCGGGTTTATAGATCGGTGCGCCTGTATTGGGATTCACACCCGTCTGTATAGCTGAAGACCGGTCAAAGGCCAGATAATTCAGCGAAATGAGCTCCTGTTTCTGCAATGTCGTGGTCGACATCAGGTATTCCCAGATACTCGGCTTAGGAATGATCGCATCCCCGATCACATGTAACACGCCGTTGCCGGTATATTGATCAGCCACGATGATCGGCGAATCATCAACCGACGCCCTTTTAAAAGTTACATTTTTCCCGTTCAAGGTTTTGATATAAAGCTGCCCACTGATCGTTGAGGCCAGGTAGGACTGATTTGCGATATGGTTCCCTACAAATTGTTTTAGCCGTACACTATCCTGCATAATCGCCAAATCAACTTTCTGGATGGCCACGTTATTCGGCGCCCATACCGTAAATGATTTGGAAGAAGCGATAACTTTATCGTACCCCGTTTTTACAAGAAGACTGTAAAACTGGCTGAGGTCCGGGTTTCTATTGATCCGCTCTAAAAGACTTTGGGACAGTGCTGAGTCTCTTAAGTTGTTATAATTATCCCATTTCTTGTTACAGGAACAAGAAAGCGTGATCAGTACTAGTAAATATGTAAAATGCCGTATTTTTAATATCATGCCGTAAAATTTAAACTTGATCTATAAACACCGCCTGGTATTTATAGATCAATGGGTTATGGTATTGGTGTAAAATCTTGAGTGCCGTCAGGTCTGAATCTTGGCAATACCTGCGAGGGCCAGTCGGTTGGGATAAAATGTATCATATCCAACTTGTTTCTGTCCAGCGACTGGTTGCCCTGTATCACTTCAAGGCGTACCTGATGCACATTGGTCACGGCGATATCGACAATGCCGACCAGTTTGCCAATAAAAGGCTTCGATGAGGGGGCCGTGGCAACGACTGGATTGGACATGTAATATTTCCAGCCTTGGGATTCCAATTCCGACATGGTTGGAACAATCGGCGGGGGCTCAGAAAAATCGAAAGGTTTAGCCATTGTAACGCCGTCGACCAGCACCCTGCATTGAACACGTCTGCCCAACGGGTAATCGCCGCCGCCCTGTGAATCCCTTGAGTAACAGATCCAAACTTTATACCTGCCTTTTACAATGACCGGGGTCTTCATATAGATCCAAGAGTTGAGCCCGGCTCCGCTGTTGGCCGCTGTTGGAATACTAATGGATGGATTCAGCACGTCGTTGTAGCAAGCGCCCGTATAGTTCAGGTATCGCTGATCATATTTGTTATTAGGCGCAGTTGGCGTGCCTGAAGACTTCCTTTCCCAGTCCCAGCCACTGATCGGCTGATCTGTTGCGGAATATTTCGAAAAGTAGGTCGAAGCCGACCCAGCCTGTCTGAAAATGCTAGGGATAGCCCTGATTTCCGGGAAGTCACAAACATCCCAGTATACAGGGACCGGTTTACGGATCTTGATAGCGAAATGCCCCGTAGTTATTCCGGCTGTAGAAGAATAAGGTGCCATAGCGTGCAGTACCCCGTTAGAGGCAGAAAGATCGCTTGATGACCTTGAGATTAAACTCCCGGGTTCATATATACCGTTAAAAACAATATCATTAATGAGGATATTACCTGCACTCCTGGAAATATTCAGGATATCTGGCGGGGCCAGTGTGTTTAGCGAGGTCAGGGTAGCAAAATCTGCCAGATAGTTTGCACCAGGTATGATGTGGTAACCAATAAAGGTATGCAGGCTATCCATTACATTCTTAGGATCTCCGCTACCCGGGGAAAGGCGGGCTTTAAGGCTGATGAAATCCGGAAATCCTGCAGCATTCAGTACGCTATTGCTTTCCGCCAGAACAGTCAGGAATTTTCGTGTGGCAATAGGATTATTCGACGGGATGACGTTAAGCGAATCATACCAACCAGTTGCTTTAAGAGCCTGAGTAAAAACTGAATAATTGGGATCACTCTCTATCATTTTTGCCAAAGTATTTTTCGCGGGTAAGAGTACCTGGCTGATCACGTGGATAATCCCGTTGCCGACACGTACATTGGAGGTAAGTATATCTCCCTGCTTATTGACTGTTAGCTTGGTGATCCCAGCAGCCAGAGTTACTCCTGTGGTAAGGTATTGACCCTGAAGAGTTAGAGCACTTATCTTACCATCACTGAATTTAGAGGTAGAAATGGTATCATTCAGGATATGAAAATTGACAACGTCCTTTAGTTCTCCTAAATCAATGTCGTCCACGGAATTCTTGCCTGCTTTGGCCAAGTAGGCCTTAACCCCATCATTAGTAGG
The DNA here is from genome assembly GCF_000166195.2 of Mucilaginibacter paludis DSM 18603. Lineage (NCBI taxonomy): Bacteria > Pseudomonadati > Bacteroidota > Sphingobacteriia > Sphingobacteriales > Sphingobacteriaceae > Mucilaginibacter > Mucilaginibacter paludis. Next base: position 3,855,847 of record NZ_CM001403.1, read on the forward strand.
AAGAAAAAGCGTGTACTTTCCATAGGCCTGCAAAAAGCCGTCGGTTCCCGCCCGCTCAATCATTTTTCTGAATAGTGAAAACTGCTCCGGATATTTATCAAGATAAGAGGTAATGTTGACATTACTGCTGGTGTTGATCACCAAAGGCTCTTGTTTGCATTTCGCGAAAAAAAGTGCAATAAAAAAACCGGTAATCACTGTCGCCAGTTGAAGGCCTTGAGTTTTTTTCATAATAGTTATTGGTAAAAAGGGTTTTGAACTAAATTTTTGTCAGCCAGCAGCTCATCGAGATTTATAGGTAGGTAATGGCTCCGCCTGTCTGAATACTTTCCAACGATCAATTGCACCTTATCTCCGGGGGCAATTTCACCTATCATATTAAGGATAAGGTCTATACGGGTATATTTATCACGTTTAGCATTCCGGAGTACGTCGAACCATCTTTTTCCTTCGAAAGCAAACTCGCGCCTCCGTTCTCTCAGTATATAATCGGCTACATCCTGAACATTGTTAGGGTCCGGGTTTTCTTCTGTGGCGGCTATGGCCCGGGCGCGGGCGCGGACGGTCTTAACGAGTGCCAAAGCACCAGTGGTATTATTTGAAAAGGTCAGGGCTTCTGCTTTCAGAAGCAGGATATCCGCGTACCGGTAAAAAAACCAATGTGCGTAGGATTCTCCGGGGGCTCTTAATGAACTGTTCCCTGGCGTTCCAGCAAACTTCCAGATGACATAATCTGTCGCTCGAACAGCCCCCCCATCTCCCCTGATGTCTTTATTCAGGGGATTGGGATCGTTGCCGTAGACTACGTCGGTCACCCTCGGGGCAGCTAAAAAATGCTTTCCACTCAGGTTGATAAACATCGTATAAAAAGGGTTCAGCAATTGGGCATCAAACTGGATCTCAAAAATGCTCTCATTCGAGTTTCCTGTAAAAAAAACCGTATTGAACCAATCTGCTTGTTTACTACCATCGATCAGCCCAAAATTACCGGAGTTGATTATCTTATCACAGGCTTTAATGCATTGTGTATAGTATTCCGGATGATCGCTTCCGGCCATCCATAAGTAAACATCAGCCTGTATGGCGTTTATCCCGTATCTTGTTATCCTTCCTTTATTTTTTGCGGCATCCGCTCCAAAGTTCAGCATCGCGTGCTCGTCGGCAAAAGCAAGATCGTCGATGACCTGTTTCAAAACGTCTTCCTGGCTGCTCTTCGTCAGAAGCTCTTGCCTGGAATCACTTGATACAGCTTTAAGCTGAAGAGGTACCTCTCCGAAGGCTCGAACAAGGTTAAAATACATTAGTGCTCTCAGGCCCCGAGCTTCTGCGAGATAATTATCAAGTTGGCCCTGTGTAAGTGTCTTGTCAGACTGCAAAACCAGCGGAGCATATTCGATAATGGTATTACAATTGTTGATCACCGAGTAGATGCTGTTCCACTTGGTCAGTGAACTGGTCGACAAAATATTCCCGGATACCAAGTCATTTTCTTCGGTAGTAGCGCTCACTGTGGGAATGACCATGTCTGCCCGCAACTCACCCCAAATGAAAAGGTTTTGCACTAGTGTCCCATTGGCCAGCGAAAAATAACACCCTACGACCGCAGCTTCTATTTGCTGTTTGGTTTTCCAGTAATCTTCACGGACAGAACCGTCTTGTGGTTTTAAATCCAGCCATTTGCTACAGGAAACGAAGGTCAACAGGCATAGAACGAGCGAAAATTTCAGTTTCATATTGATTTTCATGATGATATTTTAAAAGCCGACTGTAATTCCAACTGTTATATTTTTAGATGGTGGTGTAAGGGCCTGGTCCGAGATATAGCTGAACGGGTTGGTGTTGCCCCGGTTCGAAACATCTGGGTTCACCCCCAGGTAATTGGTCCAAGTGTAAACATTCTCCGCAGTAATATAAATGCTCGCATTTTTAACCTTTAGCCTATTTAGAAGTACTTTCCCGATTGTATATCTAGCCGTCACAGACTGCCATCTTAGAAAAGACGCATCAGACACATAACGGTCTGAGCCTAGCCAGTTATATCCTGCACCTTGTAGCGCACGGGGAACGTCAGTGATATCACCCGGGTTTCTCCACCGCCTCAGCACCACCGTGCTCTGGTTGTTATAACTATACATATTGCTTGTTTTCATATCGGTTTCGTTGATGATATCAAAATCACTTTTAAATACGAAAAACGCAGAAATCTTCAATGCTCCTTTCCAGGTTATGCTAGGTCCGAACCCACCTGAAATTTTAGGTATACTATTGCCCAGGTACACGATATCATCTTCGTTGATGTTACCGTCATGGTTAATATCTTCATAGATGGCATCACCTGGCTGAAATGTATAATCTGTTGCAGGATAGTTGAAGCGCATATACACGGGTTGCCCGCCAGGGCCGATCACCGCTTTGCCATGAACGTCTTTGGCAACCGTTGCATTTAGATCCGAGTACACTCCCTTATACCTAAAACCATAGAACGAACCAAAAGGGTTGCCCACCTGGAGATAAGTACGGTAAATCCCGTTGGTATTTATTTTCTTCCCATCTGTTTTAGGGAACTGGTCAGACACTTCAGTCATTGTGTTCTGATTTTTAGAAAAATTAAAGTCGAACCCTACGACCAGGTTCTTTGATTTATAAGGGATAGTGTTGACACCGATCTCAAAACCTTTGTTCACAATTGTTCCTATATTGGCCGTTACGGTGGGGTAACCGGTATAGGCAGGGGTCTTGAGGTTATTGAATAGAAGATCTGTTGTTTTATCGTTGTAAACTTCAATATCGACCATCAAGCGATTCTTAAGCGTCCAAAGGTTAAGACCAAGATTTCTGCCGGTTTTACGTTCCCACCTCAAGTTATCCAAGCCGATATTTCCTGGGACTACGGCTGACTCACCGGCATAAGAAGAACCTGTTGGATTATAGGTGTTATAAAAAGTGTAGTTGGCGTCTGGTGAGCGACCAGACAGACCGTAACTGGCCCTCATACTCAGGTCATCCAGGAATTTCAGCTTTTTCATGAAAGGTTCGCCAGAAACACGCCATCTTGCAGAAACCGCCGGAAATACGCCAAAGCGGTTATTGGTGCTCAGGTTCGAGTTGCCATCCAGGCGGCCGCCGACATTGATAATGTAACGGTCTAAAAATGCATATTGATTGGAAAGCACCACCCCGATGCTCCGGTTCTGGTTATCTGATGACCGGAGAACGAAATCACCGCTTTGGATCCTGGCGGGATCCGAAACGTCCGTTAGATTAGAGGAGGCGGAGTTTGCCGTAGTTATATTCTGCGCAATGGAACGGGAGTCATGTGTTTGAATGGAAACCAGGGTTTGTAGCCTATGTTTATCAGATTTAAACTGGGGTGTATAGATCAGGTTGAACTTACTGTCTATTCCGTAAGTATCCCCGTCGTTATCTGTCGCTCGGTTAACAACGCTTTCCGAAGCCGGACGGCCCGTCGCAATTTGCGGAAGAAAATTCTTTGATTTCGTTGTGTTGATGTCGAACTGGATATCAAATGTAGCCAGCAGGATGTTTGGTTTAATATCATACTGGACGTTGAAATGCGGGGTAATACGCTCCCCCGTTTGCTTGCTGAAAGCAGATTCAGCCAGGGCAAGCGGATTAGCGGTTCCAGAAGCGGCCCCACTGGAAGTGAGCGAAAACTGTCCCTGTATATTGGATGCCGGGGAGAAGAAAACAGGTGTTAGGCGCCCAAATTCATCGTATCTGTATACGCTCATGTTAGGCATTTTGTTGTATGCGATATCCCGGATAGTGGAAGAATAGCTCAGGTCATTGTTTATATGCGTATAAGAGAAATCTGAACGAAAGCGAATCCGGTTTGATACATTGTAATCCAGATTAATTTTTGTGGTAATCCGGCTTAATGCGGTGCCGACAGTTGTCCCTCTTTGATTAAGAAACCCGACAGAGGCATAGTACCTCGCTTTTTCGCCCCCACCCTGCATGGATACATTATGGTCTTGAATGTATCCTGTTTGTGTAATCTCGTTGATCCAATTAGTGTTATTGCTGTAATTGTAAAAATTAAAAACGTCCCGTGGATCGTAATTGAACTCAGGGTAAACAAGCGTATTGATCGGGTAACCTCCTTTATTGGCGATCTCCTCGGGAATTAGCATCGAATACTGGTCACCGGTCAACAGGGGTATTGCATTGGGTTGCTTTGAACGAGTTCCTTTAAAATTATAGCTCAGGATTGGCTTCCCGATGACGCCGCGCTTGGTTGTAATAATCAGTACGCCGTTCGCAGCACGTGATCCCCAAAGAGCGGTGGATGCCGCGTCCTTTAAGACCGTGATATCTTTAATGTCTGTCGGGGCAATGTTAAGTAGCTGCGCGTAACCCTGTTCATCTGCTGTACCGAAGTTAAAGTCATCAGGCACTTGGGTTTCGTAGGGCATACCATCTAAAATAATCAATGGGTTTGATGAACCATTCAGGCTGCTGGTACCCCGTATTCTGATGGACATACCCGCGCCAGGATCGCCGGAAGTGGCGCTGATGTCAACACCCGGCAGGCGTCCCTGTAAGGCCTGGTCAATAGAGGTGGCCGACAGTTCTTCCAAATCCTTTGCGCTGATAGTACTTGTTGCAGTAGTTACATCTCGCTTGTCGATATTCATCCCCGTTCCGTTGTTGCTCTGGGTTTTGGCCTGGATGGATATTTCATTAAGCTCCCTGCCGTTAGGCATCAGCTGAATATCGATCACCGTCCGTTTGCTCATGTCAAGGGTTAGGGTTTTATAGCCAATGGCGGAAACCTGGATCTGGTTTTGGGTACTGGCTACTCGAAGCGCATAATTTCCGTTAATGTCGGTCGACTGACCATTGATCACACGTTTATCTTTATCCAGTTCGACAACTGATGCACCAATCACGGTCGATTTATCTTTTTTATCGGTCACCTTCCCACGGACGGTCACTTTCTCAGGGACCTGTGCTTTGAGGCGTACTGAATTAACCGAAAAAACGATCAGCAAAAAGCAAGTTATCCTTAAAATGTATTTTTTCATAGAACAGGTTAGTTAGAATTAAGCACCTGATTAATAGAGTGAATCAGGGCTCTGTTGGCAAGATTGTTGCTGCCTGCCAGATTGATGGTGGCGCCTGTTCCGCTGGTAAATTTACCATCCCTGACTTCCATTTGAGCGGGAACATACCGGGTCGGATCTGTACCGGGATAGAAAACTGTCAACGTTTTAGCATTGCCATTGATGTCTTTTAATAGCGTAGGAAAAATCCCGTTTTTTATACCGTCGGCGGCTATGGTATTTCTTTCGACAATGTGGTATAGCAGGAAATTTATTACTTTTGCCTGGTCGAGGGTTGTTGTGGGGCTGAAGGTTGGCTGCCCCGTGACAGAGTTGCCGGGAAGAAGGTTGTTACGGACCGCCTGCATGATCGCGGCATTTGTAGGGATAAAAGCTGTATATTGCCCACCTACCGCAGCTCCGATGATGTCTTTGGTAAGTGGTATCCAAAGTGTTCCGCAATTAATCAGGTATTGGTAAAAGTAGTTGAAGTTAGCAGCCACTACAGGGTCTGTGGAAAGGCCGAGTCGTTCGATGCTCTGACCCAGTGTTTCCGTATTTTCTGCAAATTGCAGCAAGCCCTTGGTATAATAGACCCTTCCATTGAAGGCGGTTTTCACGCTGTCTATCGTCACAGCAGTTCCCTTCACAACGTTTCCTGCTGCAAAAACTTTGTTATTCTTAAATTTGACGTATTCCCCTCCAAAAGATTCAGCTATACCTTCCCCGGACAAATTATCGAACTGCCCGTAGGCGGTATAAAGTAGGGAATTTGCAGCTATTCTGGCCAGCCTTTCCTGTAATGCGCTGGTCGAGGGGGATGACCCAGACGCGTTCGGGTCAGTATACGTCCAAACAGATTGATCGGGAATATAATCATACCCTGCTTTTTTGACCTCGAGATCGGACATCATAAACAAGGTATATTTGAAGTTCGTGTTCGTCGAGCCAACTTTGAGATCTGTCTGACCAAATATCCTGGTCATCAGGCTGTATTTGGGGTCGAGGTAGGCTTTACCATACACAGTGCGAAAGACATTGGCCTGCTGGACCGCTTTTGTACCGTAAAAGTTTCCGTTACTCAACATTTTAGTATCGATGATGTCCGAAGCCACGAAGGTTGCAGATTGCACCTGAAGATTATTATTGCTGGTCAGAATATCTCTCGGCCAGATGGTAGAAAGCCACATATGTGCATTAATCAGGTCGGTTAAAACGCTTGGCGGAGCTGCGTCGAATGTGCCGAAATTGGCCAGGATATCTTTTTCGTAAGCCAGAAGCGCTGAGTTCTTGGGCACGACCATTGTCCACCCGTTTGCCTGGGCATCAGTTTGCGTAAGGGCGAGATAACCCTCATTGTTCGGTGCGAAGGCGAGCGTAGCCGGATAACTTTTAACATAAACAATATCCGATTTCCCCGTTAGCACTTTATACCGGCTCGTCAGTGCAATGTTAGCTGTGTAGATAGCGAGTTTATCCAGAAGCCGCATGAATTCACTATAATCCGGATTCTGAGAGATGTATTGATCTATGCTAGGTATCGGCGGGATAACTTTATCAATTTCATGCATAATGCCGTTCTCAGCCGGAATATCAGCGGTGATAACCTTGGCGCCGGCGACGTTAAAGCCGGTGAAGGTGGAGGTGGGATAAAAAGCATTATAGTCAGAAGCAGTAAGGGCATTTATCCCGAAATAGCCGCTCAAAAAATAAGGGATGTATTTGTTGTTATTATCGTTGGCCACGTAGGTCGCATTACGGTTGTTGGCCACAGAAACCCCGGAATGATTCGGGTCAACAAAAGTGAAGTCATAATAGGCAGTTTTCCTTCTGTAAGCATTGTCGGCAACAGCACCTTTCGCGGTCTGTAAAATCCCCAATTGGTCTTTTCGATAAGCATTGGCGACAAGACTATAGGTTATAATTCCGGCTGCTTTTGCTGAATCCAGAGCCGCCACGCCGCTGATACCATTTTCCTGGAAGTAACCTTGGAAAGCGTTGTCATTTGGCACAAAAAAGGTCCAATAACCCGCTGTACCCAAAATAGTTTTGTAACCCGCTTTGTCTATGAGGGCCAAGGCCGTGGTAAAGTTCCCTTTTTTCTGCAGTTCCTGGTAGATAGGTTGAGCCAAGCCATCAGGGCGGGCATAATAGTCGTCAAACATTTTTTTCTGACATGAGCTGAAAATGCTTGTCATGGCCAGTATACATACGATGGAGGTAATGTATTTATTCATAATATTTTATAAATTTTCAATAAATTATTGGGACGGTTAATTCTAACCGTGATTTACCTGGGGCAACCAGGAGATAGGAGTGTAAAGTTTTTACATATTTTTAAGCTTATGGATTGTGAATAATATTTGTTTTGACGACGGCCTCACTTTTTGATTCGCTGTATACCTTGATCGGGCTACAAAGCCGAGATCAAAAAATAAATGATCAATGCCTGCAGAATAGGTATAAACCTTTGCTGACCTCCGGGAGCGTTAATAACAGGGGTTTTGAAAGAGCGGATAATTTCTTCATAATTTTATTAAGTAAAAAGATTTCGCTCCAGGAAATTAGCATGACCGGAAGCCACTTTACAATTGGTTATTGTCACACAAATCTATTTGAAGTGATCTGCATGGGGTGAATAAAAATTAGTCTATTGCATTCAAAAATTGACCTTTATGAGTTTTAGAGCGTTTTAAAGGCTATTTAATGGGTTTCATTTAGAAAAAAAAAGATCATATTCCCTGAAGCCGTTCAAGTCGATATTTTTGTATTCTTGATGGAAAGATTAGGAGAAATAAAGATTTGGGGGCATCGACCGTAGTACTCCCCGGTGATTCTACATCGCCAACTTTATTTACTTTTAAGAAAACGTTTATTGATAAAGAGCTAAAGCCTCTGCGATGATTATTTTTGCCTCATAGAAAAAGGGTAGTTCGATGTTCGGAATTCATTTTCGTATTATCACGCTGTCTAAGACCCTTTATTGCAGGTTTTTTATATATTCAGACGGGTTTTGGCCGGAGTAATGCTTGAAACAGGTGCTGAAGTACGCTTGACTTTCGAATCCCACCCGGTAAGCGACCTCGGTAATACTTTGCTCTCCTGAATCAAAAAGTATTTTTGCTTTTCTAAGCCGCATTTCACGTAAGAATTCAACTGGGGCCATATTGGTCAGGCCCTTAAATTTCCGGTAAAATGGTGAGCGGCTCATATTCGCGTTAGCTGCCATAGATTCAATGCTCAGGGAGGGGTCTGACATTTCTGCACTGATAAATTGAATTATTTTGTTAAGGAATAATTCATCATGTGAGGTTATGAGAAGATCGCCTCTTTCTTTTTGCGCTGAATTAGGGCGGTTGAAAAGTTGCCAGAACATCCTGTTTCTTTGTTCCAGAAGATTGCTGACAGCAGCAAGCAGCATCTCGGTGCGGAAAGGCTTGGTCAGATATTGATCGGCACCAAAGTTCAAAGCATCGATCTTGTTTTCTACAGAAGCTTTTGCCGTTAGCAAAATAACCGGGATATGGCTCGTTTCGTTATGACTTTTTAATTTATCCAGCATGGTAATACCATCCATTACTGGCATCATGACATCAGATATGATCAGATCCGGATATAAATGCATGGCTTTGGAAAATCCTTCCTCCCCGTTTTCCGCTAACTCAATGCGATAATGCCCCCCAAGTTCCCCTGACAGAAAAACACGCAGGTCGGAGTTGTCGTCAACTAACAACAGTAATGGCGCTTTCAGAACTTTATAGCCCGTTTCCTGTGCCCTTCCTTTTTCCGTAGTATCTTGCTCCGGCGATTTAACCTCTGATATAGCTGTTTGCGTTCGCATCGTGCCCGGTTTTTTTTGGAACTGGCAGAGTTCTAAACTTGTTCCGAGTTCAATCGTAACGATCAGCCCATTTGTATCTGCACTATTTTCGGCATAAATCTTACCTCCGTGAAGTCGTACGAATTCACTGGAAACCGAAAGGCCGATCCCAGTACCTTTTAATTGTCCTGCTCCGCCTATTTGACCTTCGTAATAAAGCCGGAATATATCAGTAAGTTGCGTTTCATCGACACCGGGTCCCTCGTCACGGATGGCGATTGCGCATACAGATCCATTCTCTTTGAAATTGACCGAGATCTCTATCACTCCATCTTGAGGACTGTATTTCAGGGCGTTGGCAAGAATATTATAAAAAACTGTTTCCATCTTTTCTGGATCAGCGCAAATCTCCAAGACCAGGTTATCCGGGACTATGCTGAACCGGATATTTTTCTCACGAAAGGCCTCAGTAAAATAGCCGGCGACTTTATCGATCAGAGAAACCAGGCTGACGCGGGAAATATTTAACTGCGCGTTCCCTGTTTGCACTTTCCGTAAATCCAGTAACTGGCTGACGAACCTTTCCATACGCTCGGTATTCCTCTTGATGATCTCAATATACCTTCTTCCTCTTTCAGATAGGTCTTCCTTGGACAAGAGTGCTTCAACAGGGCTCATAATCAAAGTTAAAGGGGTGCGTAATTCATGCGAAATATTGGTAAAGAAATTCAGCTTTAGTTCCGTAAGCTCCTGTTCAACTTGTATGCGCTGGCGAAGTTTAAACATGGTCGAAATGATACGCCAGGTCATCCGCAGCAAGACCGCGATGAATAAGATGTAAGCTATTTTTGCCCATCCTGTTCGCCAGGGCGGTGGTAGGATCTTAACCGAAAGTTGTTTGAACGGTACTTCAAGATATTGATCCTGTCCCACCGTTTTAACCTGGAAAATATAGCTGCCGGGAGGTAGGTTTGAGTAGGTTGCCTTCCGCTGATTAGGATCGCTTTGTATCCAGACTGAATCCATGCCCAATAACCGATACGCGTAATTTTGCCTGTCCCCATTGCGATAGTCCAGGACATTGAAGGTAAAACTCAGGTCATCTTCGTCATATTTTAATACTAGTTCGGTCAAGTAGTTAATATCTGATTTCAAAACAGATTGCTTATGGTCCGAAATGTCAATATCTCTGCCATTCACCTGCAGGCCGGTTATAGCTATATGCGCATTGGTCTTGTGGTGACTGATCATTGCGGGATTGAAGGAAAGGTATCCCTGGAATTCTCCGAAGACTATGTTTCCACAAGGCTGTTTTAGGCAGGCACTTTCCGAAAAACCGAATTTTGGCAATCCCTCGATCGCGTAATAATTTTTGAAATGTTGTATTTCGGGATCAAATTGTGAAAGGCCCTTTTGGGTGGCCAGCCAAATTTTACCGAAATTATCTTCTACGCAACTTAGTGTAAAATCATTGGCCAACCCGTCCCCGATTGTATAGTTACGGAACTTTAACCCTTTCTGAGAATCCTTCCCGACCGCCCTGTCAAATCCGCCCCCGGCTGTGCATAGCCACATACGTTGCTGCCTGTCCTTTAATATGAACTGAATATCATTATTTCCTAAACTTTGCGGATCACCTGGTATTTTGTTGTATTCGAAAAACCGGTAGTCTTGGGGTTGTTCATCGGTAGCATCGACGATGAGTAAGCCGTCCGTGGTCCCCACCCATATGTTTCCTTTTGGACCGATCGCCAGGTGCCGGACTCCGTTATAAGCGCCCCTTGGGTGATTGGAAAACCCATTTCTGATGTTGTAAAACTTCGTTTTTCCTTTGATGCTCACCACTTGATTTAAACCGCCGCCTATTGTACCCGTCCAGATCCGTCCCTTCTCATCCTCCACAACGGAATACACAGCGTTACCACTAATACTGGTCGTGTCCTTTGGGTCGTTTGTATATTGGGCCAGGCGATACCTGGTATGATTCTGATCAAGTGGTTCTGCCTTAAAAAGTCCTTTGCCCTTAGTCCCGAGCCAGATATTTCCTTTCCGGTCTTCGCATATCGTATAAACCCAGCCAAGTCCGCCGGGGGGCTCATTGGTGAACATCCCTTGGATTTTTTTTCCCCCTTTGAAGACCGAAAGTTTTCTTTTAGTTGCGATCCATAGTCGCTGCTGATGATCAGAATATAAGGCTCGGACCTCATTTTCCGATTGTACATAGGTGTGGTCCACTAAAAGATGCTGATGGAAGTCATCATTTAGGATCACTACTTTTTCCAATCCCTTTTGGTCCGTATTCAACCATAGGATTCCCTCACTGTCGTAAAAGTGATGAACAACCCTATTGTTAAATCTATAGTCGTCAAATCGTGGATCGTTGTAGAAGCGATCAATTGTGCCTGTGGCCTCGTTATAATAACCGAAACCATGCCCTTTCATATTGACCCAAACTCTGCCATTTATATCTTCGAATACCTCGTATGGTGTACCCGTATTGATCAAAGAATAATCCGGCTGCGTGAAACGCCGGAGGTTGCCCCGCCAGGGGTCATACCGGAATACACCGTTCTCACTAGGTTCGAGCCACAAGCAGCCCGACTTGTCTTCCAAGATAGATAAGATCGGGTGCTGGTCGATTCTGACAGTTGCGCGAAGGCTCAGATCGGCCTTGTTTAGTATTATTAGCTCGCCTTTAGCCGTTGAGCAATATACTAAATCGCGTTTTGAGGCAAGACATACCGAATTTAATTGCATATCAGGTAAGATTTTCTTTTTAAGGAACCTCCCGTTCTGCTTATTATGAATGATTAAATAACCATCCTGTGTCGTGAAAGCGATATTGACTTTATCTTCTGCCACGGATTTGAAATTGCACTTGTTTAAAACATCAAGATCCAGGGGCTTGCTTGAATAATATCCAGAGGCGTCGGGCCTGAGTATTGATATACCGCCTACGGTTCCTATCCAGATTTTTCCCTGGTTGTCTATCCGGAAGAAATTAATCTTATCAGAAGGAAGATTAAAGCGCCCAACCTGATCCTGTGCATATCTGGTGATAACAGGTTCCGGCGATCCGGGTTTAGACAATGCGATAAGGCCTTGATCCGAACTCAAAAGCCAGACCAGGTTTTTTCCTGACGGCAGAATACCCGTACAGGAAAATCTTTTTCCCGCGACCTTTTTCAGTCTTTTCAATACATAAAGGAATTTTCCAGTTCTTTTATCAAATCTATAAACCTGATTGCCATCGGTTTTAACCCATAAATACCCGTTGTCATCTTCGACGATATCATTGATCCGGTTGCTGTTCAGGCTGGAACTGTCACCAGCATAAGATTTAAACGTGGTAAAAGTCTGCCCATCGAAACGGTTGATGCCATCCCAGGTACCGAACCACATAAATCCTTCCCTGTCTTTGATTATAGAGGTCACCTTGTCATGTGACAGGCCATCCTGGGTAGAATAATGGGTGATCCGGCATTTCAACTGGGCAAACGAAAAGCAAGGGGCAAAAATGCAGAATAGATGTAATATTGCAGTACATTTTATCCTGGATAAATTAAATTTTATAAGCATCCCGGAAAGTTAAGTCCTTGGTAAGATAGGTTTATTTTTAGCAGTTGAGACCCTATGTAATATACTGCAAACATTTGCTTTCATCTCTGTCTTCATAAAATTCGGCTCCTATTTGTGATAAGATTGACAATGTTGAGATTTATTTTATCTGATCTGAATTAGCTGGTATGACTCGCACAATTGTAGCCCATTTCGTTTAAAGGGATTGCCTGATAATGATCTTAAATGGGTTTATGATTTGGGCGGGCTTGTTTTCCAGTATCATTTTCGCGGTCATTTTCCCCATCGCTTCTAAATCAGTAGTAAGTACCGTAATACCGAGCAATTCTTTGAAGGGTGTATCATGGTAAGATATCAGTCCAATCTCGTTGCCGGCCAGCAGACCATTTTCTTTTATTTTCTTTAATAAAATGATGAGTTCCGATTCGTCCAGCGTCAGGTAAACTTCGCCTTTATACGGCCCATTTTTCTCCACCATATTCCTGATTTCCAAGCCAAGTGATGATTCAGTCGCAAATCGCATTAAGCCCTCGATGATTCCCTGCTGGTGGCCTGTTGAGGGGATGAGTAAAATCAGCTTTTCATACTTGGCCAAACGCGCCGAATTTTTTCTGAGCACATTTAAAATGTCGTTGGTATAATCTTGGCAAACAGAATAAGCTGGCTTGAAACCGGTTATGGTTTTGTCCAATAAAATAAGTTGGCTATCAGGCACTTTACGTAATGTGCTGATGCAAACACTTTCATTGATTCCCTCTCTGAACAAGGGAAGGATAACATAATAGTGGTATAAGCTGAGCGATTGGTCAATGATTTCATCCAGTAAAGCCAAATCACCATGATGGATCCTAAGGTCAACTTTTACCTTTGCCCCGAGCGATGAGACGATTGAATCAAAAACGATCTTTTTATGGGAACTGAGTTCATTAAAGATCAGAAGAACATTGATCGTTTTATTGGACTTGACATTAACGAAGTAACCTTTGCCTTTAACGGAGCTGATATAACCAGCTGTTCGCAAACGGGTATAGGCCTTTTCAATGGTATCTCTCGCTACGCCGTATTGTCTACTGTAAGTATTGATGGAAAGCAGTTGCTGATTCCTTTTATACACACCCTTTTCAATATCCCGGCTTATAGTCATCACAATTTGCTCTACCAGTGGCACAGTATTATTATAATTGATCTTTGCTTTAGCCATTTCATATGATAAAACATACCGACAGTTTTAATTCCAATTGAAAGCATTCACGCCTTGATTTTTTAAGTCCGGCGAAAAGTATAGATAACTGCTTGTTTCGAATCTGAATTATAACCAGATCGGTATTTTTGGTTTTATTTGGATGGGATAATATTGAAAAATTCCCTTTACTAATATAGCGAGAGATTCGCTATATATACAAATAATTTTAAAAAATCGGTTGCAAATTGCGTGTATTATAAAAAATAATTGATAAATATATAAAATTAATAATTTAAGTGGAACAATATTGAATATTTGATCAAACATAAAGGACGATTTGGGGCAGTCCGATAAGATTCTTGATAAAAGAATTAGGGTAAAATTTTCGTTTGTTACCTATTTTTAGTCCATTACCGGGATTTTTAATTACTATAATTTTCTTTTTTTTATTAAACCCCGTTCCTAAACATATAAAAGTAGCAAATCATCGACCTTAATCCACTGCCTAACTATAGGTTAATGAAATGGTTATTCCCGGCAGATAATGAAGAGATCGAATTAAAGAGTAAATCCTTCCGTTGTAATATAGGACAATGAATCGAAATATCTTAACCGGCAATTATGATTTCAATTTCTTGATTGCGGAACATGTCCTTATGCTTTTCCTCGATACCGCTGTCTGTAATAATGTAGCTGATGAGTGATAGGGCACCGAGGCTTGCAAAAGCGCTTTTCCCGAACTTAGTTGAATCTGCCACAAGATAAGTGGTCTCAGCCGCATCTATCATTGCTTTTTTTACGACGATATCGCTGATACTTGGATATGTTAAACCAGATTTTAAGGAAAGTCCTGCTGTAGCCAGAAACAACTTTTGGATATTAATGCCTTTAAAAAAATCTGCCGCTTTTTGGCCTGTAAGCGATAAAGTTGGGGGTTTAAATTCACCTCCGGTCATGATCACCTCAATGCCAGGTTCTGCGCCTAACATCAACGCTATATTCAAAGCATTAGTAATGACAGTTACCTTCCGATTTCCTTTAAGTTTCCGGGCAATTTCTGTGGTAGTTGAACCGGAATCCAGAATTATAGTATCCCCATTTTGAATAAATTCAAGACATTTGATCGCAATAATTTCTTTCTTATCCAGATTCTCATGGTTAGCTAATGAAAATGAACTAACCTGGTCCTGAATATTCTTCAAATAAGCTCCGCCATGCTCTTTAACTAGCAAGCCTTCTTTCTCCAGCTTTTCTAAATCCTGCCGAATGGTAACTTCCGTAACTTTAAAGATTTTTGCCAGATTGATTACTTTTGCGGTGCCATCTTCCTGAAGTAATTCCAGAATTTTTTCACGACGTTGATATGCGAGCATTTTAAATAATTATAAATACTGACAAAAATAACATAAAAACGAAGTAAAAGAAAGGGCTAGATTTCTCCAGCCCTTTCTTTTACCTTAATTGTATCCTGGGTTTTGCGTAAAGACGTCTTTATTCGTAGTCGGGTCAAGCTGGCTGGCCTGTGGTATAGGCCTGACCAGATGATAAGATTTAAAATTTGCCGCAGCATCGGGATTCATTGTCTGGATTCTGCTGGCTAACTTACCCGTCCTTTTCAGATCGAACCATCTTAACTGTTCTCCGCCCAACTCTCTAGCTCTTTCATCCAAAATGAAATCAATCGAAACTTGAGCTGGTGTGATCTGCATTTGTGCTACTTTTCCGGGCTTAGCAGCACGGGTTCTGATTACGTTAATATAAGTAGCAGCAGTGCCCGGATCTCCAAGATTAAACTTCGCTTCGGCTGCAACAAGGTACATTTCTGCTAGTCTTATTACAAAGACATCTCTTGCACTTTGAGCTTCAGCAACGCTAGCGCGCGTTGAATCTTTGAACTTTGATAAAGAAATGACAAACTTACGTTGAATCGGTATGCTTGTGGCCATATCGTAAACTTTTGGAAGATCATAAGTGATATATTTTTTGCTTTGCGATGCTAAGGGAATAGTAGCATTTGGAGTATAACAAATAGTATCTCCAACTTTAATAGCGTTACCGTTATAGTTTCCTGCTTTGTTAGCATACCATACGTTCTGGAACGAACCACTGTAACGGGAATCGTTCGCTTGATCGAACAAATTCAGATAAGCCAGTGTCGGCATATATCGATTAAAGGGACGGCCGTTTGGAATATCGCGGGCAAGCAAAGCAGAGTTGACCTGATCGTAAACCATTAGATACATCATGTGCCCGTTATTGGATCCGCGATAATGACCATAGGGATAGGTTGATGAACTTAAATCGTTATTAGCCAAATTGGTAGAGTAGTCAATTGCCCATATGACTTCTTTGTTTTTGAGATTGCCCATGTTCCATAGGTCAACAAACCGGGGTTGCAGCGCATAACCGTAGTTTTTTATGACATCATCCGCCAAGGCGAAAGCTTCAGCATTCATACCTCTTGTTAAGTACATGCGGGCTAAGAACGCTTTGGCAACCGGAATCGTCGCACGGCCGTAATCTGTCGTACTTACAGGTAAATTTGCCACAGCAAATTTTAGGTCAGTAAATATCTGCGTATAAAATGTTTCAACAGGTGTTCTGTTAGCCGTTGTAACTGCTCCGTCGGTAGGTGTGGTCGTAAAGTTTACACCTCCCCACGTTTCTACGATATGCCAATAATAAAATGCCCTTAGGAATCGTAATTCTGCTTCCCTGGTCGTTTTTTGAGCTGCAGTATAATCCGTGACGTTACCGATACCGGCAATGCCGGTATTACACAAATTTACCCCTGCATAAAGATTGTTCCACAATAATGGCAGCGGGTCAGCTGTCCCTTGTAAATTGTAATATTGCGTGAACATAGGATATGGGTCCCCTGCTCCACTTGTCCAGATATCTGTTCCCATTTCTGCTGCAAGATAGCCTTCTTCCTTACCATACCAAAACCTGGAAAAAGTATACGCTGCATTAACCAATGTTTCAAAGCCTACTGCCTTGGTATAAAATGTAGAAGCCGTAAAACCACTTGGATTATATTCGTCAAGTTTCTTTGTGCATGAGCTAAACATCAATATGCCAGCCAAAAGGATTAAAATCCCGGTATAAATAATTTTTTTCATGATGCTCTGATTAATAATTTTTATAATGAAACATTAAGACCTGCCAAAAATAATTTAGTTAACGGCCTGTCGAAAGATCCACCGCCTTCAGGATCGTAGTCTTTAATTTTAGAAAAGGTTAGAAAATTTTTAGCGCTTATATATAACCTTAAATTAGAAACATGAAGGGCTTTGGTTATCCCCGGTGAGAAATTATAACCCAGGCTTGCACTTCTTATTTTCACGAATGATCCATCTTTGTAACCTAGAGTAGAAGCAAATGGAGTAGCTGATTTAGAGATATTCGCATTCGGCCTAGGATAGTCATTTGTTGGATTTTCAGGAGTCCAATAATCAACATTAGCGCCGTTTTCTATTGCATTCGGTTCATATTTTAATGCGTATTGTGAAACGAACATCTGACCAATTCTTCCATAAACTAATACGTTCAAATCAAAGCTCTTGTATTTAAAATCATTGCTGAATCCAAAACTATATTTTGGGACAGCTGAACCGAGCACAACCCGGTCTCCGGCGGCAGTGATTGTCCCGCTACCGTCAATATCGGCGACTTTGATATCGCCGGGCTTATAGCCGTAAACGGCAGCCTGAGCAGCTTCCGATGTCTGCCAGATGCCTAGCTTTTGGTAATCGAAATAGGAAACCACAGGATAGCCTATAAACCAGTTATTGCCTAAGTCGTTTACGCCGTTAGGCAAATAGGTAATACGTTCTTTATTACGAGTATAGGTAATATTTGACGACCAGGAGAATTTATTTGTTTTGATATTATTGGTTCGTACGGTAAGCTCAATACCTGTATTCCGGCTCCTGCCCACATTAGCCAATGTTGTAAGGGCTCCTGTCGAAGACGGAAGCTTCTGACTCAATAACAAGTCCCGGGTTTGAGAGTCATAATAATCGATACTTCCAGAAATTCTATCCCGGAATACACCAAAATCTATCCCCGCATTTAATGTTCCCGTCAACTCCCACTTTAATTTTTGATTTCCGATGTTGGGGTCCAGTTCATAGGCCAGTGCGGTGATATCATTATAAGAATAGGGCACTAAGATCAGACCACTTTGGGTTTGATAGGGTTTAACAGCTGCATTACCAGCTACGCCATAACTTAAACGTGCCTTTAACTCGGATACTACGCTTTGGCTTTTCATAAATGGTTCGTCAATAATTCTCCAGGCAGCTGCTGCAGAAGGAAAGAATGCCCATTTATTTCCTTTGGCTAAAACCGATGAACCATCAGCTCGCCCTGTCAGGGTCAACAAATATCTTTCTTTGAAAGAATAATTTAAGCGCAATGCCCCCGATTCAAGATTTTGCCCAACATAATTACTTGATATCTTGAGATTGGCAGGATTGTTTTGTAAGGCATAGAAAGATTGGTCTGATAACAATTGTCCCGTACCTGACGCCGATGCCTGATCTGAAACGCTTGATTGGTAACTGGTTACACCCGTTAACGTAAAGTTATGATGGTTTATTTTTCTCTGGTAGGTAATAATATTCTCCCATATTAAATTATTATCGGTTGAATTGGTTTCAGAAGAAAGAGAACCCGATGAAAGCGCCCGGTTTAATGTATTGGTACCTTCGAAATGCCCATTTCTTGAACTGGACAAAGTCACACCTAAATTCGACCGTATGGTAAGGCCGTCTGCCGGTTTCCATTCCGCGTAGGCAGTGGAAAGCAAATGTGTTATATTATTTTTATTAACATATTGCCCTGCCTCCTCATCATAAAGCGGGTTAACCTGATTTCCGTTACCCGGAAACTTAGCCAGACTGCCGTCCGCACTGTAGGGATTAAAATATGGAATGATCTTGTTAGCGACAGACAATACGTTATCACTTCTTAAATTTTGATCGTAATAAGCAAGCTGACTTTGTAAGCCAACTTTAAAATCCTTAAAAAGTTCATGATCAACATTTAAACGCAGGCTGTAACGGCTCGAATAATCATTGGTATACAAACCTTTTTCTTTGAAATAGTCAAAAGAAAAGTAAGCTTTTGTTTTATCATTGCCGCCTGAAACACTGGCATTATAGTCCTGTTGCGAGCCTTTATGCAAAAAATATCCCGGCCAATAATAAGAATCGCCGTTTTGAACTGCTGCAAGATCCCCGGAACTTGTAAAAACTTTCGGGTCGTCGGCTGTCGAATTCCAGGTACCTATAGTGCGATAGCCCTCCCGTTTCAAATTGGCGTATTGAGGACCTGTCATCGGCACAGGATAACCGGTAATCTCGCTGACGCCGTAATAGCTTCCTGCACTTACCTTCGGCTTACCTTCACCCCCTCTTTTAGTGGTGATAATAATAACTCCGTTTGCACCACGTGAACCGTAAATCGCTGTAGAAGATGCATCCTTCAAAAATTCCATGGATGCGATGTCGTTTTGGTTTATATCTTCATAGTTAGAATAAATGATTCCATCGACGATGTATAAAGGGCTGTTACTGGCATTTAATGAGCGGTTTCCTCTAACCGTTACACCGACTCCGGCTCCGGCTGCGCCGCTAGTCCGGGTAATATCCACGCCAGCAACCTTCCCCTGTAAGGCCTCCATAGGGTTGGATGCTGCAACTTTTGTAATTTCGTCACCTTTAACGGAAACGACAGATCCGGTAAGGTCTCTTTTACGAACTGTTCCATATCCAACGATAATTACTTGTTCTAAAGATTTCACAGAGGGTGTCAATGTGATTTTGAGTGTTGTTTTACCACCAATACTTTGTTCAAGTGGTTCATATCCAATAAAACTGTATACTAATATAGCTCCCATTCCAGGTACGTTGATGGAGAAGTTTCCGCCTACATCAGTTGCAACTCCATTGCTTGTACCCTTTAGCTTGACAGATACACCGGGAAGGGGGGCCCCTTTTTCATCCAACACAATTCCGGCTATTCTAATCAACTGTTTAGCATTTGCGGATGTTTGCGCCACTGATTGTTTGGGAAGAACAAACAGCAGCATTTGCGAAAGTAAAATGCATGTTAGTAAGTTTTTGATTGATCTCATAAGTTTAATTTTGGTTCACTTGAAATAACTTTAGTTTTATTGTTACAAACATAAGTAATCGTAAACCCAACAAATGCAACCGATTGTATTTTTTAGAATTATAAAAAAAATCAAGAAATTGTCTGCTTAAATGATAAATAATGAGTGGATAATTTATCAGAAAAGAAAAAAATAAAGACAAAAGCAGACTTAAATAGCTAAAAACTTCCAAAATATGAAACTCTTAGTCCCATTTAAATTTGTCAGTATTTATCTATTTCTTCTTTTATTTTCTATTTTAGCCCTGTAAATGATTATAATGGTATTTACAAGTTGCATAAACATCAAAAAAACTATTCAACCCGAACTATACTGAACCGCGTTGTTCAGATTTTTACAAAACGATCAGAAATATTAAAAATATGAGTAATAAAGCAACATTAGGGGTAATTATAGGTAATCGTGATTTTTTTCCGGACAGGTTGGTTTCTGAAGCCCGTGCCGATATTATTGCCCTTTTTACCCAACTGAACATTAATGCCATTATGCTGGGCGATACCGAATCAAAACTTGGCGGTGTTGAAACCTTTAAAGATGCCCAGAAATGTGCCGATTTATTCAAAAAACATCGTGAAGAGATTACAGGTATCATGGTATTCCTGCCAAATTTTGGCGATGAAAAAGGTGTTGCAGATACCATTAAATTGTCAGGATTAAACGTTCCGGTGCTGATTCAGGCCTACCCCGATGATCTGAATAAACTGGATGTAGCACGCCGCCGCGATTCATGGTGCGGTAAAATTTCGGTTTGCAACAACCTTTACCAGTACGGCATCAAATACACCCTAACCGATGATCACGTCACTCATCCGAGCGACCCCCAATTTATCGCCAACCTAAAAGATTTTGTGGCCATTTGCCGCGTAGTTAAAGGTTTACGCAGTGTTCGCATTGGCGCTATTGGTGCCAGGCCGGGAGCTTTTAATACCGTTCGCTACAGCGAGAAGATATTACAGCGTAACGGCATTACCGTAACCACTGCCGACCTGAGTGAGATTTTAGGCAAAGCCGACAAGTTAACGGCAGAACACCCCGAAGTACAGGCGCACTTAAATAAGATAAATGCTTATGCGCCTAAAGGCCTCACGCCCGACGATGCGATGATACAAATAGCCAAACTGGACGTAGTGCTTAACCAGTTTATGGACGAGCATGCATTGGATGCAACAGCCATACAATGCTGGACATCGCTACAGCAAAATTACGGCTGCAACGTTTGTACCAGCATGAGCATTATGAGCGAGAATATGCTGCCAAGTGCCTGCGAGGTTGATGTTACCGGAACATTAACCATGTATGCCATGCAACTGGCATCGGGTTCGCCAAGTGCGCTGGTAGATTGGAATAACAACTATGCTGATGACCCTAATAAATGTGTGCTGTTTCATTGCGGTAACTGGGCAAAATCTTTTCTGCCGGATATTCAGATCAGCACCGCCCCTATTTTGGGTACTACCGTTGGTGTAGAAAATACTTACGGCGCTCTGGATGGCCGCACCCCGGCATCGCCGTTAACCTACGGCCGAATCAGTACCGATGATCCTAAAGGCATCATCAAAGTTTACCTTGGCGAAGGCGAACTGACCGACGACGCGTTAAACACCTTTGGTAACCGCGCTGTAGCGGAGATACCTGATCTGCAAAGTTTGATGCAATACGTTTGCCGCAACGGTTTTGAGCACCACGTGGTAATGAACGCTTCAAAAACAGCCGGCATATTAAAAGAGGCATTAGGCAATTACATGGGCTGGGAAATTTACGAACACAAGTAAAATGACAGACAAAGAGTTAAAAGAAAAATCAGTTGGGTATCGTAAAAAGATCCTCAAATATATTGTAGGCGCCAATGCCGGGCACACGGGTGGCAGCCTATCGTGCATTGATGTGTTGAACGTTTTGTATAACGATGTGCTGAATGTGAGTCCGGATAATTTTACTTCGCCGGATCGCGACCGTTACATCCAGAGCAAGGGCCATTGTGTTGAAGCGCTTTTTGTGGTACTGGCCGACAAAGGCTTCTTCCCGGAAACGGATCTTGAAACATTATGCAAATATAAATCCCATTACATAGGCCATCCTACTAAAAAGGTACATGGCGTTGAGCAAAATACAGGCGCTTTGGGGCACGGGTTACCAATTGCTGCCGGTGTTGCGCTTGCCGCGAAACTGGATAAAAAAGACTATCGTGTTTTTACCCTTTTGGGGGACGGTGAACTGCCCGAAGGTTCAAACTGGGAGGCGGCTTTAACAGCTTCGCATTACAAGTTGGATAACCTTTGCGCCATCATCGATAACAATAAACTGCAAATTACAGGTACTAATGCCGAGGTATGTAATACTGACCCGCTTGACGCCAAGTTTGAAAGCTTTGGATGGGCCGTAAAACAGGTTGACGGACACGATATTCATGCGTTGCGCGAGGCATTTGCCAGTATGCCTTTTGAGCCGGGAAAACCTAACCTGATTATAGCCCATACCATTAAAGGTAAAGGCATCAGCTTTATGGAAAACTCGGTAAAGTGGCACCACGGTGTACCTAACCACGAACAATATCAAAGCGCCATGACCGAACTGGATGTGGCACTCACCAACATTTAATACCACGAACTTGGGAACAGTTATAAAAAATACTTCGGCTAACGCCAAACCAAACCAGGATGTTTTTGCGGCTACCTTATTAAAGCTTGCCGAAACTGATAAAGATATTATTGCCGTTACCAGCGATTCGCGCGGTTCGGGCAAGCTGGTTGCATTCGGGCAGCAATTGCCCGAGCAGATTGTAGAGATAGGCATTGCCGAGCAAAACCTGGTAGGCGTTGCCGCCGGATTGGCTTCGGCAGGTAAAAAAGCATTCGCGGTATCACCAGCTTGTTTTTTAACCGCTAGAGCTTTGGAGCAGATCAAAAACGATGTTTGTTACTCAGATAATCCTGTAAGGTTAATTGGCATTAGCGCCGGTGTAAGTTACGGAGCATTGGGAACAACGCACCACAGTCTGCACGATTTTGCCGTACTGCGCGCCATCAATAATATTACCATTGTAGTACCTGCCGATAATTTTGAAACCGAGCAAGCTGTAAAATTGGCTGCACAAAGCACCAAGCCAGTTTACCTGCGCTTCGGTAAAAAACCAATGCCTCTTTTAACCGAAGATGAGAATATTGGTTTTGAGTTTGGCAAAGGCAGGGTGGTGAAAAATGGCGGCGATATAACAATCATCGCCAACGGCGAAACCGTTTACCCAGCCCTGTTAGCCGCGCAAAAGCTGGAAGAATCGGGCATATTGGCAACGGTAGTGAGCATGCATACCATTAAACCTTTAGACGTAACATTGATTGCACAGTTAGCTTCTGAAACAAAAGCCATTATAACGGTGGAGGAGCACATGATCAATGGCGGTTTAGGTGAGGCCTGCGCATCCTACTTATTACAAAGTGGACACAAAAAGCCTTTTAAAATCATGGGCATCCCTGACGAGTACACCGTTACGGGCTCTCAGGTTGAGATATTGAACCACTACGGAATTTCGGCAGATGG
Source organism: Mucilaginibacter paludis DSM 18603 (assembly GCF_000166195.2). NCBI lineage: Bacteria > Pseudomonadati > Bacteroidota > Sphingobacteriia > Sphingobacteriales > Sphingobacteriaceae > Mucilaginibacter > Mucilaginibacter paludis. The sequence continues at coordinate 3,879,213 of NZ_CM001403.1, forward strand.
GATTGCCGATCAAGCCATTAAACTACTATCATAAGGAAACTGATAAACAAAGAAGAATACCAATAATGAAACTTAGATTATATCATTTGAATGAGAAGATTAACACTGTTATTGTTATTTATGCTGGCTTTTGCCGGCTGTAAGGATAATTCAAAATCGGCCAAAGCCAAAAAGGTAGCGGTTATTGTATCTACACTCAATAATCCCTGGTTTGTGTTTTTAGCGCAAACAGCTTCGGCGCAAGCTAAAAGTTTGGGTTACGAAACCAAGATCTTTGATTCGCAAAACAACACCGCTACCGAAACCGATAACTTTGAAAATGCCATCGCCGCTGGCTATGGCGCTATCCTGTTCAATCCTACAGATGCCAATGGCTCTGTAGTCAATGTAAATAAAGCCAAAGCAGCCGGTGTAGCAGTTTTTTGCATGGACAGGGAGGTGAACTCTGCCACCGGACCAACATCGCAGATCTTATCTGATAGTTATTCAGGCTGTGTGAACCTTGGTAAATACTTTGTGAAGCAAATGCGCAAAAAAGGCAAATATGTTGAGATACTAGGCATTGTTGCCGATAACAACACCTGGAATCGCTCTAAAGGATTCCACAGCGTGGTTGATTATTACCCCGGCTTACAAATGGTAGCCCAGCAAAGTGCCGATTTTGACCGCAATAAAGGTCTGGAAGTAATGGAATCCATCTTACAGGCACACCCTGATATCGATGGTGTGTTCTGCGGGAACGATGCCATGGCCATGGGTGCCTACCAGGCTTTAGCTGCAGCAGGCAAAGCTAACAAAGTAAAAGTAATGGGTTTTGATGGCGCTGAAGATGCTATACAAGGCATTAAGGATGGAAAGATATTGGCTACCGCGATGCAGTTCCCTAAGGTGATGGCGCAAACTGCTGCCAATTACGCCGATGAATATTTTAAGGGTAAGCGAGACTTCCCGAAAAAGATTCAGGTTGGAGTAGAGATGGTAACCGGTAAAAACGTATCTGATTACATAGCCTACGGTAAAAAGAATTAAGCCATGAGAAAGGAAATCAAATATGCCATCTGGTTCGTGATCATTATTTTTATAGGTTATAACTCGGTTTATTTCCGTAAGTTGAGCGAGTTAAAAGCCACCGGAAAAACATTTAACGCTGTTGCTTACGCGCAAGACCTGCTGACTAATAAACTACCCGCCGTTACAGAAAAGGCTATTACGCTTGATGAATTAATTACGCAACTTAAAGTATCACCGGCTAACACTTTTGCCGAAAACGGTCATGTCCTCTCTATAGGCAGCACCAAATTTTTCATGGTGAAAGGCACGGGCACCATTACTGATATGGACGATAGCGATGTGAAGCTTTCAACCATAGCACATAACGATTTCCAAATAGCTACCGAGTTTGTATTTGGCAATGCCATTCGTGATGCCTCGGGTTTGGTTGATCTGAACGATTTTACCAATACAGTAGATCTGAGCAATATTTCTTCGGAAATCAATAAGATCATCCGCGCTAAGGTGATCCCACCATTTAAATCGGCAGCTAAAAAAGGCGATAAGATTGAGTTTACAGGCGCCGTAGAACTTAATCAGGCACATCTAAACCTAAACGATATTGAGATGCTCCCTGTATCTCTAAAAATAATTCCTTAAGGTTATGTTGATAGCAGATCATATCACCAAAAAATTCCCCGGCGTTATTGCTTTGCAGGATGTTTACATGGAGCTGCATCCCGGCAAGGTAAATGCGATACTGGGCGAGAACGGCGCGGGTAAATCTACGCTGATGAAAATCCTATCAGGCGTTTATTCTGAATACGAAGGCCGCATTTTATTACAGGATACCGAGGTAAACTTTGCTAATCCGCGCGAAGCACAGGGCGCGGGCATCGGCATTATTCACCAGGAGCTAAATTTAGTGCCCCACCTCAATATCACCGAGAATATATTTTTAGGACGCGAGTTAACCAATAACTGGGGCATGCTGGATGGCAAGGCCATGAAAAACCGCACCCAATACCTTTTAGATAAACTGAAGCTGAAGGTTAGTCCGGATACGTTGATCTTTGATTTAAAGGTTGGTCAGCAGCAGGTGGTTGAAATTGCCAAGGCCCTGCTAACCGATTGCCAGGTTCTGATTATGGATGAACCAACTTCGGCCATTACCGAGAGCGAGGTTGAGGTATTGTTCGATATCATCAAAGAACTTCGCGATGAGAATAAGGTGATCGTATACATATCGCATAAGCTGGATGAGCTTTTTAAAATAGCCGACCGTTACATTGTGCTTCGCGATGGCAAAACCATCGAATCGGGCGAGATGAAAGATATTAACCACGATACGCTGATCCATAAAATGGTTGGCCGCGAGATCAACGTCATTCGCAACAAAGGCTACAAAGCCACCGCCGGGCCTGTACTTACTGTACAAAATATTAACCTAAAACATCCTGAAAACCAAAAACGTGATCTGTTAAAGAACGTATCACTGCAACTTTGCCCCGGTGAGGTTTTGGGCATTTTCGGTTTAATGGGCGCCGGGCGTACCGAATTATTGGAAACCATTTTCGGTTTGCATAAGGCTCATACCGGTACTATCAGTATCCAACAGCAGGCAACAAAATTTAGATCGCCGGGCGAGGCTATGAAAGCCGGAATAGCTTTGGTACCCGAAGACCGCAAGAAAGACGGCCTGGTATTGGGGTTGGATGTAAAAACCAATATTAGCATTACCACATTGGATAATCTGCAAAGCATGGGTTTGCTGAGCGATGGTAAAGAACAGGAACTGGCGAAAAGATATATCGATTCGCTCAAGATCAAAACACCGTCGGCTAATCAGATCACCAAAAACCTGAGTGGTGGTAACCAGCAAAAAATAGTACTGGCTAAATGCCTGGCTACCCAGCCTATTGTGCTGATGCTGGACGAGCCAACGCGTGGTATTGATATCAACGCCAAAAACGAGATTTACAAACTGATATTAGAACTGGCTGCAGCGGGTATGGGCATCATTATGGTATCATCCGAATTGCCGGAGATACTCGCCATATCCGATCGCATCCTGGTAATGGCCGAAGGCAGCATTACTGCCGAATTTAAAGCCGCCGATGCATCCGAAGATAACATCCTGAAAGCAGCCATTCCTAAAAACCTATAACAAACTTAAATGACCTTGAATCGCCAACATTTCGCCAAATTCCAATCGCTTATAGCGCTTGTGGTTTTGTGCATCGTATTGAGTTGCCTGTCGGATAAGTTCCTAACCGTAGATAACGGCTGGAACGTAATGCGCCAAATATCTGTTAACATTTGTATAGCCGTAGGGATGACACTGGTTGTATTAACCTCGGGAATCGACTTATCCGTAGGATCGGTATTGGCCCTTTGCGGCGCTATTACGGCAGGACTGATGAAAAATGGTATTGAAGTGCATTCGAGTAACCTCTACATCGGTTTCACATTGTTGGGCGCTATCCTTGCGGGATTATTTACCGGCGCAGGTGTGGGCGCATTTAACGGCTTTGCCATCACACGTTTCAAAGTGCCACCATTTGTGGCTACACTGGCCATGCTCACTATTGCAAGGGGCTTAACCTTGTTATGGACACAGGGCTTTCCGATCTCTGTATTCGGCGAAAAATTCGGTTACATCGGTACCGGCTGGTTTTTAGGTATACCGGTTCCGGTTTGGATCTCGGCTATTGTTGTTTTAACAGCGGTTGTTATCACGATGAAAACTCCGTTGGGCCGATATATTTATGCCATTGGCGGTAACGAAAATGCGGCTAAATTATCAGGCATCAACATCAGCAAAGTCAAGATCATCGTTTACAGCATGGCCGGAGCACTGGCCGCCGTGGGTGGTTTGATCGTCACTTCAAGATTGGATTCTGCTCAGCCAAATGCCGGTATTAGTTACGAACTGGACGCTATCGCAGCTGTGGTGATTGGCGGCACTTCCTTATCGGGAGGCAAAGGCACCATTTGGGGAACCGTGCTTGGCGCAGTTATCATTGGTGTGCTTAACAATGGACTGGTATTGCTTAACGTATCGCCTTTTTGGCAGCAGGTGGTTAAAGGCGGCGTAATTTTACTCGCCGTGATTATTGACAAGGCTAATTCTAAATCCGAGTGATGATGGATCAAAAATATATACTGGCGATAGACCAGGGCACCAGCAGCACCAAGTCGACTATTTTTGATGAAAAGGGTAATGCCATCGCACGGGGCCAGGTGGACTTGGCTACGCAGTTTTTAGATGGAGGAATGGTAGAACAAGATCCTTTAGGGATATTTGAAAATGTGTTGGCATCTGTTTCCCTTTGCCTTGAGGCTTTTCGCCGAACAGGTAAAGATACAGGATCCATCTTAAGCATTGGGATATCCAATCAGCGGGAAACCTTTGTCGTATGGGACGCTAACGGAGATCCCTTGCACAATGCTGTTGTGTGGCAATGCAAACGTTCGATCGATATCTGCAACCAATTGATTAATGGCGGGTTTAAAAAAACGGTAAAAGAACGTACAGGGCTGATCATCGACCCCTACTTCTCTGCATCAAAATTGATATGGTTATATCAAAATAAAGATAAAGTCAGGGCGGCCATAGACACTGGCAATGCTTATTTTGGCACGATTGACACCTGGCTTTTATTTAAACTGACAGGGGGCAAGCGCTATCTCACTGATCACACAAATGCTTCACGGACAATGCTTTTTAACTTATCAACATTAAACTGGGACACCTATCTTTTGGCAACTTTCGGTTTAGATAAGATAAATCTACCGGAAGTAATTGCCTCTTCGTCTGATTTTGGCGCAAGCGACTTTGGTGGGTCATTTGACCGGGAGATACCGATCGGGGCGATGATCGGCGATTCCCATGCCGCGGCATTTGGCGAAGGTTGTTTTGAGCAAGGCCAGGCGAAAGCAACATTGGGAACAGGCTGTTCCATTATGATGAATGCCGGTACGGATTTGCCTTCCGGTAGCGAGGGGGTTGTTACGACAATATGTTGGAGTACATCAACGAGAGTGGATTATGGGCTTGAGGGTGTGATCGTTTCCTGTGGTTCGACGATGGAGTGGCTGCGCAGGGAGCTCACTCTTTTTAGTGATATCAAGCAAACGCAGGATATGGCCAATAGCGTGCTTGATAATAACGGTGTTTATATTATCCCGGCATTCAGCGGCATGGGTGCACCGTATTGGCAGATGGACAGAAAAGGGGAGCTTCTTGGCTTAACTTTTAACACCTCCAAAAACCACATCGTCAGGGCTGGTTTGGAGTCAATCGCTTACCAGATCCGGTCTGTGATCGACGCAATGGAAAATGCCGCGCAACTGGACCTACGCATGTTGATTGTCAATGGCGGTATAATCTCTAACAACTTTGTTTTAGGTTTTCTTACCGATCTTTTAAACAAACCCTTGTATTACGGAATATCGGATGCGTCTGGCTTGGGTGCTGCTATGCTAGCGGGTTTGCAGGCCGGACTTTTTGAAAGCCTTGAAGAGATCAAGGCATTGGCTAAGCCTAAATCTACCGTGATGCCAACAATAAACCCAACCTCGGTTCAGGTAAACTACCATACATGGTTAGCTCACGTAAACAGAACCTATACAGATAAATGATACAATCTCTTATGCAGACAAACAAAACATTTTTCTTATTTTTTGTCTTTGTAGTTTTATTGGTGTTCCTTTTTTTATTTGGCGCACATGCGCAAGTGAAAGTAGAACGCTGGAACCGGTTCGAGATAAGTTTGAAAGGCCCTGTAACAGGTAATCCTTTTACAGAAAATCATTTTTCCGCTATATTTTCGAATAACTCCAAACGTGTCAGTGTTGATGGTTTTTATGACGGCGAAGGTAACTATCTAATAAGATTTATGCCAATGGAACTTGGTAAGTGGAATTACATCACAGTAAGTAATATTGCTGCATTAAACCATCGGTCTGGATTATTTACCTGCGTAGCTCCAAACAACGCAAATCATGGCATGATACGCGTTGCGGACACGTATCATTTCAGATACGAAGACGGTAAGCCATATTATCCTTTTGGTACCACCGCTTACGCTTGGATCCATCAGGGGCCAGAACTTGAGGAAGCGACATTGACCACACTTAAAAGCTCCGCTTTTAACAAAATCAGGATGTGCATTCTCCCTAAATATTATACTTATGTAACTAATGAACCCCTTTTCTATCCTTACGAAAAAGGAGATGGAAAAAACAGGTGGAACTTTAAGCGGTTTAACCCTGCCTTTTTCAGGCATCTGGAAAAACGGATCGATGATTTAAACGCGCTTGGAATAGAGGCTGATCTGATCATTTTCCACCCTTATGATAAAGGGCATTGGGGGTTTGACAGTATGGGTAAGGAAAATGATCTATTGTATATTAAATATCTTGCGGCACGCCTTTCGGCTTTCAGGAACGTCTGGTGGTCGATGGCCAACGAATTTGATTACATCAAAAGTAAGCCCCGTGCGGTATGGGATGATTATGCAGCGGCTGTAGTGGGGCATGACCCCTACCGCCATCTGTGCTCGATCCATAATGGCAGTGTGTATTACGATAACTGGAAGCCGTATTTTACCCATGTTAGCATACAAAACGGCGCACCTGTCGAAGATTTCGGCCGTGCTGGTTTATTACGCGATGTGTATTTCAAACCCGTGATTTATGATGAGGTTTGTTATGAAGGAAATCTTCCTCAAAGATGGGGGCGTCTTACAGGTCAGGAAATGACAGCTGCGGTCTGGCAGGGCATAATAGCCGGAACATATGTCACACATGGTGAAAGTATCAAAGGCAATGGAGATACAATATTTTGGGCCAAGGGCGGCATATTAAAGGGCGAAAGCCCAGCCCGAATCGCTTTTCTCAGGACCTTATTAGAAAACGGCCCCGGTCCTTTACATCTCGCTGATAACTGGAAGGATAATCAAACCGCGCAAACAGATAGCACGTATTACCTCATCTATCTTGGCAAACCAAAGCAAAAGGAATGGATGTTCAGCTTGCCTAAAAAAGGTGGGCCACCCGTAGGCACAAAATACAAGGTTGACCTGATTGACACATGGAAAATGTCCGTAACGCCCATTAATCAGGTTTTCGAGACCAGTAAAGCCGATGGTTATCGAATTTATGATAAAAACCATAGCTTGGTAAGCTTACCTGATGATTCTTATCTGGCATTTCGAATACATTTAATAAAATAAAACTAATTAATATGAATGGCATATATTACTATAAGAACATGAAAAGGACATTTACCTTGATCGTATTCTTCATTATCCTTTTAATTACTGATAGCGCTCTTGCTCAAAAAGCCACATGGATATACTACCCCGGCGATTTTGATATTTGGCTGGGCAACAAGATGCAGAACCGACGTACAGATCGTGGTGCGTTTTTACCAGTGCTTTGGAAAATGGATAGCCATTATGTTTTGGTAGAGTTCCATAAAGATTTTGACGTACCAGCAACAGAAGAGGTTAAACTTTATGTTGAAGGAATGTATAATGTAAAGGTTGATGGACAGGCCTTTGTGGGCTATCCTAAGAGTATCACTGTTCCTTCAGGTCATCACAAGGTGAGTTTAAAAGTTTATTGTCAGGATAGGGTACCAGCAATATTTGTTCAAGGGAAAACTATAGTATCCGACGATAGTTGGCTGGTTACTTTTGAAGATAAAGAGTGGATTGATGCCACGGGCAAGGTATCTGATAAATCGGGAACAACTTACCTGAACGCTGGTGCATGGAATTTTAACGATCCTTTATCACCCCCGTCTAAATTCAGTTTGCCAACTGTACCGCAACATGCCATGAGTAGCGATAAAAAAGCCAACTCGTTCTTTTTAGATTTTGGTAAAGAAACTTTTGGCTTTGTTAAATTACATGGTTTAAAAGGGAAAGGTAAGCTGCATATTTATTACGGTGAGTCGAAGGAAGAAGCACAGTCGGTGGATCATTGCGAAACTTTGGATGAATTGATGATTAACGAATCTGCCAAAAAGGATTCTGTAATGGAGTTGTCAAAAGCATTACGATATGTAAATGTTCAGTTTGATTCAGGTGTTTCTGTTGATTCTGTATCAATGCTTTATGAGTATGCGCCGTTAACCCAACGCGGGGCTTTCAGATGCTCTGATGAGGAAATCAATAAGATCTATGATATTTCTAAGTACACCCTTCAGTTAGCCACACGCGAGTTTTTTATCGATGGGATAAAAAGGGATCGGTGGATATGGTCGGGCGATGCTTACCAGAGTTATGCGATGAATTACTATTCATTTTTTGATTCGCCAACAGTAACCCGTACTATTTTGGCTTTGCGCGGAAAAGATCCTGTAACGAGCCATATCAATACCATAATGGATTATACTTTTTATTGGTTTTTGAGCATTAACGATTATTACCAGTATACAGGCGATAAAACCTTTATTAAGCAGTTTTACCCGCGTATGCAAACGCTAATGGATTATTGCTTATCGCGGCGGGATAAAAATGGCATGATGGCCGGCTTACCAGGTGATTGGCTGTTTATTGACTGGGCAGATGGTTTAAGCAAACAAGGGGAGTTGAGTTTTGAGCAGTTGTTATTCTGCCGTAGTTTAGAAACTATGGCTATCTGCGCCAAGCTCAACAACGATAACGAAGGAGCCGCTAAATACCAGGCCTTAGCTGATGAGTTGAAAGCTAAGATATTTAAACTGTACTGGAACGAGCAAAAACATGCGTTGGTGCATAGCTTAATTGATGATAAGCAAAGCGATAACGTTACCCGTTATACTAACATGTTTGCCATTTTTTTTAACTACTTTAACGAGCAGCAAAAGCAGGATGTAAAGAAAAACGTGTTGCTGAACAATAATATCCAGAAGATAACAACACCGTACATGCGCTTTTACGAGCTTGAGGCGCTTTGCGCAATGGGCGAGCAGGGTTATGTATTAAAGCAAATGAAAGATTACTGGGGCGGTATGTTAAAGCTTGGTGCTACGTCTTTTTGGGAAGAGTATAATCCGGATAAAAAGGGCGCTGAGGTTTACGCTATGTATGGTCGTCCGTTCGGTAAAAGCCTTTGTCATGCATGGGGTGCAAGCCCAATATACCTGTTAGGTAAATATTATCTGGGTGTAAAGCCTTTAACGGCAGGATACTCCACATGGGTAGCCGAACCTAATTTAGGTGGTTTGAAATGGATGGAAGGCACTGTGCCGACACCAGAAGGAAACATCAAAATGTATTGCAGTAACACGCATATTAAAATTAAAGGAGAAAATGGCACAGGAACTTTACGTATAAAAAGCAAATCGAAACCAAGCTGTAAAGACGCTTCTGTTATATCAAAAGGTAATCATATATATGAACTAATAATCACTAAGGATAAAGCCTATAATATTACCTATACCGAACTATAAAAATAATGTTACGGACTTTAACAAATTAAACTCGCAAAAAACATGAAGAAAAGAGCGTTGACAGGTTGGTTGACCTTTATTATGCTGACTACGCTGACCGCCCGTGCGCAATTCGCGGTTAGCCCACTCACCATTTCACCTAACCACAGATACTTTCGTACAGACGGAAAGCCTTTTTTCTGGCTTGGGGATACCGGTTGGTTATTATTTTCAAAACTGGATCGTGCAAGTGCGGAGCAATATTTGGAAACAAGGAGCAAACAGGGGTTTAATGTTATTCAGGCAATGGTAATACATGATATCGCCGAAGTAAATTGCTATGGCGACTCTGCCTTAATTGATCAAAAAATTGCGCATCCCAAGATTACTCCGGGTAACGATTTTAATAAAAACAAAGAATATGATTATTGGGATCACATAGACTGGATCATCAGTAAAGCACAAGAAAAAGGTTTGTATGTTGCTTTAGTACCGATATGGGGAGGTGTGGTAAAGGGTAAACGCATTACGCCCGAGCAAGGACGTAATTACGCTGACTTCCTGGCTAAAAGGTTTGGAAGCAGGCCAAATATCATTTGGATGAACGGAGGGGATATTGCAGGAAATATTTATGAAAATACCTGGAGAGCAATTGGATCAGCACTGCACGAAGCCGATCCCAATCATTTGATTACATTTCATCCCAGAGGACGGACACAATCCTCAACCTGGTTTCAGGATGCAGACTGGTTGAGTTTTAACTGTTTCCAGTCTGGACACCGAACTTATTCGCAGGATGTATCCAAAGAAGATCTAAAATATGGTGAAGACAACTGGCGGTATGTAAAAGCAGATTACGAAAAAACACCTGTTAAGCCGACGCTTGATGCAGAGCCGTCTTATGAAAATATCCCGTATGGTTTACATGATACGAAACTACCCAAATGGACAGACGCGGACGTCCGGAGGTACGGATATTGGTCGGTTTTTGCGGGTGCCTGTGGGTATACGTACGGAAACAACGACGTGATGCAAATGCATCTTCCCGGAGATAAAAAACCGGCCTATGGTTCAAAAGAATATTGGTACACCTCCATCAATAGCCCCGGAGCCCAGCAAATGATCTTCTTAAAGAAACTGATCCTATCCAGGCCATACGAAGAACGCGTACCTGATCAGTCTATGATTGCGGGACAGCAAGGACTGCAATATGATCATCTTTTGGCTACACGTGGTAAAAAATTTGCTTTCATCTACACTTATAATGGCAGGGAGATGCTCATCAATGGAGATAAACTTCTGGGACAAAAGTTACGTGCTGCGTGGTTTAACCCCAGAACAGGTGAAACGATAAACATTGGTGTCTTCAGTAAACAAACTTCAATGCATTTTAAGCCTCCCGGTGAAAAAAGAAATGGCAACGACTGGGTGCTTGTTCTCGATTCCATTTAAATATTTTAATTAAATAACGATCATGAAATCTATCAGAAATTTTTTAAGCTCTTTCTGTCTGCTCTTATATACAGGAGTTACTTTCGCTCAGATCCCTGACAGTATCAAAACTAATATCTCGATCATTCGGCAGCAAGTCTTTAGTGATTATAAGGGGATGTTTAGAAAACCGGTTGGCATACTGCATCAACCGTTTATTACTCCGGGGAGTAATGCCTATGCTAACGATCTCTGGGATTGGGACTCCTGGCTAAGTAATATTGCGTTACGACAAATTTTAGAGGATCACGGTTCTGCAGGTGATAAAAGCGAGGCTGTTATGTACGAACGGGGTTGTATCCTTAATTATCTTGATAACACCGGGTTTGACGGTTACATGCCGATCCTGATCGCCAAAAATTCCGATCCCGCTAAAATGAAGCCGGCAAATATTTACAGGACTAATATGCATAAACCTGTGATCGCACAGCACGCGGCATTTCTGACCAAAATTAACCATGGCGACGCGGAGTGGCTCCGTGAAAAGTTTAGTCTGATGCAAGCCTTTATTAATAATTATGAATCCCATCACCGTAATCGCGCAACCGGCTTATATTACTGGCAGGACGACCTTGCTATCGGAACAGACAATGACCCTTCAACATTTTTCAGGCCTAACGGAAGCTCGGGTTCAATCTTCTTGAATTGCCTGATGTATAAGGAGTTGAATGCGATGGTCTACTTGGCCGGTTGCTTGAAACTGACCGATATCGCAGCAGAATATAGTAAAGATGCAGAAAACCTTAAACTAGCCGTCCAAAAAAACTGCTGGGATGAAAAGGACGGTTATTTTTATTCTGTTGACTTGAATTTGAAACCCGTGACAGAACAACCTACAACAATTTTTGGACAAGAGATGATTTTACACAGCGGATTTCCGCGTAATTATGATTGCCTGATACAAAGAATAGGCACATGGTCAGGCTTTATGGCGATGTGGGCCGGAATTGCCACTCCAGAGCAGGCTAAACGTATGGTTGTAGAAAACTTGGAAGACAAGCGAACTTTTAACGCGCAGTACGGTATACGTACGCTATCTAAGCTGGAAAAAATGTACAGTGTTCGGGCCAGTAACAACCCATCTAACTGGTTGGGACCGATTTGGGGTATTTCCAATTATATGACCTTCCGGGGACTGGTCAAATACGGATTTAAAGATCAGGCAAAACAGCTGGCATTCAAAACAATTATGCTTTTTGGAAAGGATTATAAAAAGAACGCAGCCCTTCATGAGTATTACGAACCAGACACAGGCGAACCGATATTAAACAAAGGTTTCCAAAACTGGAACTACCTAGTTATCAATATGATTGATTACATAAACGGAGAGCCCGTAATAGAGGAATTTTAGCGCCATCGATTTAGTATCGGGATAAGACAGTAATCGGCGCTGATAAATTGTGATAATGTTTTTATAATAAATGGGCACGCTTGTAGTGGAGTTGCTATTACCAATCCCCTAAATGAAGCAGCAACGTTTAAAAAGCGCATCATCCTTATCAAATGAGTTGCATATATCAGTGCGCGGTAAGCATTCTTACCTTACGTAAACCAGGTTATTAACACGTAAGATAAAGTCCCAGATATGATTCATGTAAGGGTTATCACAGGTTAGGTGAGGCTGTCGTTCTCCATAACAGATAGCGTTTCACCCGCACTGCATTGACTTATCTAATCATCAAACTCATGTCTGATTCCGAGCGTGTTAAGGACAATAAAAGTTAAAAGCACAGTGTATGTTAAAGAATTAATTTGATTGTTTTACATATTTATTGCACGTTTCGGTTGGTTTTACTTGCGAATTAAGGTTAAAAACATAGACAGGGGCTTTTCTTTTTAGTGCAAGAATACGGTTTTATTACCTCTTAATTCCCTTAGTTATTTTTTGATGTCTTACATCTAGTAAATTAGCGCTTGTTGATAAGACGATCTTAGCTGAACCCAGATTTTCAGCTTCCGCCTTCAATTCAAACTTGCCTGCCGCTTTTTTTAATGATCTTACTATAACCAACGCCATGCCGCTTAATGCTTTTCGTTCCTTTGACGGGAAGGCGACGAGGTCAGCTGGATCACCGTTATCTGTTGCAACGATTTCTGCTGGTCCGGATATAGAGAAAACAATTTTATTATTGGCTATAGGTACGATGTTCCCATCCTTATCCAAAACTTTTACAGTGATAAAAGCAAGGTCAGCGCCATCATCCTTTATTTTCCTTCGGTCAGCCCTTAGTCCTAAACGAACCGGCTGCCCTGCGGTTTTTAGGGTTTCGGTTGCCCAAAGCAACCTATGCTTATAAGTTAACACTTTGAGTTCACCAGGTTCATATTTAACGTCATCCCATCTGAACCGGTATTGATATTCCACTCTTTTTTTACGCCCCAATGATCTACCGTTAAGAAACAATTCGGCTTCATCGGCCGAAGAAAAAATATGCACGGGAGTGATTTTACCTTCCCTTCCTAGCCAATTCCAATGAGGTAAAATATGAGCGAAACGAAGATCGGGCCGCCAGCGCGCCTGATAGAGGTAAAATCTGTCTTTTTTAAAACCGGCAAGATCTATGATACCGGAATAAGAACTTCTGGCCCCGTAATACGGGGTCGGCTCACCTAAATAATCCCAGCCGGACCAAACAAACTCTCCACATACAAAAGGGTGCTTATCCTGTGACGCAAATACTTTATCGGGCGAAGCCCCAAATTGAGCTGTATACAATTCATAGGCACTTACATATTGGTTTTGAGCATCACCTCCGGTAGTATCACTTACAGGTGCGCTAAAATCACTAGTTACTGGAAATATATATGTTCCGCGTGTACTTAGCGTGGATGCCGTTTCACTACTGATGATTAGTTTTCCCGGGAATTTATCATGAAATGCTGGATATAAGGGGGCTGTTCTAATTCCCTTTAGCTTGGCATAGGCCGGTGCATCCCTGATCCCTTCGCCCTGGTAATTTAGTGAAAGAATATCCATAACGGCGGGGAATGGCATATCCGGTTTGGCATAATTCATCGAAGCGGTAGCTGGCCTGGTCGGGTCCTCGTCTTTAACTATAGCACTCAATCTCCGGGCTATTGTTGCACCTTCTGTTGCCGTGTACTGCTCGCCAACCTCATTACCAAAGCTCCAGGCAATAATTGAAGGGTGATTTTTATCTCTTCTGATAAACGACCTTGTATCCGCCTCAGACCAATCCGGGAAGATCAGGTGAAAATCTAATGGCGTTTTGCCTTGTTCCCAACAGTCAAAAATTTCATTTATGACTAAAAAGCCCATTTTGTCAGTGATGTCCAATAGCTCGGGGGCCGGAGGATTATGAGATAACCTGATCGCGTTACATCCCATTTCACGTAGTAATTCCAGTTGCCTTTCAGCCGCCCTGTAATTAAATGCTGCTCCAAGAGCTCCAAGATCGTGATGCTGATTAACTCCCTGTATTTTTACAGCTTTTCCATTTACAATTACACCTTTAACAGGATCAAACCTGATGTCTCTGATTCCGAACCGCGTTTCGTAGGTATCAACCAACCTATTATTTGTGTATAAACGGGTAACAGCCGCATATAAGTTGGGTTTTTGTGTGGGTAAAGGCTGCCATAAAGCGGGGTTGTTCAGCAACAATTCGCTTTTAACCAAATACTTATTATGATGGTTCACATTAACAATCGACAAAGGGAAACTGCTTATCTTTTTCACCTTTTGATACTGATTATCCAAACTATAAATATCAGTTAATACTTTTACTTGTTCATCATAATCAGCCTTATTTTCAATGTTCACATCCAGATTGACAACGGCCGAAGATTTAGAAATATCCGATGTAGTGATACAAGTGCCCCACTGAGCTATCTGAACAGCATTAGTTTTAGTAAGCCAAACATTTCTATACAATCCGCTGCCGGGATACCATCTTGATGAGTTGGGCGGATTATCCAGTCTTATTGCGATTTGGTTGTCTAATCCAAATTTGATGTAAGGAGTTAAGTCGAGTCTGAAAGAATTGTAACCGTAAGGCCACCCGCCGACCAGGTGTCCGTTTAACCAAACCATAGCATAAGACATTGCTCCTTCTATTTCCAGATAAATATTTTTTCCACGATCAGCTATTGGTATGCCGATCTTCCTCCTATACCAGGCAATACCTTGGATTGGTAATCTTCCCATTCCTCCGCCCACTATCGCATTGGCTTCTTTGTAGAATGGTCCTTTAACAGCCCAGTCATGAGGAAGATCTACTTTCTCCCAGCTTTTGTCATTAAATCCCAGCTGTACAAAGGGGAAATTGCTCCCTGGATCACCCGCCGGCCTTACGTAATGCTTTGACTCGTCTTTAATAAAATCGTTTGCGGTGGGGAGTATCCACTTCTTTAATACTTTTTCGGAAGTACCCGCAAGGAGAGGTTTTTGTGATGGTTTACTATCGGCCACAACGTCATCTTTGCGATCAAAAACAACAGGGCGTTCATCATAGATCAGTTCATCACCTTTGTCTTGATAACGCATGAATCTCCAGCCATGATTTAAACTGATCCTTTCTCTGCCCTCGTTTGTTATGATCGCTTTTTTTTGTGCATCACATGGAAAACGGAGCAATATCATAACCAATAGCAAGACCCTTGCCCCAATCCTATTTCTCGTAGAAATAAGTTGGATAAGAAAAGTATTTAGAATCAATGGTTTTAAGGTCGAAGATTTCATTAAGAAAAGTATTATAGATTTATAGTAAAAAAAGGAGAGATATGCTTATCTCTCCTTTTAAAAACAATAATGAACTTTTTAAAAACGTTAATTGTAACCCGGATTTTGATAGGCCTTTTTATCTACAGGACTCATATCCAATCCGTCTAACTGTGATTGAGGAATTGGTTTGAGGTAATTCATTGGTAGGATTGTACGTGTAAATGTTCCAACGGTGTGATCGTTCCAATCGTTAGGGTTGGTTTTACCTGCGATTACGAAAGAGCTGCTTAACTCTGTCCATTTTTGTGTGCGGACTAAATCGAACCAGCGGTAACCTTCACCGAAGTATTCACGGCTCCTTTCGGCAAGAATATAGTTGATATCAATTGAAGCAGGTGTGGCTGCTATAATTGCCGCACTGTTGTCCTGGACTTTAGCTACCTGGTTCCCATTGTCAAAGCGCCATCGGCCTGCACGGGCGCGGATAACATTAATTAGCCCTCTTGCGGTTCCATCGTTAGCATATGATCCACTGATTGCCCTGGTAGCGGCACCCTTCACAGCGGCTTCTGCGGCAATAAAAAACAACTCCGAGAACTTAGCCACCGGGAACGGACGTGTACTGCTACCGTTTGGCGAACCTAAACCACCGTTATTGTCGGTACGGTAAGGTCCCAGTTTAAAGTTGCCAGGGTAACATATCCGACTAATATTACTTGGCTCAATGACAAAATCTGCCCTGCCAGGTAAAACACCTGCACCTACAGAACTTTTATACACGGAATTGGTGTAATCTACACCACCCACATCATCATTCAAAAAGCTGAGAACAGCATCACCTTCGCCTATTGGCAGGTAATTAGCATTGTAGAGCGTAGTACCCGTGTAACCAGCCTCTTTTAAATTACAGCGATACCGGGTAACAAAGGTTCCATCATATCGCGAATCATTAAGCTTGTCCGCAAAGGTCACTTTAAATACACCTTGAGGAGGTGCCAAAAGGGTCCATGGGCGACCTAAAGGTTGTGTTGCCGCACGCTGCACTGAACTATAACCGCTCCAGCTGCTATTTGTTTTACTGCTTGTAATCGTAGTATAGTTCCATTGCTGAAACCATGAAGCAAAATTGTCAGTACTAAATCCTCCTGAACTGTAGCTCAAGTCGCCTCCATTATATTGCGCGCTGGATTGTGTGTGATCCGCGAACAACATCACTTCATTGTTCCGGTCGTTTGTGGCGACGTTTACATCATAAAAACTGGCTTGCAAACTATAAGGAGTTGGCGATTCTATACCCGCTGCGGCAACCGTATAGGCTTGGTTGAAGTAATATGCAGCATCGTGCCCGGCAGGGTCGGTCCTAGCTACATCCGGATAAGTTGGGATATTATTGGGATTTTGCAGCCACCAGCCATAAGTCAAATAAGCTTTGGCAAGATAGAGACGAGCAACGTTCTTAGTTACACCACCGACAACGCGTGGCGCAGTGGGCAGTTTGTCGATCGCTATCAGGAGATCTGGAAAAATGGCCTTAGTATACACTTCGGGTACGGTATTTCGTTTAGACGTCCTTGCTGTAGAAGTATTGAATTTTAATTCTCCCGCACCCAGGTCAAGTGGCACACCGCCAAATGTTTGCACCAAGAGGAAATAATCGAAAGATCTAAAAAATCTGGCTTCTGCGATCAGTGCATCCGAAATACCGACCGCTGCACCGTTTTCAATTACGCCACTGGCCGTATTGATATCAGGAAAGTTATTGTTCCATACAATGCCCGAATTGTCGGTTTGAGGATTTACCGTTCCTACACCCGAAAAATCGATGTTCTTGGTGTTCAGGTCGGCAAGTTGAGCCCAAGTTTCCTCGTCTGTACCGGCTTCATTCGAATTAATAAAATAGCCGTTGCCGTACATATAACGCAGGTGACCATAAAGAGAGGTGATACCTCCCTGGACTCCTGCTTGTGTTTTAAAGAAATCCGGCGTAAAAGTAGCGCGCGGCGTTTCGTCCAGGATCTTCTTGCACCCGGTTAGGGCGAATGCAGTTAACACTGATACTTGAAAGAACTTTCTATATACTCGTTTCATATTCGTGTATTTTAAAATGTTACGTTTAATCCTAATAAATAGTTACGTGTACTCGGCGTATTATAACCTACGGTCAGCAACCGACTTTGTCCGCTACCGTAAGCAACTGCCATATTTGAGCTATCGTTAGCGTAGCTGTTAGGCTCGGGGTCCTGTTTAGAAAGTTTGTAATAGGGCGAGAAGAAGATAAACGGATTCTGAGCGGTAGTATAAACATGCAGCTTTTTGATTCCGGCTGACTTCAACCATTTGCCAGCAACATTATAGCCTAAGGTTATGGCACGTATCTTCATGTAAGAGGCGTCGAAATAACCTGAAGTAGACCCATATTTAGGATTGTTACTGCTTTTCGGACTGGCAGGATCAGGGAACTGGGCGTTCGGGTTATCTGGTGTCCAATAGTCGATATTGATCTGACCGGCCCTACCAGACTCCAAGTTCAGGTAACCGTTTGCGCCGTATAAGGTGCTGTTTAAAATACCTCCATGTACAAAGGCGCCGACTATCGAAAAGTCGAACGCTTTGTAGGCAACCCGGGTATTAAAACCTCCCTGAAAGTCGGGATCAGCATCCAGCACCTGTTGATCAGCAGCACTGATGTTTCGGGTAGGAGAGCCATCAGGATTATATGTTCCGGTATAGAGCACTTTAACCATTCCGGGAACGCCCGCAGGTCCTTCATACTGCTTTACGGTAGCAGCTTCGCTTGCTTGCCATATGCCAATTTTCTTGTAGTCATATATCACGTTAAGCGGATGTCCAACAAACAACCAATTGTTTACATCTTGTTGCTGTCCGGATGCCAGTGCAGTTATACGGTTAACATTACGGTAAAAGTTAACACCTGCTTCCCAGGTCCATCCATTCTTGTTGTTGATGATCACGCCATTCAAAGTGATCTCAAAACCTTTGTTCGATGTCGAACCTACGTTACCTGTATAACTGCTTACTCCTGATGTTGCAGGCAAGCCGACACTTAGTAAAAGGTTATCCGTTTCGGTGATATAGGCTTCAGCGGTACCGGTGAGTCGATTATTGAATAAAGAGAAATCCAGGCCCAGGTTCTTGGTCTTAGAATATTCCCAGCCAAGATCAGGATTAGGTAGCTGGGTAACGTAGTAACCGTTGGCGTTGGTTGCACCAAAGTTGTAAGGTCGTACACTTAACTGACCTAGTGTCGCATAAGGTGCTACTGATTGATTGGATGTTTCCCCATAACCGACCCTAAGCTTCAAACTATTTACCCAACTGAGATTTTGCATAAATGACTCTTTATTGATATTCCAACCAATGGAAACAGCCGGATAGTCATGCCACTTATGTCCTGTAGCTAGTCTGGAGGAAGCATCACGGCGGTAAGTTGCGGTAAGTAAATATCTATCGTCATAAGTATAGATGATACGGCCCATCAAAGACATTAATCCGCTTTGGTTGTACGCTTGATTATTAGGATCGATCGTAATATCATCGTTGCTGCCGCTTGAAGTTTGTCCTAAATTGTAGAATTGAAAGCTATCGCCTGCGATATTCTTTCTGCTGATATTTGACGCATTATAGGTTGTCTGCTCTGATGAGTATAACGCCGTTACGTTCAGGTTGTGTTTTTGAGCAAAAGTCTTGTCATAAAAAAGCAAATTCTCAACCGTCCATTGCGTTGTCCGCGAATTACCTATCGAGGCAGTATTAGGATTGTTGGGATCAGTGTTAAATACGCCCACGCCTGTATAGCTGCCTGAATTACTCGTACGGATGTTCCCTCCCAGATTAAGATGATACCTCAAGCCCTCTACTCCCGGGATCTTCATATCAACGTAAGCAGAGTTATAAGAAGCCAGGTCTTTAGTTGTATTGACGTATTTATCGCCCAAAGCAGCCAGCGTTTCTCTGGTATATACCCAAGGCTGGTCTGCCGGCAAAACAACGAGTCTCTTCGTGGACCCGTCGGAATTGAAAGGGTTAGCCAGCGGCGACATGTTCAAAACACCGTACATGCCCAGGTTGGCACCATCCGTAATGCTGTAGTTATCATTTGTCGTAAATCCGATACGAAAATATTTGCCGATTTCCTGATCAACAGATCCGCGCAACGAAATACGGTTATACTGAGATAAAGGTATAGGGGCTTCGTCCCTGTAATAACCAACACCAAATTTGTAAGTTCCTTTGCTGGAAGTGGCACCAGTTACATTGATATCATGGTTTTGCGTAGTTGCCGGCTTTCTGTAAAACAGGTCCTGCCAATCGGTATTCGTATTTCCCGTGGCGTCCTCATCCGTACCTGGAGCGGTGTATAAACCGGCTCTTTTCCTAAGGGCAAGGTATTGCTCAGACTGCATCATCTGATACTTCATTACGTCTTTTACCATACCATAACCGTTGTAAGAAATTTGGGGCGCCTGCCCTGTGCTACCTTTACGGGTCGTAATCAGGACAACTCCGTTTGAACCCCGGGACCCATAGATCGCAGTGGCAGAAGCATCTTTAAGAATATCAACGCTTTTAATATCGTCCGGACTGATATCAGCAATTGTTCCTGCGAAAGGGATACCGTCCAATACGATCAGCGGATCATTTGATGCATTAATAGAGCGGGTGCCGCGGATACGGATCTGCGCGGTAGCACCAGGCTTGGTGGAGCTTTGCTGAACATCTACGCCAGCTAAACGGCCCTGCAAAGCCTGGGCGATGTTAGCGGAAGGAACGGCATTCAAATTAGCTCCGCTAATGGAAGCCACTGAACCGGTGACAGATTCCCTGCGCTGACTGCCATAGCCGATCACCACCACGTCCTGTAAGGTTTTGGTGTCAGAAACCAAGGTAATCGTGATTTTTGTTTGGTTATTGACCGCTTTCTCCTGTGTGGCATAACCAATAAAAGATACTTCAAGCGTTGAATTACCGGGTGCAGAGAGCTGGAAATTACCGTTGGCATCCGTTGTCACGCCGTTTTGAGTCCCTTTCACCCGAATGGAGGCTCCGGGTACCGATTGACCGGCAGGATCCAGAACCCGTCCTTGAATTTTGATGTTTTGCGCATAAAGCGATAAGGAAGAAAGAGATAGTAATACAATAAAAGCTAAAATAAAGATGCTTTTAAAGCTAGATTCACTATACCTAATTACCTTTTTTTGTGAGTAAACTGTCATTCGCATAAGAATACGTTTAAGTGAATTAATAAAAGGTTAATAAAATGGTTGGTCTATTCCGAAATTAGCCGGAGGCTTATAATCGGGGACTAAAATAAATTTAATTATTAATAAATGCAATCGATTGCTAATATTTAATTAAATTTATTTTCTGCGAATATCTGGCCATCATGAAATTGAAATAATGCCTGTTTAAACAATTATTAGCCGATTTGAATGATGCAAATTATTCAAACCAGCTAATAAATTCGATCCCGCAATTGCTAAAACATTAAAAAATTAAAACTGAGATGTGCAATACAATCGGTTTCATTAATTTAAAGTGAGCATAAGGCCAATTACTATGACGGCGTGGACTTTTTCTACCGCTTTGCCTCAATCTTTTGCAATCGAGCCCAAATTATAAATGGTCGCCAGGCATTGAATTTTCAAATTCCTTTACGACTGGACATGTTATTTCAGAAAAAGTTCATCAAAGTACAACATTATTGTTTTTTCTGATTCGTGGTCGTCGTAATTACAATCATTATAAACCAATAATTACAATCGATTGTAAAAAGTAAATTATTACGTATATTTATTTAATAAACCAGTAAGGACTTCTTCGGTAGATTGTAATAAGCCAATCCGGCATCGGTAATTTGTGGTAAAACCTTCTGATTTATTAAATTAAAAGCCTGTAAATCAATAAATTACTCATAAATTATTTTGAATCGAAATGAAAATATTTAAACCTCTTGCCCTAGCCATTACAGGCTGCCTATCGATCAGTCAAACTTTTGCACAACAAAAAAAACAGACTTATCTAGTGTCGCGTCAATTTGATATTGTCGTATATTTATTATACCTTTATCATCCAAAACGGATATGATAAAGTATAGAGTAACGTTAACAGAAGAAGAGCGGGGGCGGCTAAGTGCAATAATCAGCAAGGGTTCTCACAGTGCCCAACAGTATCGCAATGCTTATATTTTATTGAATTGCGATGAAAGTGGACTTGGGGAAAAGATCATCAACGAAGAAGTCAGCCGTGTTTTAAAAGTAAGCATGCGAATGATTGACCGGGTCAAACAGCGTTTTGTTGAAGACGGTTTTGAAGCGTGCCTGGACCGTAAGCCTATAATCAAGACAAAAGCAAAAAAAATAGACGGGGAAGCCGAGGCGCATTTAATAGCATTAAGTTGTGGCAAAGCACCCGAAGGCTTTTCAAAATGGTCGCTACGTTTATTGGCTGATAAAATGGTTGAGTTGAAATATGTAGAAGATATTTCCTATGAAACGATAAGAAAGACGTTAAAAAAAACGAGTTAAAACCCTGGAAAGTAAAAGGCTGGGTAATACCACCGCACCAAAGCAGTGATTTTGTTGCTAATATGGAGCATTTGCTGGATGTATATAAACGACCTTATAGCCAAGAGTTTCCGGTCGTTTGTATGGATGAGTCCCCAAAACAGCTGATTACAGAAACACGGTTGCCCATCCCAATGAAACCCGGACAAGATGCTCGGGAAGATTTTGAATATGCGCGTTGCGGGGTAGCCAATATATTCTTGGCATCAGAGCCATTGAACGGGAAAAGATATGTGGAGGTGACAGAACGGAAAACAAAAACAGACTGGGCAAAATTCATCAAACAAATAGCCGACGATTGGTACCCGAAAGTCACTAAAATAACCTTGGTAATGGATAACCTTGGCACACATAAACCAGCAGCGTTGTACGAGGCCTTTGAGCCGAAAGAAGCCAAACGACTAAGGGACAGGTTTGAATTTGTTTACACCCCAAAGCATGGCAGTTGGTTGAACATGGCAGAAATAGAGTTAAATGTTTTGATGGGACAATGTCTAAACCGAAGGATTGACAATATCAAAAAGATGCAAAAAGAAGTGTTGGCCTGGCAAACCCACCGAAACAATAAAGAAGCTACCATTAACTGGCAATTTACAAATGACGATGCAAGGATTAAACTCAAACGCCTTTACCCGACAATTTTAACTTGACGTGACACTAGCTGAACCGCTTATCAGATCAATCTATACCGCCGATCCATCGGCCCACGTTTTTAACGGCAAGATATACATTTACCCATCGCATGATATTGACGCGGGCATCCCCGAAAACGATAACGGCGATCATTTTGCCATGCGCGATTATCATATTCTATCGATGGATAAAATTGGCGGCAAAGTTACCGACCATGGTGTAGCAATTGATATTGAAGATATACCGTGGGCAGGTCGCCAGCTATGGGCTCCCGATGCCGCGTATAAAAACGGCACTTACTTTTTATACTTCCCCGTAAAAGATAAAAGTGACGTGTTCCATATCGGTGTGGCTACTTCAAAAAATCCGGCAGGGCCATTTAAGGCACAACCACGACCTATACCGGGCAGCTTCAGTATCGATCCTGCTGTGTTTACCGATACGAATGGTTCGTCGTACATGTACTTTGGTGGCATATGGGGCGGACAACTGCAACGCTGGGCAACCGGCAAGTACGATGCCAATGGTTCAAAAACCGACTTAGGTAAAGACAATGAACCTGCCCTAAGCTGTAAAGTGGTAAAAATGAGTAAGGATATGCTGCATTTTGACGGTAAGGTTAAAGATGTCATCATATTGGATAAACAAGGCAAGCAATTACTGACTAAGGATCACGACCATCGCTTTTTTGAAGGCTCGTGGATGCATAAATATCACGGCAAGTACTACTTTTCGTACTCAACAGGTGATACTCATTATTTGGAATATGCCATTGGCGACAAGCCATTTGGCCCGTTTGTATACCAGGGCATATTTATGAAACCCGTACAAGGCTGGACAACCCACCACTCTATTGTTGAGTTTAAAGGTAAGTGGTATATTTTCTATCATGATACCGAACTATCTGGCAAAACTCACCTGCGTAATATTAAAGTAACCGAGCTGCATCACAATGCCGATGGCAGTATCGCTATGATTGACCCGTTTAAAAAGTAAATAAGATAAATAGCTTTAGTATGAGATCACTAACCACGCTGCTGACAGGCATTTTACTGCTTTTATTTACCACTATAAACGCGCAAATACGCCTGCCTTACCTGGTTAGCGATGGTATGGTGCTGCAACGCGATAGCAAAGTAAACATTTGGGGCTGGGCAGCGCCTGCCGAAAAGGTAAGCATCGCCTTTAATGGCAAAACCTACAAAACCACTACAGGGGTCGACGGTAAATGGATCTATGCCTTACCGGCGATGAAAACCGGAGGCCCGTATACTATGGATATCAGCGGAAGCAACCGCGTTACTCTCCATAATATTTTAGTTGGCGATGTCTGGTTTTGCTCAGGTCAATCGAACATGGTGGTCAAGGTGGAGCGTGTTAAAGAAAAATATCCTGACGAGATTGCCTCGGCAAATTACCCGCAGATCCGTAATTTTCTCATCCCGACAGCGTCTGATGTTTCCAAGATCCACAACGATCTCCCTCCCGGCAAATGGATGGAAGCTAGTCCCAAAAACGTGGGCGATTTTGGTGCAGTAAGCTGGTTTTTTGCTAAACACCTATACCTCAAATATCATGTGCCGATTGGTATTATCAACTCGAGTGTAGGCGGCACACCTATACAGGCATGGATAAGCGCCGAAGGTATTAAACAAATCCCACAATATGCAAAGCGGTTGGAGCAGTTTCAGGATACAGCTTATCTTAACAAGATAATGAAACCGATGCGTCCTACACCAAAACCATTTAAACAATTAGATAAAGGCCTTAACGGCGATATAAAATGGTTCGACGTTAATTATGTACCGAAAGACTGGCACCACTTCTGGTTGCCGGGCTACTGGGCAGACCAGGGCATTAAAGGTTTAAATGGCGTGGTGTGGTTCCGTAAAGAAATAGAGGTACCAGCAGGTATGACGGGCCAACCGGCTAAATTGTTGATGGGCCGTATTGTTGATGCCGATCAGGTTTATGTGAATGGCGTATTGGTTGGCAATACCACTTACCAGTACCCCCCTCGTCGTTATACGATCCCGGCAAACCTTTTAAAAGCCGGTAAAAATATTATTGTGGTACGCATAACCAATACCATCGGGAAAGGTGGCTTTGTGCCTGATAAGCCGTATAACCTTATAGTAGACGATCAAAAAATTGACCTCCGGGGCGATTGTCAATATAAAGTTGGTCAAGCCTATGCGCCGGGTGATATCCCTTTTGGTGGCGGATTTTCGGCACAAAACGAACCGACAGGTTTATACAATACCATGGTGGCACCGGCCATTAATTATACCATAAAAGGTTTTGTTTGGTACCAGGGCGAGGCGAATACCGGCAGGGCTGCTGAATACAATCAATTACTGCCGGCGTTAATTGCCGACTGGCGCGCCAAATGGAACGAGGGTACATTACCTTTTTTATATGCGCAGTTACCCAACTTTATGGAAGTACAATACTTACCATCCGAAAGCCAGTGGGCCGAGTTACGCGAAGCAGAATTAAATTCGCTATCGGTGCCCAATACGGGCATGGCTGTTGCCATCGACGCCGGCGAATGGAACGATATACACCCCCTAAGTAAAAAACCAATAGGCGAACGCCTGGCGCTTGCAGCAGAGAAGCTGGCCTATGGCGACAATAACATCGTAGCATCCGGGCCAATTTATCAATCGGCAAAAGTAGAAGGCGGTAAGATCACCATCACTTTTAGCAACATCGGCGGCGGTTTAATAGCCAAAGGCGGTGGCGAACTCAATCAGTTTGCTATTGCCGGTGCGGATAAAAAGTTTGTTTGGGCAAAAGCGGTTATTGATGGCGACAAGGTCATCGTATCCAACCCGGATGTAACAAATCCAATGTACGTGCGCTACGCCTGGGCCGATAACCCGGATGGTGCCAATTTATACAACAAGGAAGATTTACCGGCGTCGCCGTTCAGAACCGACGGTAAATAAATATCTTAGCAAAACCTAAATTACCCGTTTATGAAAAAGATATCCATTGGCCTGTTGGCTTCAGCTTTGATGCTCACCAATATATCGGCAATACCACAACAAGGCATTAAGGTTTGGAACAACAAGCAATGCGCGGTGGTGTTAACTTACGATGATGCCGTGGATATCGATCTGGACAATGTTATCCCTGCGCTCGATTCGGTAAAGCTGAAGGGTACTTTTTATATCATCGGTTCATCGCCTACAGTGAACAACCGGCTTGATCAGTGGCGGGCAGCAGCTAAAAATGGTCATGAGTTAGGTAATCATGCCTTGTTTCATCCCTGCGATGGTAGCCAGCCGGGCCGCAGCTGGGTATCGCCCGATCACGATCTGAGTAAGTATACCATTGGCCGCGCGGTTGACGAGATACGAGCCAACAACATTTTATTAAAAGCTATTGATGGAAAGACCGATCGCACGTTTGCCTACCCTTGCGGGGATTTAAAAATTGGCGGTGTAGATTTCTATACTGCCCTGCGAAAAGATTTTGCTGGAGCGCGCGGTGTAACCGGCGGCTTACAAACCGCGGCACAGGTAGACCTGGATAATATTGATTCGTACATGATCCAAAACCAGCCGGCAGATTATATGATCAACCTGGTCAAAAAAGCGCAGGAAACACATACGCTACTGGTATTTCTTTTTCATGGCATTGGCGGTGGCCATAGTATTAACGAAGATCGTAGCGAACACACTAAACTACTACGTTACCTTAAAGCTCACGAAAGCGACATCTGGGTAGCGCCCATGATTGATGTGGCTAAGGACATCAACGCAGAGCAGGGAAAGTAACTCTTTAATTATTTGTCAATAGCTTGGGCGTTTCCCTGCGGGCCGCGCTTTCCGCTCATACGCCTACAGGCCTTAGTCACGGGACGGTATCCGCTGCAATCGCTAACGCTTTATTTCTCATCCGTCAGCCTTCTACAACCTCGCGCTTTCCGGCGGGCCTAAATAGCTTGGTTTTAATCCGCCGCAATCAAGCACCAATTTCTGCAATACCACGCCAAGACTGATCATCCAATATTTAATGGTATGTACGCCAGGTTTTGCAACGGTATGTGTCGACGTTAAAATGTTAACGTTATCGCTTACGTGTTTACCCCAGGCCTTTTGTGAATTATCGCCTTGCAGGTTCATCACCTGTGGCTCTTCACCGTCAATCGAAACGGCAAACTTTAAGCCGCCCAGGTTATTAAAATCGAGCGAGGGTGATACATAGGTCATCAGTTTAAATTCACCGCTCTTGCTCAGGTTAACCTGATATTCCAGATGGGGCGTCGCGCCACTTAATGTTTGTACAGCTATAACAACCGGGAATGTTGTTACAGCCGATAAAGTACGGCCGTGATCGGGCAAAATACCCCATTTGATACCCTCGGCATTTACCGCTTTGGTATAATGCACAGCCTCTATTGAAACATATCCGTTGGTCTCCGCAAAACCTTTAATGTTTGCAGGCTGGTTATTTATCCAAACCTTAACCGCAACCTCTTTGCCGCTTGGTCCTTTAATGGCGATGGGATATTCGTGATTACCCTTTGGCGCTTTCTGCCAATCGACGCTCACCATTAGGCGTTTTTGCTGGCCGACTTTATCGGCCACATTGGTGATATTGATAAACGGTTCGGCTTGAATAGTGTACGTAAATGCGGCTTTGCCTTTGTTAAATATCTCGATGTAACGGTTGCCTTTATCTATCGAATTAAATGCAGGCAAAGTATTACTACCAGCCTCATCCGATCCTTCAACCGCTACGCCCATATCAGCAGCTTCGGGCAGATCGATTTGTTTAACCTCGGGCATTTTGTTAACCAGCGGCTGCTGCCAGTAAGTATAACCAATATGTGTTTGATCCATCATATGATCCCATTTACCATTAGCCAGAGTATGATTATAGTAATCGGATATCTCGGCATCTTTGGCGTACAAAGCTTTTACTTCGTTAGCCGTTTCGTTGGTCGCTGCCCTGCCCTGTTGAGCATATAGCTTGTTTTTGGCAACCGTAAAATACAGCTGATTTAAGTTGGCGCATGCCTTTACTGGATGTAATACCAATTCAAAGTAAGCGTCTTTATATTCCGACGGTAGTTTTTTCCAAAGCTGCTCAGCTTCGGTTGCCAGGTTATTATAGTCGGCTGCTACGGTTTCAAACTCCCGGTAATTTGTTATGCTATAGGTATTCTCATTCAGCAGCTCGGGTTTGCGCCTACCGTTGTATTTGGTATATTTTGATAGGATATTGGCAATTTGTACTGCATGCGTTTTAGCAAATTGTTGCGCTGCCCATTCTTCGGTATATTTTTGTAAACCGTTTGCGGGGATCTTACTCGGGTTCCAGGCATAATCCAAAAAGAACGATATCGGGAATTCCATTGGTTTGATGTCACCCACGTTCACTATCCAAACCTGGTTGGCACCATACTCATAAGCCAGGTGCATTTGCTCCCATGTTTTTGATATTGGATTGGTGTTTAACCACTTGTAATTTCGCGGATCGCCCACGTAATCAAAGTGATAATAAATACCGTAACCGCCTGCCCGTTTAGGTTCTCCCAGTTTAGGCAGTTTGCGGTTATTACCCCAATTATCATCGCACAATAACAAAGTAACATCATCAGGTACGCGCAAGCCTTTATCGTAATAATCCTGCACTTCTTTATATAGCGCCCACATTTGCGGCGTTTTTGATGCGTCCTTGCCCGTAACGTCGGCTATAATTTGGCGTTGATCTTTTACTATTTTCTCCAGCAAAGCCACGTTGCTGCCTTCGGTCATGGCCATATCGCCATCGCCGCGCATGCCTACGGTAACCAGGGTTTCTTTGCTGCCCATGTTTTCGATGCCTTTTTTCCAGAAGGCTTTCAGTACATCGGCATTTTTTTCATAATCCCATATCCCGTTGCCATAACGTTTCCATTCCTGCTGTGCCCTGTCCATAGGCTCATGGTGCGATGTGCCCATCACAATACCATATTCATCGGCCAAAACCGGGTTCGATTTATCATCATCGTTAAAAGCATTGTTCCACATTGCCGGCCACAGGTAGTTGCCTTTCAGGCGAAGGATCAGCTCAAATACTTTTTCGTAAGCCAAATGGTTAACCCCGCCAAATTTCTCTTTCGTCCATCCCGAAAAGGCAGGCGCCTCATCGTTAATAAATATACCGCGGTATTTTACAGCCGGGGTGCCTTGTGTATGCCTGCCGGGCAGCACATATAGGTTAGCCTGTTTTTTAACCGGCACATCGGCCCACCAGTACCAGGGCGATACGCCGATTTGTGCCGAAAGATCGTAAATGCCATATATCGTTCCGCGTTTATCGCTCCCGGCAATTACCAGCGCAGTGCTCACACCGGGCATAGGTTTTTTTACGGTTTGCAGGATAAAGTTTTCCCATTTACCTGCGATTCCGGAAACATCCAGCTTATGCGATTTAATCAATCCGTCGATCAATGTGCTTTTACCAATAGTGCCTATCAACACAACTTGTTTTTCGGGCATTTCGTTATTGGTAAACAGTTGAGGTCTATTCCCTGTAACTGAAGTAATATCTGTTTGCAGGTCTTTCATCGCTCTTATCACTCCCGGATAATCGTCGTTGCCGCCATAGATGGCTGCAGGTTTACCCGCAACGGATAGGGCAAAACTACCTGGCGTACTTTGTGCAGATACGTATTTGGGTTCGTCGCCAGCATTGGCTGTAAACCGGCTGATGGTTGATACCACCACTATCAATAAAACACGAACGATATATGTCTTCATAGGTTAGCTTTATTCTATTTAAAATCTACAACGCTCCAGTAAGCTTTTTTAGGTTGCTGGTTTTGATCGAATAATAGTGGATAATTCTTTCTGCCTTTTACAGGATATTCGTCAAGCCAGGTATACTGATCGCATACGTTCCAAAAAGTAACGCCGGTGATCACCTTTTTGTACTCGCGGAATATTTTAAACACCTCGGTATATTTTTCCAGTTGCTTTTGCTCTAGCTCCGGCGTAAGCTTATCCGATTCGCCTGGCTTTAGCTGCCGCGGATTTTTCTCCCAGGGGTATATCGACACATCCAGTTCGGTAACCTGAACCTTTAATCCTAAGGACGAAAATTTTTCGATAGTGGCACGCAGATCCTGAGCCGATGGTTCGTAAACCGACCAATGAGCCTGTATGCCTACGCCATTAACGGGCACTCCCCTGTCAACAAGCATTTTGAGCAATTTATAAACCCGGTCGCGCTTTTGCGGGCGCTCGGTATTATAATCATTATAAAACAACTGCGCTTTGGGGTCGGCTTCGTGGGCATATTCAAAAGCTTTGATAATAAAATCGTCGCCGCATATCTGGTACCATAACGAGTTACGCAAAAATTTGGTGCTGTCGTCGTCAATGGCTTCGTTCACTACGTCCCAGGCATAGATCTTTCCTTTGTAGCGGTTCACAACGGTATTGATATGATCGTGTAAGCGCTTTAATAAAACAGCCTTAGTAACCCGGCCACCTACCGAATCTTTAAACAACCAGTAAGGTGTTTGCTCGTGCCAGCATAAATTATGGCCGCGAACCCGCAGGCTATGCGCCTGTGCAAAGTTGACGATCGAATCTGCATCGCGCCAGTTATACCTGTTCTCCTGAGGATGGATCGGCCCCATTTTCATGGCGTTCTCAGGCGTAAGGCTGTTAAATTGTGAGATGACAAGGTTGACATTAGCGCCATTTAGCGTATTTACTGCTACCGCTCCCCCGATAGGGAAATAGTTTTTATAATAATCTTTTAACCCCTTTACAGTGGGGGTGTTTTTTTGCGCTTTCGCAGATGTCACAATAAGTGCTGCAATTAAAAACAGCTTCAGGTTTTTGTTATACATATAAGAAGATTTTTAAATCAGACAGTTTATTCTTGATAAAGCGTGTACTTAATACCCATTTCTAAACCTCGCATTTCGGCAAGGCCTTTCAAACGGCCAATGGCCGAATACCCGGGATAAGTATCGTAATTAAAATCATCCAATATTTTGTGGCCATGGTCCGGGCGCATCGGTATCGCTACATCATCCCTGGCGACATCAAACCGTTTCTTTTGTTCTACAACAATGTTCTTCATTACGTTATATATATCTGTGCTTCACCTAAATGGTCAGCTTCGTAAAAACCGCCATCGGGCTCACGCTGTACATTGCGCAGGTGAATAAAGTGGATGTTCTCCCCTAGCCGGCTCACAATACCAGGCAAATCATTATCCGCACGGGCACCTAACGATCCGGTGCATAATGTTATCCCGTTTGATGGTGAAGGGCAATAATTAAGCAGATCGCTAAGGTCCTGCTCAGTCGATACTACACGGGGCAAACCCAAAATAGGGAAAGGCGGATCATCAGGATGAATACACATTTTAATACCTGCCTTCTCTGCTTCAGGTACAATAGCCTGTAAAAAATCAGCCAAGTTCTGTTTCAGCTTAGCGGCATTGGTTTCGGCGTAACGCGCCAAATGTTCCTTAAATTCGGCGATAGTAAATACTTCATCCATACATGGTAACCGGCCATAATAGTATTGGTGAGATAGTTTTTTCGTCAGCAGTAATGCTTTCCAAAAAAGCCCTGGCCTCATGCTTTTGCTGTGTTGTAAAATCGTTTTCGGCACCTTCACGCTTTAAAATATAAAGATCAAAAGCGGCAACCGCCGGGGCATGATAACGCAGCGCCGAAGCATTATTTGTCAACCTGTAATCAAGGTTGGTGCGTGACCAATCCAGCACGGGCATAAAATTATAGCAAACGGTTTTCAAACCGGCTTTACCCAAATTTTTTAAGCTGTTAATGTATTTTGCCAGATATTCATCGCGTTCAATACTCGCAGTTTTTTTGCTTTCGTGGATATTTAAGCTCTCCACTACCGACCAGCTTAAGCCCGCTTTGGCGATAGTTCGCTTGCGCAGATCGATCTCTTCTATGCCCCACACCTCACCTGCAGGTATATGATGCAGAGCCGTTACAATACCCGTCGCGCCCGTTTGCCGGATGTCCGCCGATAAGACTGGATCGTTAGGACCGAACCAGCGAAAGGTTTGTTCTAAATTGCTGAACATAGTTAGTTATTTAGATCTTAATTTTTTAATCGCTGTAAGGTAACAAGATAAACATCATTTTCCCGCATAGGCAACTCCGCCTTAAATGAACCGGTTATTGCTACATTAATTTTCGAGGTGATAATTGGCGCACCACTATTTTTTTGATTAATAGCCGCCACCTGCCCTTTGCTTAACTGGCTTGGCAACTGCATATCAAAATAGGTACTATAAGCATCGTTAATGCGATAACCCACCTTATATACATCTAACTGATATTGACCGCGGGCAAGGTGCGAAACATTTATTTTAACCGGTTCAATACCTTTTGATGGGTTATCTCGCTTATAGTAAATTTGGTCGTTAACTGAATCACCCGGATGGGTGATGGTAAAATCCCACATTAAAATCTGCACATCACCGTTCGCACTTTTACAGGCAATAGCGCTTGTATCTTTGCTTTTTAATTCAATGTTGCCTAGCTTGTTTAAAAACTGATAGGCATAAAATGCCGGTTTCTTAATATTCTGATAATTGAGTAAACCGAAACCGCCGTGAAAAGGTGTACTTCGCGGGCCAAGCTCTTCAAAAATATCCGTGAACGTCCAGTAAGACATGGAATTAACATACTTCGAAGCGTGCTTAATTTTGTCCAGAATATAAGCGGCCTGGTAATAAGTATCATGTATTGGGTCGGTTGGAGTGTACGACGAACTCCACTCCGTATAATGCAGCTCCAGATTTGGCATGACCGAAGCCTGGATTAGTTTCTTAGTATTGATCATGCTTCCATAAACAGCCGCTTTGTTTTGGCTCACGATTACACCAATATCTCCGCTTTGATCTAAAAAGCCTTGCTTAACACCATAATCATGTGTACTTATAAAATCTATTGGAGTTTTGCTATCCGCGCAAAAATTAATCATCTCTATTATCCAGGCATTACCTGCGGTAGCGGGGCCGCCAACACGGTAATCATTTGATATAGCTTTTATAGCTGTTGCTGTTCGCTGATAAAGCTTGAAATAATCCGGCTGATCGCCACTAAAGAATAAATTTTTTAAGTTAGGCTCATTCCACACCTCAAAATACCAGCTTGCTACTTCGGTATGTCCGTACCGCTCTGTCCAATGTTCAATCAATTTTTTTATCAGTCCATCCCATTTATAGTAATCTTTAGGTGGAGTTATATTCCCCTTCCACCAAAAAACGGTCTGTTTGCCACTTGCTAAACCGGCTGGCATAAAGCCTAGTTCAACAAATGGCTTCATCCTGATACTCAATAAATAATCAAATAGCTCATCGATATACTGCCAATTGTATATAGCACTGCCCTGTTTATCTTCGGTATAAACGCCCATATCATCGCCTAATAAACCATGAAAACGGATGTATTCAAAACCACATTCTTCTTTAATATACTTTAACTGCCTTTGCCAATCAGCACGCAAGCCTTCAGTAGCCCGTCCGGCTCCAACACATTGGCGATAGCTGTGATTTAACACACCTTTAGTTTTCGCGATGTCTACATATATTAACCGGGGCTAGGCCTTGACCGTTATAAGAATTGTAAACAACACCACACTTAATATATATCGCATCTGTAATCTAATCTTTCGCTGTTATAGGAATACAAATTGTTTTTTCGCAGGATAGTATCACGAATAATAAATTAAATTTTATTCATAATTTTAAGCTGTTAACCTAATTTAGATAATATACAAGGAAATTATGCTAAAAATCGTCATCCGTTCACGGGTGTGAAATTAAAAACAATAATTGGTAATTGCAATCGATTACAATAAATTTAAAGATTATTCATCAAGGCAAGCAAAACCTCGCACCAAACAGAAATGGCTCCAAATAATCAATTAATGGCAATTGTCAAATCGATCATTTCTATAATTATTAAATCAGTCAATCACAATTCAGAAATTTTACCTGATATTTGAAATCGATTAAGTACAGAAATTAGCAGGTGAAAAATAGCAAAAGTGTAGTTACTATTTATGACATAGCCAAAAAGTTAAATGTTTCGGCAGCTACTGTAAGCAGGAGCCTTAATGATTTTCCAGGTGTTAATAAAAGCACAAAAAAGAAAATTGTAGATACTGCGCGCGAAATGGGTTACAGCTCTAATGCTTTTGCTGCCAATCTGCGCACTAAGCGCAGCAACACAATCGGAGTTATTGTGCCTAGGCTGAACAGTAGCTTCATGTCGGATGTGATTGCCGGTATCGAGAAGGTGGCTAATAATAGCAACTTCAATCTCATCATCAGCCAATCTCTTGAAACTATGAAAAAGGAAAACAACAACATCCAAACCATGTTTAACAATAGAGTTGATGGCTTACTGGTTTCACTGGCTTACGACACCACCAATATCGATCATTTCGAAAATTTCATCAAACGCGATATTCCTGTTATATTTTTTGATCGCATTTACGAACATAAAAGCTGTCCCAACATCCATATCAACAATTTTCAAGCCGGTTACGATATAACCGAACACTTAATAAAACAGGGCTGTAAAAAAATAATACATATTACTGCAACAGGGGTCCAAAATGTCTACCAAGAACGCTTTAGAGGTTACAAGTCTGCCTTGAGCAATTACGGAATTGGCTTTTCCGATGATATGCTCATCATCAACAATCTGAGCGCGGACTCTGGTACCGAAGCGGCTAAACAAATATTGCAATTACCAATATTGCCCGATGGCATTTTTTCGGCGAATGATGTATGCGCCATCAACTGCATTATGGCCCTCAAAAATGCAGGGCTTAAAGTACCGCAGGACATTGCCGTTGCAGGTTTTAATAACGATCCATCCTGTCGTATTATTGACCCTAATTTAACTACGATTGATTACCGGGGTTACGAAATGGGCGAAGTTGCGGCTAATTTGCTCATCAACCATTTAACTAACAATTACGATATACAATTGACGCATAGCCTGGTACTAAGGCACGAACTGATCATCAGGGAATCTTCCCTTAAAACAGGCAGGTTTTAATAACGATTATAATAACAATATTGAACCATGACATCTAAAATTGCAATAGTAACGGGCGGTGCATCTGGCTTGGGCTTGGCCATTACAAAAAGGTTTATCGCGAGCGGTATAAAAACTATTATGATAGGCAGAACCGAAGAAAATCTAAAAATCATGGCCGCTGAATTAGGTTCGCTATGTACCTATAAGGTTATGAATATGGATAATCAGGCAGGCATTCCCGCGTTGATCGCCGAAATTGAAAACGAGTATTCGCAGATTGATATCCTGGTCAATAATGCCGGCATTAACCTTAAAAAGGATTTCACAGAGGTTTCAGACGACGAGTTTCAACGCGTTGTTCAAACTAATCTGAACTCGGTTTTTACCATTAGCCGTGAAGTTACCAAATGCATGCTGGCTAAAGGCGGGGGCTGTATTATCAATATAAGTTCAATGGCTGCACATTATGGCATCCCGTATGTGATTGCCTATACTGCCGCCAAGACCGGAATTGAAGGCATGACGAAAGCCATGGCTGTTGAATTATCTCCAAAAGGTATCCGGGTAAACTGCGTGGCTCCTGGCTTTATCAAAACCAATATGTCGTCTAAAGCATTGGATAGCGATCCCGAGCGCAAACAAAAAGTGATGTCGCGCACGCCGATGGGTAAATTAGGTGAACCTTTCGATATTGCCGAAGCGGTATACTTTCTATCATCTGATGGAGCCAAGTACATTACCGGCGTAATACTGCCCGTTGACGGCGGTAATTCAATAGGGTTTTAAAATCTGAATTAATAGCTCCGGTTAAACCGGATCGGTCTGTGAGTTGAGACTGAAAATCGAGGTAAAAATTTCATGCTAAGAAGCTATATATGCCTTATTTTCTTATTAAACTCGTCAAAAAAACAAATTGTACGGAGTTTATACAAAAATATTGATGGTAGATTCGCCTGCTTTTCAAGATCATTTGTCCTTTATTTACTTGACTTATTTGGAAAATGGAAAGAACGAAATCCATGTCGTGATCTTAAATCGCACCTTTTGAATTTACAAAGTCAGACAACTCGCCTATTTAAATTTTTCAATTTAGAACCGCAACGAATTTAAACAAAAACTAAGCTTGATAAGTTTACCTGCTATTTAACAAATGACAAATTTTCCTGCTCACCCTAAAAAATTTGAAGCTGAAGCTTAATGGTGGTGCTTTTTAGAAGAGATGATGGTTGCTTTACCTTACGGATTAAAGCACCGCCTAAATTATCACATTAGGTTTCAAAGGAATTGGTGCAAGTAACTGGCAATGGTTAGAGCTAAGTCGCTTCTAAAATTCTCAAGGTCCGTACCCTCGCTTAAATTCTCAATAGTAAAACGGGATTGACTACAGAATATTGTCAGATCGATTAAAATATTTAGCCGCACTACGGGGTCCTGCTCGGTTAACTTTTGGTGGAAACGCGGAAATTGATGCTCAATAACTGACTTAACCTGTATAAAGGGAGAAAAAGCTTTGCGATCAAACAGAATAGCGTTGATCCGCTCTTCATTTCCAAGGTAACAAGAACCGCTGTCATTCATCAAATCGACAATTTCAGATAACACTGCTGAGTTGGTAGTTATAAAATCGTCCCAGCTGTCTCTTTCCCAGACGCGGGTCAAATGAGGAAAATATTCCAGGAGGTGACTTTGAAGCCGCTGTAATAATTCGTTATCCATAGTTGAGCTTTCAAGACGTTAGGGATTCAGGGTCGATCTGGAATGCTGCTAGGGCCTCTTCCTTTGCCTTTTTTTCATTATTCAGCTCAACCAGCTTAAGCTGAAAAGCCTGTTGGATGACCTCAACCTGGGGAAGCAATTTAGCCCTGAAATTCCGGAGCATTTCCATCCGGATGAAAAGAGCAGGCTGCCTGGTCTTGATCTCCTTTTTGAGCATGGCCAGCCAGTATTCTGTTTCAACGATCTCCTCCATTTCACGGGTTACTTTCAGCATATGGCTGTTCAATTTCTCTTTCATCGCCAGCAGGTCATTCTCTTCACTTGAATCATCAAATACCGTAACCTTCGGTAACTTGTGGCAGTATCCCGGATCTTTATCAACTATGAATTTGGTCGCGAAGATCTTTTCATCGGGCTTTTCATCTTTGGTAGCGAGTGTTGCGCTTTTATTCCCGGTTTCGGTAACCTTCCCGACAAATTCGCCCTGGTTCAGGTTCATTATCCTATTGGTCGGCATCAAGTCTTCCATTTGCGCAGATATGGATTGCGAGGTATCATTACGGCTATAGGTCGATGAAACTTTTTTCATGTGCCGTCTACCAAAAATGGCAGAAGCGTACTTGGCTGTGTTTTCATCTGCAACCTCCCCTACAAAGACTGTCCCTAAGCCCGCTTTTAAGACGCGTGCTTCATCTTTGCCATAATCCCTATCTAACTGGCCATAATCCTGCATGGCCAGCACCGTGGCGATCTTATTGCTTCTGCCCGTATTCGGCAGGTTATCCAGTTTGGGAATAAAGATCGTCGGCACCTCATCTACGCAGAAGAGGCAGGGCAATTTACCCTTCTGATTGATCTTACCGGAAATCATAGAGGCATATAAGGAAAGCGCCGGTGCGAAAACCTGTTTGTACTGATCATCATTCCCCACGACCACCACCTTCGGATCCGCCGGGTTGTTGATATCCAGATCAAAGTCGCTTTCCGTCATGACCCAGAACATCTCTTTGATATTCAATTTACCGACTGAATTTTGCAGTGTGGCCATCACCCCTGCTAACTGCTCCATTGCCCCCTTTTGCAAAGCTTCATTGATAGGGGCGGCGGCGGCTTTAACTTCATAGTCGTCCATGAGGATGGGTACGATCCGTTCCGTTAACTGGGTCGCGAAAACCACCGCATGAGGCAGGCTGCATACATTTTTACCGGTAAGGTCCTGGTACTTTTTCAGCCACCAGATCATCGCGGCGAAGGTGATAATGGCGCTGTCTTCAAAAAAACCTCTTTTCTGTATCCAGCTGCGGTTAAGGTTGAATAGTACGGTCGTAGATACTTCATCGCTCAAAGCTTTATTGTTCAGATTTTGGGCACGAATCGGGTTACACCGGTGTGAGTAGCGGACGTCAAGGAAATTGATATAAAACATTTTGGGCACGGTTTTGATCCCCTGTTCCCTGGCTTTGCGTAATAACACATTGTAGGTGAAGTCCCCCAGGGTAGAAAATTTGAAATCATAAACGAAAGCTGTAAAATTTTTGAGCAAAAGCTGCTCGATGATGGGCTCGATCAGGGTATAGCTTTTCCCGGCGCCCGGACCTCCCACAATACTGATCCCCCTGAAGGGGTTCAAAACGTTGACATAACCATGAACGGTCTTCCAGTTGACCGACGTGGCGGTTTCTACCAGCTTTTTATTTTGGTTGAACTCGTATCCTTCGATCTCTCCAAGCTGCCGTTTGATATCAAGTAAGGCGAACGGGAATATAAAAACAGCAGCCAGGTAAGCTACATCGATCAGGATCAGGTGCAAAGGACGGGAGGCTATTTCGTAAACATTTCTGACCAGTAAGATATAAGCCATGGAAATGCAGGCCATGATATACGGTGCATAGCTTTTTTTATCGGGGATACCGGTAACGGTAACCACGTAGGCCATCGCACCACATACCGCTAAAAAAAGGCCCCTGAAATAAAGGCCCCCTTTCATCCAGAACTTTGGTTTGGAAAAGATAAAAATCAGCATCCGGGAGATGGTTCCATCCCCCGGGCTGTAATGGTTAAGAAGATGGTAATTAAACAATATGGCTTCCCCGGCGATCAAAACCAGTGAAATAGCAAGTACCATCAGGATCAGAAAATCAGGTTTCTTATTATCGTTCATACGATAGCCTATCTCCTACCTGCCCCTGCGTGTACGTGGAGCATCCTCTTCCGTAACCGCATCATTTTTCGTTTCTTTTTTGGCCTTTTCTGTTTTTTCGGAATGACTATCCGTAGAGATCTCGGTAAAGCTTTCGCCGTCGGATTTTTTTGTTGTAGCAGATACTACATTTTCCTTTTGCTCCGCCGGTTCCTGGGTCACCTCCTCCTTTTGTTTCCGTTCAGCCACTTTGATCTGTACGAAACTGCTATCCATGTCTTTGACCATCGCAGAAGGATCGAGCCTGACCTCGCCTTTATACTTTTTGTCGCTGTTGGTCGCTGTCAGGATCAGATCAAGAGTGGCGCCGTTCATCAGCGCGGTTTGCTGTTTTTCAGAAAGCTCATTACCACGGATCTTCCCCAGCTTGATCTTGTTCGCATCCACGAACACCAGGGTATTGGTCTGGTTATCCGGGAAGATGTAAACCTTGTCAATCGACTTACCACCTTCGGTCTCCAGCTTGTCTTTATAGACCCAGCGGTATTCGCTGGAGATCTTGTCATTGAGCAAGCGGTCCTTTTCCTTATCGGTCAGCTGATCCAGTATGGCCGGTGCGACAAAAAGCTCCTCCCTTTTTTCCGTGATCTTGACATGCAGGTTATCTTCTTTGCGATATAAACTCGCCCTGCCGGTCACTTCCCGAAACCCGCTTTCAGCATGCTGGTCGTTAAATTTAAACGTAAAAACATCTGTGCTTTAATAAGAAGTCTTCGATATTATCGGGTGATATGACCAAAGTCTTAGACCCCGGATAATTATCTGTAAATGTTTGCGGAAAGCGAACGGTTCCTTTAGACGACCATTTAAATTCATAAGCGGCCAACTGTTCCCCATCTTCCTCGATCAGATCGATCTCCTGCTGCTGGTTGGTTCTCCAGAAAAAAGAAACGACATCGATATCGTGGTATTTCAGGTATTTCATTCGTTCCGAGATCACATAGTTCTCCCATAACGCACCCGTATCCGTCCTTGAACCTAATGGTTTAAAATTATTGATAATGGCGTTCCGGATCCCGCAATCATAGAAATAGATCTTCTTTCCCTTTTTGATCTCGTTCCTGACATTGCGGCTGAATGCAGGTAACCTGAAAACCACAAAGGTCTTTTCCAACAGGTCGATGTATTTATCGATGGTTTTACTATCGCTCCCGATCGTCTGGCCCAATTCATGAAAACTCACCTCACTTCCTACCTGCAAGGCGAGCGCCTTCAAAAGTTTCTCCAGCAACAAGGGTTTTTTAACCTGCTCCAGCATCAATAAGTCCTTATACAAATAACTCCCTGCCAATAACTTCAACAGCTCTTTCTCTTCCCCGACCTTGGTCACGATCTCCGGATAATACCCGAAGATCATGCGCTGCTCGATCATGCGTTTCTCCTGGACAAGCCCGTTCGCCCCGACCAGTTCTTCAAAACTCAATGGGTAAAGCATATATTCATACTTCCTCCCCGTTAAAGGCTCATTGACCTGGCTTGACAACTCAAACGCGGATGAACCCGTAGCAATGACCTGAACATCTTTGATCTGATCGGTAAATAATTTCAGGGTAAGCCCAATGTTAGGGATACGCTGCGCCTCATCGATGAATACTATTTTTTTCTGACCAACCACGGCCCTGAGTTTTGTCGCTGTGGTATTCGTCAAAATATCCCTGACATCGGCATCATCGCCATTTAAATATAAATGATCCTTGTCTCTTAGGATCTCCTCAACCAAAGTTGACTTACCCGATTGCCGAGGTCCGAATAACAAAATGGCCTTCCCCTTAAAAAGCCTTTCTTCTATCGTACTTTGTAAACTGCGTATAATCATTTTGGATTTCAATCCTTAAATTACATAGTGAATTTGGATTTCAATCCAAAATTAACATATTGGTTTCGGATTAACAAGTACCACGAAGATATTTTGATGAAATGACCCGAATCCCGATAGGAGTCTTTAAATTAGCACCAGCAAAGGCCAGAGGCCTTTATAACGCTCTCCTGTGTTTTGGGACAGGAGGGCGTTTCTATTTTTTTATTCCGTTAGCAGCAAATAAATATACGCCGCCAACAGGATCAGTTTCCCAGCTATCTTTCTCGTTAGCATGAGATGAACGTCTGCTTCCGTTTCAATAATGAGGACTTTTACGATTGAAGGCGCCCCGCTTCTCCGTCCAATAAAAAGCCCCGTGTATGCTATTAAGCTAATATGTCAATGAATTAAAACAATACGACCTGAATAGAAGGCGTTTATCCCGCTTCAAGATAGTCTAAACCCGCTTTAAAGGCAGGAATGCCGATTTTGCGATCGCGGCTCTATTGTTGTATGACTTATAGTGCAATTGCCTTATTTACACATATTTCCCGATCCGTATCATGAATTTATCAGAATCCAAAAGGCTAAAATAGTCAAACTCTTTAGCGCACTCAATTTTAGTCAAAGTCAAAAGATCAATGATGTTTTAAAACTGGCTGCAGAAACAGCAAACGTACCGATGGTAACGATCTCCCTTATGGGTAAGGACACCCAGTTCATTAAATCAAACATCGGCCTGGATGTTGACGAAGGTAGCCGCGAAACGTCCTTCTGCAAATATCTACTGGACAGTAAAGAGGTACTCGTCGTTCCAGATACATTAGTTGATGATCGCTTTATGAACAACCCTGCCGTGGTAAGTTATCCGGATATTCGATTTTATGCGGGCGCCCCCTTGATCAGCAATGCCGGTTACCATATAGGCTCTCTTTGTGTGTACGACCAGATCCCTCACATATTTACCAAAAGCCGGCAACAGATATTAGGTATCCTTGCGACCCAGGTCATGCATATCATGGAACTGGAGCTTGCAGTTATCCTGGCGGACAAACGCATCAATCATTTGGCCAACTGGGGAACAAAGAAAGCTTCGTTAGAACGGAAACTCAGAGCTTTTTTTGAACGCTCACCGCTCTGCCATACGCTGATCAGCCCTAACTTCAGGATACTCGATTTTAATATCGCAGCAGCAACCTTTATCAAAGATACACACGATCTGCGCTTGCAGGTCGGCAAAAATATCAGGAATTACCTGAGCAAGACATTCAGGGTTCTGTTTAGTTTATATTTTAAAAAGGCTGTTGGCGGGGAGCACATCAAGCAGGAAGTATTGATCAAAAATGATGCAGGTGTTTCCAAGTGGTGGGAAGTTTCCCTGGACCCGGTAACAAATGAGGCTGGTCAAGTTACCAGCATCGCTTACAATGCCACCAATATTAATGATCGAAAGATGCAGTTGCCTGAGATCTCAGCTCAGAACAAAGCGCTATCGAACATCGCCTATATTCAGTCACACCAATACCGAAGACCCGTCGCCTCGATCCTTGGCCTGTTCGAATTGATCAGGGCCGATAATTATCAGCCCGACCGTGAATGTTTAATATTAATGGAAAAAGCCGTCAATGAGCTGGACCTGGTGATCAAGCAAGTGGTTGATGTCGCTGGGCCACACACCTCAAAAGTTTCGGCCTGATCTCGCGGCTACGCAGCTATGTTTTTGTATGCAAACTGAACGCAGTCTCGTGCTTGATCTCTGATATGACAAAAAAGCTTTCTACGTGCCCGATATCTTTTACCTTGGCCAGCTTGTCGATCAGAACATCATTGTATTCTTTCATATCCCGGATCACGATGCGGAGCAAAAAATCGAAGGAACCCGTCATATGGTAACATTCCATGACCTCGGTTATTTTAATGATCTCTTCTTTAAACGCAAGCAAGCCCTCTTGTGAGTGTTCTTTGACCTGTACCTGTGTGAAAGCTGTCAGGCTCTTGCCTATTTTATCCTGGTTGAGTATGGCAGCATAGCGTTTAATGTAACCCTCTTCCTGCAAGCGGCGAACACGGATATGAATAGGGGTAACAGATTTGTGCAGGCGATGTGCCAGCTCCTTGTGTGTAAGCCGCGCATCTTCCTGCAGCAGCTGTAAGATACCCATATCGGTTTGGTCAAACTGGTGACTCATATCGTTCAATAATTTAATATAATGACGGGCCTTAGTGTATAAAATACAATATAAGGACGAATAATTGGTAGTGCTAAAGTATTGATATTAGAGATAAATGACAAGCTAAATTCTATTTCCTGACGGGTTGCTTAGTGTATTGTAACCCGATTTTTGTTCATTGCAGAGTGCTATTTTACCAAGAAAGGGTCGTTTTTAACCTTCAATTAGTTTTAACAACTATTTAAGGTATGGCTCATGGTCATGTTTTCTAAAATCAATAGCATGTATAGTAACAAAGACCAAAACACCCAACCTTTACTTCGCGGATCAGCAATGCCAATGCCCTCAACAACCAATAACATAAATACAGACTTATGAAACCCTTTAATAGTCCTGAAACCTTAATACCACTCGGTGTGGTGATCGCCTTTTTATTGGTCCTGGTGGTAAAACGCTACCATAAGGCTGAAAAAGAGTATGACGATGATTTTCAGGGTTGGATATAAATGATCTCATTATAAAAAGTATGGAGCAATTAATCTTTAGTACTAAAGTGCACACGCAATTACCTGTTCAGGAATTGGTTAAGCAGACACTGATGCGAGGTGAAGGTGTTTTGAACGACACCGGTGCGCTGCTGGTGAAAACCGGTGCCTTTACCGGGCGCAGCCCCCAAGATAAATTTATCGTGCGCGATAGCTTAGCCGAAACGGCTGTCAACTGGAATAAGTTCAACACGCCCATTGATGAAAAATATTTCTTCGGACTGAAAGAGCAAATGTTGGCATACCTTAATAAGCTACCCGAACTTTGGTTGAGGGACGCCTATGCCTGCGCCGATCCTGCCCACCGCTTAAACATACGGGTGATCAATGAGCATCCATGGTGCAATCATTTTGTGGCCAATATGTTCTTAGAGCCGACCGCAAGAGAGCTCGAAGGTTTTGAACCTGAATGGCTCGTGATCCAGGCCCCGGGTTTTAAAGCCGATCCTGAAAAAGATGGCACACGCCAGGCAAATTTTACAGTGATTTCGTTCGCTTACAAAACCATATTGATCGGAGGCACCGGGTACACCGGAGAGATCAAAAAAGGGATCTTCACGGTCCTGAATTTTATCCTGCCCTTTCAAAAAAGAGTACTATCCATGCATTGCAGCGCCAATGAGGGCCCCAAAGGCGACACAGCGATATTTTTTGGTTTGAGCGGTACAGGCAAAACCACCTTGAGTTCTGACGCCGGCCGTAAACTAATCGGCGATGACGAGCATGGCTGGAACGAACAGGGCGTATTTAATTTTGAGGGTGGCTGTTACGCTAAGATCATAGACCTGTCAGCTGAGTTTGA
This sequence comes from Mucilaginibacter paludis DSM 18603, assembly GCF_000166195.2. Taxonomy (NCBI): domain Bacteria; kingdom Pseudomonadati; phylum Bacteroidota; class Sphingobacteriia; order Sphingobacteriales; family Sphingobacteriaceae; genus Mucilaginibacter; species Mucilaginibacter paludis. The sequence continues at coordinate 3,923,307 of NZ_CM001403.1, forward strand.
ACCCGAGATCTTCCAGGCTATCCGGCCCGGTGCATTGGTAGAAAACGCCTCTTTCGTTAAAGATTCCAATAAAATAGATTTTGCCGATCGCTCCTTAACAGAAAATACCAGGGTCAGTTACCCGATCAGCCATATTCGAAATGCGAAGTCCCAGTCGGTGACCGGAGTACCACAAAATATATTCTTTTTAACCTGCGATGCTTACGGCGTGATTCCGCCTATCAGCAAACTGACCAAAGAGCAGGCCATGTTCCATTTCTTAAGTGGCTACACCGCAAAGATCGCCGGGACCGAAGAAGGAGTAACCGAACCGCAAGTAACCTTCAGCACCTGTTTTGGTGCACCTTTTTTACCATTGCATCCAAGTCACTACGCAGCGTTGCTTGGTGAATACCTGGACCTTTACCTGGTAAAGGTCTGGCTGGTTAATACCGGATGGACGGGAGGGAGTTACGGCACCGGTTGCCGCATCGCGATCAAATACACCAGGGCTATGATCAATGCCGCTCTAAACAATGAGCTTGACCGCGTAGATTATAACAAAGACCCGGTTTTCGGCTTAAGCGTTCCCCAACAATGTGAGGGCGTACCCGCCGAATTACTTAATCCACGAAATACCTGGACCGATCCGATCGCCTACGACGAAACCGCAAAAAAACTAGCCCAAAAATTCCAGGATAATTATCAGCAATACAAGCAGGTCGCCATGTCGTAGCGGATTTCCTGCTTTCAACAAACGGCTGTTATTATACCTCTGAAGAAGTTAAGGCATCAATAAAGTGCAATGTAAAAGCTAAATTTTCTTAAGTGTGAAAAGTATATTCGATAGTATTTTTCTGTATATTTACCTTAAACCAATCCCATCATGAAAACCTTTAAAGCATCCCAGGAATTGATCGACATTTTATTAACTTATGGATTTGTCGAAGATACCCACATCAATTACCCTGAGCACGCCGCGAGGTTAAAAGCTGACCCATATGACCCATCGCATATGAAACGCCACTTTGTTTTCAAGGGCACGAGGGAAAAACTGCATTTCGATTACGTTAATATGTATTTACCTACTGGTGGAAATACTATGTCTTTTACAACAGATGAACTGAAATCCCTTATCGCATTCTGCCGCCTCTCAGCCACAGATAGAACCGCTTTAACTGATGAACGATACCAAGCTTTAAGTATACCTGAAATCATTTCCGATGTAAAGCGCCATCCCTATATCTATTCCAAATCAGTTTACAAAAGGGCGAAATTGCAATTTGAGAAGATACCGGACATAAATTAGTATCTTGTGGAATTCAGCACTTAATATTCTTCGACCATACTTCTAATTTTTTGATTGTAAGCAATCTCCTTAGCGCGATTTTGTTCACCCGAAATATCTTGAAGGATGGCCATATAGCCCTCTACTATCTTCAATTCGGCTTCAGTGAAAAAGCCAGGATTTGATCTCGCCCAATTTCTTAAAAGATCAATTCCCTGTATCGTTTTGACTTCTCGTTCCCGCAAGGTATAAACTGACAGTTTTGCAAAATTTAACTGCGTATCTGAATCCCATTCATCTATCCAACGCTTTCCAAGCATTTTCAAAAGCATCGTGTCAAACGTTAGTTTCCTTTCGACTTTAGCAGATATTGAATGAGGTATTAGGAAGACGTTTCGGACGTTTGCAATAGCTTCTATATTCAATGCAAATTCCTCACCATATCCTTCAATTTCTTTTTGCGTGGATTTAGAAATAAGCAACTCTAAATACACTTTCGCCCGCGAACTACTGGTCCCCATGAAGTCGAGAAGCAATTTCGAAAATATATTGGCTCGGGTTTGTGAAGTCCCAATTTTTAAAATATTTTTAAACAACTGTTCGGGCTTGTTCCACATCCCATCCCGAGTACTACGCAGGAGTAATACATCATCAAAAAAAACAGTTAGTGCAATAGAGAAGCCACTATGATCAGGCCTTTTTAAAAGTTCGCCTAAAACCCCATCCCATAAAGAAGTGTTTTTAGCCGGCAAATCATCAAAGGGCGGCAATAAATACAATGTGGCTAAAGAAGCGATAAATATTTCTTCAGGAACTTCAATCAAAATTTGAGTTGCTGATCTGTTACTTAGTGAGAAACCCAAAATGTGCTGTTCAAGTTCTTCAGGAATATCTTTGGTTGTAAGTACAACGCTTTTGATCAAACTAGAAACATTTGACAACTCATGGATTAGGACATTATGTTCTGAAGTTTCGAGCTTTTTCCAGTTTGAAATAACATAGCGCCAAAAAGTTGCCTGAAAAACTTTGTTCTCAACGGATAGAAACTTGTGAATAAGAGCTATTCGGTCTGTACTCGTAATTGCATCGATTTTGTAGGAAAAAAACCACACTGGAATTTCGGCAAGGGACGTGTGATATCCCTTATCGGATATATGGGCTACCACCCAATCAATAAACGCATGAAGGATGCGAATTAGCGTATTGTTCTCTACTTGCGATTCTTGAAAAGTCATTATAAACCGGTTCGTGTTTATTCTAACCAATGTTGGCAAATGCTTGAAAAACACGGGCATAAGAACAGCCCAAAGTTCCCACATATCTGGTGCCACACGATCTTCTATCTCGTACATCCAGTCAAACGTATAAATGGTATGTCCGGTGGAGATTATGATGAATGAGACCACACCATTTCGGCGCAAGCTGACCCACTGTTTCGGGGCAAACCGACCATGGTATTTCGGGGCAAACTGACCCACCAAAACGCGTAGCAAATGCTGTAGAAGTAACCATCTTTTGAGGGCAAAAGACCTGTCTAAGATGGCCAATTTGACAATCAGCATGAGTAAGATTAGAAAGATTTTAAGGATGAACAGTCAGGGTCGCAGCACGCGATTTATAGCTGCCCAGATTGATTCATCCCGGAATACCGTAAGAAAGTACCTGGCCGCCCTTAAGAAAAGCGGCTTTACCTTTGAAGAAGTTAATAGCCTGAATGATAAGGAGCTGGAAGATCTTTTCGGTAAGACCAGGGAAAACAACCAGCCAAGCAGCCGTATGCAATCCATGCTGCGCTGCTTCCCACATGTCGATAAAGAGCTCAAAAAGACCGGTATGAACCGGCAGCTCCTGTGGGAAGCCTATATCAAAGAGTTTCCCGACGGCTATAAGTACACCCAGTTTTGCACGTATTACAACCAATGGAAGACCAGGGTCAACCCGACCATGCACATGGATCACAAGGCCGGAGACAAGCTATACGTTGATTTTGCGGGTGAAAAGATGAGCTATACGGACAAGGAAACCGGTGAAGTTATTGAAGTAGAAGTCTTTGTAGCAATCCTTGGGGCCAGCCAGCTCACCTATGTAGAGGCTGTTATGAGCCAGCAAAAGGAAGACTTTATTGCAGCCTGCGAGAATACCCTGCACTTCATCGGGGGCGTTCCTGCCGCCATTGTGCCGGATAACCTGAAGGCGGCTGTAACCAAAAGCAGCCGCTATGAACCAACCCTTAACGAAACATTTGAAGACTTCGCCGATCATTATGGCACTACCATATTACCAGCGCGGGCGTACCGCCCGCGTGACAAAGCATTGGTAGAAGGCGCCGTTAAGATCATTTATACCAAGGTATACGCCCCTTTAAACAAGCATATCTACCATTCTTTAACAGAACTCAATACGGCGATCTGGCAAGCCCTGGAAGTCCATAACAGCCAGTTGCTCAAGGGGCGCAATTACAGCAGGATACTACAGTTTGAAGAGATAGAGCGTGGGACACTGGCACCGCTGCCTGTGTTGCGTTACCAGTTCAAAAAGCACTTCTATGCCAGGGTGATCAAGAATGGCCATGTCAATCTCGGCCCTGATAAGCACTATTACAGTGTGCCTTACCGCTTCATCGGCAAGCGGGTTAAGCTATTATACTCCCGCACTATTGTAGAGATCTACTCCAATTATGAGCGTATCGCTTTGCACCCGCGCGAAAAGAACCCCTACGGGTATACTACCGACAAAGAACATATGGCCAGCGCTCACCGCTTCAAAAGTGACTGGACGCCAGATATGTTCCTCAATTGGGCGGCCTCCATCCATGAAGATGTCAGGCTATATATCCTTCAAATACTGGAGCGTAAACAACACCCCGAACAGGCTTACAAATCCTGCCTGGGGGTACTTGGCTTTGCAAAAAAGGCAGGGAACGACCGGTTAATAATGGCCTGTCAGCGAGGGCTCAGTTATGGCCTTTATAGCTATAAAACGATACAAACCATATTGGAAAACAAGATGGACAACTATGAGGAAAGCATATTTGCCGATGAGCTACCCATGCCTAACCATGATAATATCCGGGGAAAAGACTATTACAAATAACCATTTAAAACAACAATAACATGAACACAAGCACCTTAGACAAACTGCGGAAGATGAAGTTCTTCGGCATGTTTCATGCCTTTAAAAGCAGCATGGAAACCGGTAAAACAAACGATTACACGGCAGATGAACTGCTGGCCCACCTGGTAGATGCAGAATGGGACGACCGGCAGAACAGGCGTATTGAACGCACAATCCTATATGCCCGGTTCCGCTATAAAGCTTCAATTGAAGATGTTCATTATCATGCCGACCGAAGTATTGACCGCAACCAGATCATGCGCCTGGCGGATTGTACGTTTGTTGACCGCTTCGAGAACCTGCTGATCACCGGGAGTACCGGTATCGGTAAAAGCTATATTGCTTCTGCTGTGGGCTACCAGGCCTGTGTATTGGGCTACAGGGTATTGTACACCAGTACGCCCAAACTATTTGCCAAGCTCAAGATGGCCAAGGCGGATGGCTCCTACATGAAAGAGCTGGCTAAGATCGAACGCCAGCAACTGCTCATACTCGACGACTTTGGTATCCAGCCTTTTGATGCACAAAGCAGGGCGGCACTAATGGAGATCATTGAGGACAGGCATGGTAAGACCTCGCTGATCATTACTTCGCAGCTACCAGTCAGTAAATGGTTTGAAGTGATCGGTGAAAAAACGGTTGCTGATGCTATCCTGGACCGGATCGTTCATGATGCACACCGTATCGAGCTAAAGGGAGAATCTATGAGAAGAAAACGTAGTGTTGAACCGGAAAACAGCCATTAATGAAATTACCTTTTAAATAACTATTTTTGTACATGCTTTTATAGCATTTGCTGCAACCCAAAAGTCAGCTAACCCCTGGGTCAATTTGGCCCGAAACAGGGTGGTCACTATCTCCATAATATACAACACCTAAAATAAAGATTTTTACGGCCATTTTTGATAGAAAAACGACTATATTTTAACCATTTGTCACAATTTATCGTGATAAAACCAACGATTTTGTTTTTGAAATTGCAAATAATAATATGTTTTTATCTTCATTGCCTTCCATTTTCTTAAGTTTATGCTTTACTAATCCTCGATAGTATAATATGACCATTTCCTTTATCTCTCTTGTTGAAAGTATTAATAAAGCGTATCGGCTAATAAAGCCACGTCGTGAAGATTTAGATTTTTTCAAGGTTAACTTCAGCAAATTACTTGAACGCATTGATGAGAAAGAAAGCGAGGAAAATGTTAAAGGGCATTTAGCAGACTTCTTAAAATCAACTTATTACGATCCTAATCATTTAATTGCTACCAAGGGGCGTGCGGATTTGGTTATCCATCTGGAAAAAGATGCCAAATCGCATGTAGGTGTATTGCTTGAAGTTAAAAAGCCTTCAAATAAACACGATATGGTTACTAAGGATAATCTCAATGCAAAAGCCATGCATGAGCTTATCCTCTATTTTCTTCGCGAGCGCGTCAACCATAAAAATATTTCCCTTACCCACTTAGTAATAACTAATATCTATGAGTGGTTTGTTTTTGACGCCTCATTGTTTGAACGTGTATTTGCCAAAAATACACAACTACAAAAAGCTTATAGAGAATGGGAAGCAGGACAAAAGGTTAGTGTAAAAACAGAGTTGTTTTACAATGAAATCGCCAGGCCTTTTCTCCATGACTTGCAGGAAGAAATGACATTTACCCACGTTGATATCAGAGAGTACCTGAAATATTTGCAAGGGAATAAAGAAAAGGACGACAACAAACTTATACCCTTATATAAGTTTTTCTCCCCTGTTAATTTATTGAAATTACCTTTTATAAATGATAGCAACTCATTAGATACCGGTTTTTTTAAAGAGCTATTGCATATTATTGGATTAGAAGAAGTAAAAGATGGCAGCCGAAAAATAATACAGCGGTTACCGGTTACTAAAAGACAACCAGCCTCCTTAATTGAAAACACCATCAACATGCTGGAAGTTGATGAAGTTTTACGAAAGGTCCCGGCTAAGTTTTTAAATGGCAAAACAACAGAGGAACAGCTGTTCAATTTAGGGCTTGAGTTGAGCATCACCTGGGTGAACCGAATACTTTTTTTAAAATTATTAGAGGCTCAGTTAATTAAATACCATAACGGTAATGAAAGGTTCAAGTTTCTGAATGTGCAAACAGTCAACGATTATGATGAGCTGCATAAACTCTTTTTTCAGGTACTTGCCAGACAATCCGCCAGTCGAACCTCCGCCATTCAACAGAAATATAGTCATATCCCATATTTGAACAGTTCTTTATTTGAAATTTCTCCATTGGAGGATGTCAGCTTAAAGGTTAATGGCCTGGATGACAATTTAGATATAGATTTATATAGTAATTCAATTCTTACCCGGAAACGCCTAAAAAGTAAAGATTTAACCGCAATGAACACATTGCATTATTTTTTTGAGTTTTTAGAGGCGTACGATTTTGCTTCTATCGGTAAAGAAGAAGTCCAGGAAGAAAACAAGACGATTATTAATGCTGCAGTATTAGGTCTGGTATTTGAGAAAATGAATGGCTACCGCGATGGTTCAATATACACCCCGGGTGCCGTCACTATGTTTTTATGCCAGGAAACCATTCGTAAAGCAGTGGTTCAAAAATTCAACGACGCATATGGGTGGAAATGTGAAGATATAAATGACCTGAAAAATTATCTGGCTGATCGTAAGAATCGCAAAGATATTTTAGAATTTAACTTACTGATTGAGTCCATTCGTATTGTTGACCCAGCTGTCGGTTCCGGCCATTTCCTGGTATCAAGCTTAAATGAATTAATTGCCATCAAAGCGCAATTAGGGATACTGGCGGATAGCGAAGGAAGCCGTCTGAGTGATGTTGATGTTAGTATAGCCAATGATGAGTTGGTCGTTACCTATCGTAACTCCTCATTTTTTGAATATGCTGTTACAACAACTGTATCCGGCGGTCACATCATTGCGCCGGAAATTCAGCGTATTCAGGAAACCTTATTTAATGAAAAACGCAAACTTATAGAGGGGAGTTTGTTTGGGGTTGACATTAACCCTAACTCTGTAAAGATCTGCCAGTTAAGATTGTGGATAGAACTTTTAAAACACGCCTATTATAAATCAGATGAGAACTACACGCAATTGGAGACATTACCTAATATTGATATTAATATCAAACATGGTAATTCATTAATCAGTCGATTTAAGGTTAAAGATGAAATATTTGAAAGAATACCCTCCTTTATAAAAAAGCTCGATAATTATAAAAGCTGGGTAAAAAAATATAAAGACACCAATGACAAAAACTTCAAGGAAGAGTTAAAAGGCAACATAGAACTTTTCATTAATGAGTTCAAGCGCCAAGATCCCCGAATAACAAAATTTGAAAAGCTATTTATTAAGAAGAACGAGGAATATATCTTAAAATATAAAGCTATACAATTGTTCGAGCGGAACGACGATAATAAGCAAGTAGCTCAACGGGGATTATTGGAAAAAGAAATTGAAGAGCTTTCAAAGAGTATTGAAGCTGCAAAAAACGACATCACTTACCGAAATGCTTTTGAATGGCGGTTTGAATTTCCGGAGGTCTTAAATGAAAGCGGTGATTTTGAAGGCTTTGAAGTCGTGATAGGGAATCCGCCATATATCCAGTTGCAAAAAATGGGGGAGGATGCAGATGCTTTGCAAAAAGGCGATTACAATACCTTTACCCGTACCGGTGATATTTATTGTTTGTTCTACGAACAAGCCATTCGTTTACTTAGGCCTAACTACTATTTTGGTTTTATAACTTCTAACAAATGGATGCGGGCAAATTATGGAGTTGCGACCCGTAAGTTCTTTTTGGGGGAAACTAATCCACTTTTATTGGTTGATTTTGGTGGTTACCAGGTGTTTGAATCGGCAACTGTCGACACGAATATGCTCATTTCCCAAAAGGCTGAAAATACCGGCAAAACACAAACATGCTTGCTAGATAAAAGCCTGGGTAGTTTAGAAAAAATGAGCGATTTTATTAGACAGTCAGTTACCACACAGGGGGGCTTTAAACCAGACGGCGGGTGGGTTATACTTTCGCCATTAGAGGCCACCATAAAAAACAAGATTGAAGCGGCAGGAACACCTTTAAAAGATTGGGATATCAATATCTACCGAGGTATATTAACGGGGTACAACGATGCCTTTATTATCGACCAGAAAACCAGAGATGCGCTCATAGAGGCTTCGCCTAAAAATGATGAAATTATACGTCCATTTAAGACTGGCAAGGTCAGCAAAATTTAGTCCGCGGCAATAATAGCTGAACAGGAAATAATTGCGCGAATTGATCAGCTTGTCGTTTTCGAGGTTTAATTCCACTATTTTATTGATCTGCTCGACACTAATTGCGCGTTTTTTGGTCTTTGGGGCATTATATTTCGAATAGGAAAAATCTTTAAATGGATAGTGGTTTTCCCGGCAGATCTTTTCTTTCATTGCATTACGCCAAACGGTGCGGAATGTCCGAAAATCGATGCTTCGCGTAGTGATTGCAATATTGTTCTTGATCAGCCAATCTTCAAACCGGCGCAAAAAATTAACATCAATATCTTCGAAGTTCATGTCTTTTTCTTTCATAAACTTGTTAAGGCGGCTGCGGGTCACAATATGAACGCCGGCATAACCATATCGTTCCATTGATTTTAAGCGGGCGACCTCGCTGTCAAAAAACTCCAAAAGCATCAATTTAGGGGTTGTTTTAACTGCACCTGTCAGCTTTTCAACAAGGGATTTAATTTCACTGACCCGTGGTGACCGGTCGTCGGGAACATTGGCAAAATAGAATGTGGCCTTAACCTTAATATTATTAAGCAGCGCATTGATAGATTTATGATTGATATGCGAATCCAGCACGCATTGTGACGCCTTATTCCAATTCTCTTTCGTAGAACTAACCTTCGTCGACACCTCGTAGTTGTTCCGATTTTCTGTTATCCGAAACATGATCGGATGCTCGCCAGAGGGAAGCGTTTTGTTGATTCTCAACATTAATTTCGTCGTAATTGCCATATTAGGTCTAACATTTTGTAAATTTAACGATTAAAAGGCTCATTCTTAAGGTAAAATGCAACTTTTTAGGTCTAACATAGGTCTAACATTTTAGTCAAAAATAGCAAAAAATAACCTAAAAATACATAATCGCAAAAATGAAAAATGGCAATTTTAGCTATGACATGCGGTTTTTAGTTAATGAAAATAGCTGACTTAAAGGCATGGGGTGCTGGAGGTCGTGGGTTCGAATCCCGCCATCCCGACTTAAGCGATACCAATCGAGTCGAAAACCCCTTAAATCGTATGATTTAAGGGGTTTTTCTTTTTAATCCAACCCAAGTTATTCAAGGAAAATCAAGGAAAATGAGACCTATTCGGTGACCCATTTTGACTTTTTACCTTAGGTCACCAGAAGCATTGTAAATAATTGAACGTCAATTAATTAGGTAATTTAATTTGTCGCGTTTTGAGGCCATTTGAAAGCCCTTTTTCACCTAATCCGGTGACCCATTTCAATAGGTCTCAATAAAGCACGCCAAATCAATGCTTTTTTAACCATTTAATTAAATTGCTATGAATGCACCAAACAACACATTTGGCGTTGCTTTTTATCTTAAAAAGCAGAAAACCACACAGTTAGGCAAGTCGCCTATCTATGCCCGTATCACCGTGAACGGCAAGCGTATCGAAATTTCTATTAAACGTTCCATAGAGGAAGAAAATTGGAATCCCTTCAAAGGGGTAGCCAGGGGCAGCCGCGAGGAGATCGTAAAACTTAACAAATACCTCGACCAATATAAGTCAGGTGTTGTTGAAACCTACCAGGAATTGTTACTGCAAAAGAAATGGATAACGGCAGAATTATTAAAAGCAAAGGTTACCGGCATGGATCAGGCCGAGTTTACACTTTGTAAACTGATAGAATACCATAATCAGGAACAAGGCCAAATATTGGAACCCGGGACGATGAAAAATTACTATACTACAGAAAAGTACCTCAAAGAGTTTTTAAAGGTGCGGTTCAAAACCTCAGATAAATACCTGTCAGAGTTGAGCTATAAATTTATCACCGACTTTGAGTATTATCTGCGAAACCGTAAACCCGAAAAGGGTCAAAAGAAACTGACCACCAATGGCCTGATGAAACACCTTGAAAGGTTTTGCAAAATGGTTAATATGGCTGTACGGCTGGAATGGATCGTCCGTAATCCTTTTCATGCCTACCAATTAAAATTTGATAAGGTGAACAGGGATTACCTAACTAAAGACGAACTGGAGCGGATAGAAAGCAAAGAATTTCACATTGTTCGTTTACAGGTTGTTCAGGACTTATTTGTTTTTAGCTGCTATACCGGCTTAGCCTACGTCGACGTATATAATCTCACACCTGCTAACCTGGTTAAAGGGCAGGATGGTAATTTATGGATCATGACCAGCAGGCAAAAGACAAACACAGCCGTCAAAGTCCCTTTACTACCAAAGGCACTGGAAATTATTGACAAATATAAAGGCCACCCGCAGGCCATAGCCGAGGGCAAATTACTGCCGGTATTGACCAATCAGAAACTCAACAGCTATTTAAAAGAGATAGCCGATATGTGCGCCATTCTGAAACCATTGACCTTTCATATCGCCCGGCATACTTTCGCTACCACGATCACTTTAACCAATGGCGTACCGATAGAATCGGTGAGCAAGATGCTTGGCCACACTAAACTAAGCACCACACAGGTTTATGCCAAAGTAGTAGAAAGCAAATTAAGCGACGACATGGCAAGACTTACCGAAAGACTACGTAGATAGGTAGAAATTTTCTTAATATCTTCGCAGCATGGACAGGAGGCAGAAAATCATGAAGTTAATTGTTGATGAATTGGCTGAATTTAGCGATTTGCAATATACCTATACTGGCGCAGTAACAGGTCTTGACGCCAATCTTATTTCAATGGACTTTGTGGTAAGGCAAGGGCCGATCCGGGGTGACTTTAACATCCGTGGGATGATTGATATGCCAGTGCAACTAAAAGCACAGTATGATAACCGGACGATACTTAACGACCATCCTTTGCTGCAAAGTCAGATCGAAAAAGACCTTCGGCAAATCTCAGATAAAATAAACAGGCTTTTATAAATGTACAAGCTGGATGCAAATAAATACGCCAATCCGACCAACCAGATCAAGCCGCTGCATCAAGCGGCTTTTTTTGTACACCTACTTCTAACTAATTATAAATCAACACCCAACAAACAATCTTTCGGAAGCCATTTAGACCGGGAATTGAAGTAAGCAGATACCCGTTGCTTTGCTGTAAATAAACTATTTCATTATGCCAGCAATCGAATTAATCAGCAAAGACGATCTGGAGCAATTCAAAAACGAACTGTTCGCAGAACTCCGAAGAATGGGTATCAGGTCACAAGGCCCTGCTATACAAAATAAAGAATGGATCAAAAGTTACGAAGTGCGGAAACTGCTTAACATCTCACCCGGCACCCTGCAAAACCTGCGCATCAACGGCACACTTCATTATACTAAAATCGGTGGCATTCTCTATTATAAGACAGAGGACATTAACAAGCTGCTTGAAAATAACCTGCGGTGATCTTATTAGCCTTTAATCCCAACAGCCATGAAGCAAAGCACCATTATTAGAAAAACAGCCGGGCAATACAGGCCGCAGATCAGACGCATCAAAGCGCAGCCCCGGCACCAGATCAGGAAACTGCTCCGTTCGTTCGAGCCTTTGCCCCAGGCAAAAGGCATTGCAAAGGCAGACAAATAACAGCCGCCGAAAGGCGCAATATAAAGACACAAAACGAAGTTTTACCAACGACCGTAAGGGCGCGTTCTGAACGCACCTGCGTTCAGCAAAGATGTACGTTTGTCCACAAACGGATCTTTGCTGCCTGCCGCAGGGGCTTACCGGGGTTCGGAACTCACCCCTTTTACGTGCCTGAAATACCTGGATTATGGAAGCAAATAAGACCCTAAAAACCGATGAACGTTTTACCCGCCCGGTCAGGACACGGGTAACCCGGGCCGTTTATGAACGGCTGGAAAAGCTGATCGAAAAAGGCGACTGCCATAGCATCGGTGAAGTCAGCCGAAAGATTCTTTCAGGGGAGCAGATCAAAGTGTTCCAGGTTGACGCTTCGCTCAATACGGCAATGGAGGAACTGGCGCTCATACGGAAAGAGTTAAAGGCCATCGGTGTGAATATCAACCAGCTAACCAAAGCCTTTCATAGCAGCACCAGTGATGATACCAGGGCATTTTATGCGCTGAAAATAGCTAACCGCTATGAAACTGTTGGGGCCAAAGTAGATGAACTATTGGTGATCGTTTCCCAATTGGCTGAAAAATGGTTGCAAAGATCGTGAGCGGCAAGTATATACGGGGCATCCTGCATTATAATGAGAACAAGGTGACCGCAGGACAGGCGCAGTTGATCATGGCCAGCGGCTTTGCCGGTGAGATCGACCGCATGAGCTTTGATAACAAACTGAAACGTTTTGAAAACTTGATCATGACCAATAGTAAGGTGGTTACCAATGCCCTGCATATCTCCCTGAACTTTGATGCCAGTGAAAAACTGGACAATGCACGCTTACAGGCTATCGCTAAAACCTATATGGATAAGATAGGTTTTGGCGACCAGCCCTTTCTCGTTTACCGGCATACCGACGCGGGGCATAGCCATGTGCATATCGTTACCACCAATATACAGCCGGATGGCAAACGCATTCCCCTGCACAATATCGGCCTGCTCAAATCCGAACCGGCGCGAAAGCAGATCGAGCAGGAGTTTAACCTCGTCCGCGCGGAAAGCAAAACGTTCAAACAGCACGCGGCCGTCAAACCCGCCGACATCGAAAAAGCGGTTTATGGCCATCTTCCGACCAAAAGGGCTATCAGTAATGTGGTGGGTGCAGTGATGAACCAATATAGCTTCACATCCTTAGCGGAGTTTAACGCTGCTTTAAGGCAGTTTAATGTACAGGCTGACCGTGGCAAAGAGGACACGATGATGTTCCAGAAGAAAGGGTTGATCTATTCTTTACTGGATAAGAACGGCCAGCCCATCGGCATCCCGATCAAAGCCAGTGCATTTTATAGCAAACCAACTTTAGCGAACCTGGAAAAGAAGTTTGTAAAGAACGCGGAGAACCGCAAGGAATACCGGGACGATCTGAAAGCGGAAATTGAAAACGTTTTTAAAAACTACCGGCAGATTACCAAAGCCACTTTTATCAAAGAACTCCAAAGTCAGAACATTCAAGCCATATTCCGGCAGAATGATCAGGGATTAACTTACGGTGTAACGTTCGTGGATAATACCAATATGGCTGTATTCAAAGGCAGCGACCTGGGCAAAGCTTATGGTGCAAAAGCGTTGACAGAGCGTTTCGGTCAGGCAGACCAACCGTTGAAACCGGCCACACACTTTAAAACTGCCGCGCCAAAACAAACCTATCTGAAAACCGCACCGGCCACCGACTATTTAAAAACGGGTGCATTGGATAAAACGCTGCAAGCCTTGATGGGCAAAAATCAGGGTGACGGCACGCCGCTTACCCCACGCCGCAAAAAGCGAAAGAAACAGGAACAGGGGATGCAATTATAAGCTAACAGAATTATTAACCATTAAAATAATGCCCTCCCTACCGTGGAGGGTTTAAGAGGGGCTATGCAAACTGGAGAGGACATACAAGGCCTACGTAAAATCATTGATTTTACACGCCTGATCAGCATTTTTATATTGGCCATACATATTTACATTGCCTGCTTTGCAGCATTTCAGCAATGGCACTGGACCGCGACTATCACCACCCGCATTGTAACTAATATTGCTAAAACAGGCTTGTTCAATAACATTTGGAAGCCGAAGCTGGCCGCTTTGTTATTTCTTTTCATCTCACTGATTGGTGCCAAAGGCAAAAAAGAGGAAAAGATCAACAAGCGGGCCATTACCGCCTATATCATCAGTGGTTTGCTCTTATACTTTATCAGCCAGTTGTGCTTTTACCTGTCGGAACCGGCGACTGTTATTACCGCCTTATATTTAGGTATCACTGCAATAGGTTATTTGCTGATCTTAACAGGCGGCACACTGTTATCGCGCTTGATCAAAATCGGGATGCAAAGCGACATTTTTAATACGGAAAACGAAACGTTCCCCCAGGAAGAACGCCTGCTTGAAAATGAATACTCGGTTAACCTGCCAGCCATTTATAACCTGAAAGGAAAGGCGCGTAAAAGCTGGATCAACTTTATTAACCCGTTTCGCGGCTTGTTAGTGATCGGTACGCCGGGTGCTGGTAAATCTTATTTTGTCATCCGGCATATCATTACGCAGCATATCAGAAAGGGTTTTACCATGTTCCTTTATGATTTTAAGTATGACGACTTAACCAAAATAGCTTACAACACGCTTTTAAAATACAAAGGTAATTACAAGATCAAACCCAAATTCTATATCATCAATTTTGATGATCTGGCAAGGACGCACCGCTGCAACCCTCTCGACCCGGATAGTATGGATGATATTACCGATGCGACCGAAGCGGCAAGAACGATCATGTTAGGCTTAAACCGTGACTGGATCAAAAAACAGGGCGATTTTTTCGTCGAAAGCCCCATTAACTTTATTACCGCTATTATCTGGTACCTGCGCAAATATAAAGATGGACGTTATTGCACTCTGCCCCATGTAATAGAATTGATGCAGATGGATTATGACCCCCTGTTTGCTGTATTGCAGGAACAGGAAGAGATCAAGGTGCTGATCAATCCCTTTGTAAGTGCCTTTAAGAATAAGGCAAAGGAACAATTAGAGGGACAGATCGCCAGTGCCAAAATAGGTTTGGCCCGATTATCATCCCCGCAACTGTATTACGTACTATCCGGCAATGATTTTACGCTGGACATTAACAACCCTGACGAACCCAAGATCGTTTGTATTGGGAACAACCCGCAGAAACTGCAGACCTATGGCGCGGTACTATCGCTATATTGCTCAAAAGCCCTCAAGCTGATCAACCGGAAACGGCAGCAGAAATGCAGTTTAGTGATCGACGAATTTCCGACCATTTATTTTAATAACCCCGATACCATTATCGCTACCGGGCGTTCCAATTTAGTTGCGACTACTTTTGCGGTCCAGGATTACAGCCAGCTAAAAAAGGACTATGGCCATGATCAGGCCGAGGTAATTATGAATATCACGGGTAACGTGATCTGCGGGCAGGTCATGGGTGATACGGCTAAATTGTTGTCCGAACGTTTTGGCAAGATCATGCAGGACCGCCATAGTGTTTCCATCAACAGCGAGGACACTTCGACCAGCCGGTCAACCCAATTGGATTACGCCATACCCGCCTCAAAGATCGCTTCGCTGTCGTCCGGCCAGTTTGTGGGGATGGTGGCAGATGATCCCGGTAATAAAATTGAACTCAAGGTTTTTCACAATGAGATACAGAACGACCATGACGCCATTAAAAAGGAAGAGGAAGCCTACAGGCCGATCCCGGTGATCAAAAACATAACTGCCGAAGAAATTGAAGAAAATTATTTGAAGATCAAAAGGGAAGTCGAAGAACTCGTAACTGCCGAATTAGCCTTATTAAAAGTTAATGATGTTTCGGAGGAAGCGCAATCAACTAATGAAGTGTCTGAAAGCGGGCAGGAAAACCATGAAGATCAGACAGGCGGGCCGGCCATGTCGATGTAGTGTTTAAATCAGGATTTATTGTAAATAACTCATTCATAATAGGATGCGAATATAGTAACTATCTGAATCTCATCGTGCATCTGTAATACTGCTGTACATAATTCCATGTTAATATTAACTTAATATAATATGGCGTACCTTTGTTATTGGATATGCATGTTGTTTCAGACACCGACGATTTATTACTTGCCGCGCTTAGAAAGGGTGATGAAAAGGCATTTCAGGTGTTGTACGAACGCTACTGGCCCGAAGTCTACACCATGGTTTACCGCAGGCTGGGCGACGAAGAGGCAGCAAAAGATATCGTTCAAAACATATTTGTAAATCTCTGGACTTCGAGAAAAGAGATTTTTATAGAAAGTTCATTAGCCCCATATCTTAACCGCGCCGCGCGGAATAAGGCCATCACTTTTTACAAAAAGAACGTGGCAACGCTGATTCGAGACACCGACTTTCAGGATAGCCAGGTTCAATATTCACCCGAATTTACCCTCGAAGCTAAAGAGTTGGAAACGGTCATTAATGACGAGATCGCCAAAATGCCGGACACCATGCGCAAAACATTTGTGTTAAGCCGTCAGGAAAATAAGTCGATCCGCGAGATCGCTGTAGAACTTTCCCTCTCCGAACAAACCATCAAGAACAATATTTCGCAGGCACTTGACAGGCTTCGAAAAAAAACTCAAAACTTCTATGCTGAACCTGCGAATCTTGCAGGCGTCCTTTTGGTTTTATTAACAAAAATTTAACATACTAATAACTATTCGGTAAAGTACTTTTTGACTTTGGCGAGGATGAGTTAGTATATGGGCGACAAAAACAAATCCGCTAAGGATAAGGAAAAATTAGATCAGCAGGCCAATGCCTGGTTTGACCGGGTAGATGACCGGCTGCCTTTCGATGCTTTTGGCAACTCCGAAAATAAAAGGCGGATCGGTGATGACATATTTACCCGCATCCAGGCAGATATTCAGCATAAAAAAAGCAGGGCCTATTTCTTTATGAAAATAGCTGCTTCATTGCTTATTGCGGCCATCAGCATAACCACCTATCGTTTAATTAGCGACCAGCACGCAAAAAATGAGCAGTTGGTTTGGCAGGTTTATAGATCCGGCGCAGGTGAATTTAAAACCGTCACACTGCCGGACAGTTCGGTGATCTATCTAAGGCCTGGAACATCCCTTTATGCTCCGACCGCGTTTACCCAATCAACACGTACCGTTAAATTAACCGAGGGCGAAGCCTACTTTACGGTCAAACACGATACCCGTCACCCTTTCGTGGTAGATGCCGCTGGCATCAGTACGCAGGTATTAGGAACTTCGTTCGTTATTCGCAATTACCGTGCTGCCTCAACTATTCAGGTAAGCCTGATCACAGGCAAGGTCGCTGTAAAACATGAAGCTTCGTTACTTGGAATGTTGACACCGCTTCAGGAGATCACGTATAATAAAAAGAATCACAACAGCACATTGGATAAGATCAGTGCCGACTGGATTAATAACTGGAAGTCGGGCGACTATCTTTTAAATGACGTGCCGATTGAGGAACTAGCAGCGACACTTAAAAATCTGTATGGTGTGAATGTAGTGATGAGATCAGGCAACTTGGAAAAATTGCGGATAACGACGCAATTCAATAAAAAAGATAACATCCGGGATATTTTGGAACAGTTAAAACTGATCCATGGCCTGAATTACGAGATCAAGGATAAGGAGGTCATATTAATGAGATAAGTTTAATCCTTACATAGATGAATCAGCACCCGTTTTACCGGATGCTGATAAATGTGCAGCCATCATTTTAACAGAAAATTCCAGCTTCCTTGTATAGAAATGATGATCTGCTTTTGATTTACAAAGTAAACGTGCTAAAAATATGAAAAAAAAGGTAACCCAAACAGTTACGCCTTTTAAGAACACCTTAATTCTTATAACATTCGTTATTGTCAGTATTGTTAATGTTTTTTCGCCCGCCTATAGCCAGGCACAGTCGTTAGAAACGAAATACGACATCCATTTTTCAAAAGGACAAACACTCGCAAAAGCAATTGAGGAACTACGGACGGTAACAAAGATCAAATTTTCTTATGACCCCGCAGTTACAGGAGCGTTCGAACTAAATGAACAAAGTTTCAAGCAGGAAACCTTATCAAAAATATTACTTGCTATACTAAAGGGCACTGGCTTAACTTACAAAGGTCAGGGAGCAACGGTTGTTATATATAAGGAAGCATCCCCAAACGCATCAGCCGGCGGCGGCCCCGGCACTCTTAAAGGCCGCATTGTTGAATTTGAAACCTCGCAGCCCTTGCCGGGTGCTACAGTATATCTCGTGGAACTCCAAAAGGGAATGCAGTCCAACGCCGACGGTTATTATAAATTCAGCAACGTTCCTGCCGGGAAGTACACGCTTAAAGTCAGCTACATCAGCTATAAAACGGAAAGTGTGCAGGTGGAAGTGAAAACGGATAAAGAGGAAAATTACGACGTGAAAATGCAGGGTTCTAATTCCTTGCAGGAAGTTGTTGTAAGTTCAGTCCGAAAAAGCCGCCCCCCTGTTGCGCATACTTCTGAAAGACAGGTGCTGGAAGAAGTCAAACAGTCTTCTCTTGTTGTTTCAGCCATTTCATCTGAACAGATCAGTAAATCTGCCGATCGTAACGCGGCCGAGGTTGTTCAACGAATTTCGGGCGTGACGACCGTGGATGACAAATTTATTATTGTTAGGGGATTAAATCAACGCTACAATCTTACTTATTTAAACGATAACGTAGCCCCCAGTACCGAATTATATAGCAGGGCTTTCGCGCTCGACCTGATACCAAGCCGCATTATTGACCGAATCATGGTCTATAAGTCCCCCTCACCTGAAAATCAGGGCGATGCAACGGGCGGGGTAGTTAAAATATACACCAAGGATGCCAAAAATGTAAAGCATTTTGACATCGAGGTACAGGGCGGCTGGCGCGAGGGCACCACCTTTAAAAATATGCTTACTTATCAGGGCGGTAAGTTTGATTTCCTGGGTTTTGATGATGGCACACGCAAATTGCCGTCTATTGTACCAGGTTATGGCAGCCTGCAAAAAACAGCTATCAGCCAGCAGCAGTACGCTACTGCTTTTTCACCTTATTTATATTTGTCGCAAATGAAAGCGGCTCCCAATACGCAACTGACGGCCAATTATTACGACAGCTTTAAGTTATTCGGGAAACCACTCAGCTCGCTTACATCTTTTGGATATAAACTCGAAAACCAGCACGCTGATATTTACCGTCAGCAAGGCATCGATGACGGCTTTGCCGGAATGCAAGTGAATGATAACATTACTTTGGAAAACAATAACCGGCAAAACGCGCAATTGAATTTACTGCAAAACTTTACTTTTTCGTTGAGAGACAGCAGTAGTATCCAGTTCAAAAACTTTTTGCTGCAACAGGGCCAATCTACTGCCATAGAAAAAATATTCTACAGAAGACTTTTCGCCGACGAGCGGTCAACTAATAATAAGGATATTGTATTATCCTACAATCAACGTTTTTTGTACGCAGGTAATTTAAGCGGAAGACATTATTACAAGAACGGCAGGCACCGTATTGACTGGAACGGCGGGCTTACGATAAGTAGCCAGCAGTTACCAGACCAGCGGGTGATAAGGTTGCAAGGCCCTGTTGGTAACTTTGCAACAGGCGATCCGGAACTTTACTGGTATGCAAGGTCACGGACAGGAGATGCGGAAAGTGTAGATAACACCAACCGGATAGCACAGGGTATGATATCGCGTACGTGGACGAACAACAAGGAAAGTGTCTACAACGGATCCATTGATTATTTATTTCAATATAAACCGTGGTTATCTTTTAAAGCGGGCACCTATCAGCAATGGAAAGAGCGCCATGTTTTCCGGAGAGTTTATACGGTACAAGAGGGTGATTATACGGGTAATTTTAGCGATTACTATACCGCACCAGGCGGATACGGCACTTATGTAGATCCTGCACTTTATACTTTCAGACAGCAGGATCTAAGCAGGATCTGGTCGCCCCAGTATCTGCGTGATGACAAGAGCGGATTATTAGTGGTGGATAAAACACAAGGCAGCGATGCTTATGTGGCAACAGAGCAAACGAACAGTGGCTACGCCGCTTTTAGTTTTACACCAGCCCATCGGAAATATGAAATATACGGCGGTGTACGTGTAGAATACGACAGACAACGCGTTGGGGCAGCGATACAACCAACCGATATAAGCACCGGGATCAATCAGCCGGTATTGGTAGACATCAAAAAGTTGGAAGTATTACCGTCACTGAATATAAGCTATCGTCCGGGTAATAGCTGGGTAGTTAGGGCCGCCGTGGGCAAAACACTTAACCGCCCTGAGTTTACAGAAATATCCCCGTTTAGCGATCTTGACCTGGAAAACAATACTGCATTAAGGGGTAATCCATACTTACGGCCAGCATCGGCATGGAACTACGATCTGCGGACAGAATTTTATCCACGCGCGAACCGTCAGGGTGAAACGATCAGTGTTGGCGCTTTTTATAAGGAAATCAATAATCCCATCGAACGTATCAACACCAGTAACCGCATTCTTAACACGCCCGCAAGTATTTCTTTCCAGAACGCCTCAAAGGCTACGATAAAGGGTGTAGAGATCGAGATCAGGAAAAATCTTGACTTCGTCCCTATCGGCTTTTTTAAACGTTTATCTGTTATCGCCAATTTCTCGTTTATCAAAAGCCAGGCTGTGAAAGACAGCGCTTCAATAGCCGCGGAACAGGGAGACAAGCCGGATACCCGCGTAGCTGACTACACAGTTAAACGGCCACTACAGGGCCAGGCTCCTTATATCATTAATGCAGGCCTGTATTATGATAACGCAGCGTCCGGAACTAAAATTTCCGCCATTTATAATGTGGTAGGAACCCGTATTTATGCTGCCGGACAGGGATATGTTCCTAATTCGTTTATCAATGGCTCTGAATACCGGGGAAGTTTATTGGAACTCCCCCGCCATCTGGTAGATGTGTCGGTTTCGCAGCGTGTAGTAAAAAGTGTTCAGGCCAAGCTGGCAGTACAAAATCTATTGAACCAGTCCATTATGATGGCCGAAGATTACAACTATACTTATAAATACGAACCGGAAACCAAGGTTACAGGAACTGATGGAAAGACCGTTACGGAAGGCGACAACATTTCATCCCGGTATAAGCCCGGTAGGTATTTTATTTTATCGGTTTCTTATTCATTCTAATATCAAAAGCAATGAAAAAATTTAGAAAATATAGTGTGCTTGTTTTTACAGGAACAATGTTATTACTAACAGCGGCGTGTAAAAAATCAGAAAATTTTTACCAAAGCCTGGTAGATTTGCCTGAGATCAGGAAGATCTATGATAATGCCTATGAGGTAGGAAGCCAGATGATCATTACTGGTCGCCTCAACCCTGACAACGGATTGAAAATAGAGATCGGAGGTATAACAGCAAAGATCACCGGTTTAACCAAAGTGGTGGGAGGCGGTACCCAATACGCACCCTATTATGTTGACCAGGCAACATTAACTATTACCAAAGAAATGGGCATCGGCCCCAACCGCCCCGTTAAGATCACGTCCGCGGGTAATACCATTGACGGGCCGCCCATCGAAATTTTTTCATCTGGTGATTTGGCCGATTCCTTGCAACTGGTTAGTTACAGCACTTTGCCGACAGGTAGCCTACCATTATATGGAATCAATGGTAAAGGGAGTGTTTACCTCTACGACGGGCCAACTAACAGCATCAAAAAAATAGCAAAGGGCGGTACTACAGTTCAGGTGGTCACACCAGCCTCCCTGAAAGACACGTATGGAACATTTGCCATTACAGCTTTTAACGCCGGTGGCGTTGATCCCCAGGAAGAAAACCTTTATTTCTCGGCTGTTACAACAGATGCATCAGCAGATAATGCTGCAAACCTGATCTACCGCTTTTGCAGATACAACATCAAAACGAGTCAATTAACCACCCTTAATCGCACACTATTTTTAAAATCGGCCACAAAGCCGCTTATTCCAACTGCCGGATTACTGGAGGGCAATATCTCACAGGTAAACCTCATGGAACTGACCGGTGTTTACCCCGATAGCAAGGGCAATCTCTACCTTCGGCTGGGAAATATCATTGTCTCTGGAAGTGTTAAAATTGAAAATTCTTACGCCACAGCCAGGTTAACAACTAACGGGGAGTTAAAATATTTGTACAAGAGTACAGTACCGCCGGGTATTCGTGCCTCCCAGCAACGGGAATACACCGCATCAATTACTTTGGTGCCGGGCGTTGGCATGAGCTATAAACAAGGCCCGATTATGCCGGATGAGAACAGGATGTATAGCCTGGCACTCGGTGACGGGCAAATGAATGGTTTACCTACCAGGATACTTCAATACGACCTGTTAAATCAGACCACGCTTTACAACTACACAAAACCCAATATCAATTTCACTAAACCTTATATTTCAGGGTCATTTAATATTCTTACCGCAGTAAGTACCGGCGGATTCTATAATACGCCTACGCTTTTTGGTTTAATGCCCATGCCCGGCGCAAAACTGATGATCTTATACTACCAGGAACGGACGCTGCAATTTGATGATAAACGCTTCCCCGCATTCGGTACAATGAATTTTAACGAGCAACGGGGTGACCGCTATGCGCCGGGAGCTGTAAAAACAAATAATTACAAAATGAATGAAGACGATGTCATGCTCAATTACGACGAAGAGGGTATGATTTATACCACAGCTAACAGTAAAACTTTGATCTTAAAAACACAAAAGCAATGAAATTAAAAAATGTCAAAAAGATAAACCGTTTATTCCCGGTCTTGATCGTTATGCTGTTGTGTTCATGTAAAAAACAGGTCAAAGAGTATTTACCAGGGCCGGAAGCTGCGGGTATCAATTTCTACAATGCTTCAGAAGTGATGAATTCGGCGGCTGATCTGAGAAAAGATAACTACGTATTTATAAATGATTCTGTAGCTAACGGAGTGTTTAAGCAATTTCCTAAGTATGCTGATGTATACACTCCATTAAGCGATCTGAGACAGTATCCGTATAATCGAACAGGTACCATCTTTAATCAATCCGGCGTCATATCCGACCGCTACCAATATGTATACTACATGCCGATAGCTTTAGGAACTTACAAGTTTATCTACAGCGGGCCGAATAAGATATTTCTAAAAGATATGAGCGTTACACTAAACGAAAGAGACGAACTGAACGCGTTGTATTTGGTTGAAAGTCCGGAAGCAGATAATGCCTACCGCGTAGTCAATGTTCCGGAAGCCTACAAAGGCACACCCGGTAAGGTCAGGATACGCTTTGTACACTTGGGTACCGACAGTAAGGAGTTCGTCATTAAACGAGCCGATGCGAATGGACAGGATATAGCTGCCGATCTGCCTAAGAATTTACCTTTCGGTGGTTTCTCCGACTACGTGGAACTGGATACTGCCGGAACATCCGCTACTTCTAAAAATTTTGTATTTAAAATTTATGATGTCGCTGATCCGTCAAAGCAAGTTTTGTCAACGGCCGTTCCGGCGGAACCGAACGGTTCTTTCGTAGTGCTTATTCAGGGTTTCCGGCAGACAACTACAAGAAGAATACCAACCGGCTACGCAAATGGCAATACAACATATCAAACCGTAAATATTTCACCCAATTTTAGGATTAATTTACGCCGGACCTACTGATAGGAAAAAAATAGCAAAAAACTAATAATCAACACTTTAATTTAATTAATACTTCGGTAAAGGCCACGCCTTTGTCTAAAATTCTTGACAACAAAATCCAAAAAAGAAAAATGAAAACAAAAACTATGTTAAAAAACACGGGGCTGGTATTGTTACTGGCGCTGGGAATGGCAAGCTGTAAAAAAGACAAGAAAACAGAAACTCCCACTCCGGAGCCGGTACCGGTAGTGAGCATCTCGATCGACGACTTGAAGAAATTAAGTACCGGCGCAACAGTTTCTGTACCCGACGGGAAAAAGATCAGCGGTATCGTTATCTCAGATGCAACTGCCAAAAATATTGATGCGAAAACAGTAGTGATCCAGGAAGCTGCGGACAAATCGGGTATCATTATCAACTTTGACGCAGCACAAACTTTTGCAGTTGGCGATGAAGTAGAGATTGATATTTCAAAACAAACCCTTGCCCAAATTAACGGTGAAATTGTCTTGGATAAGATCCCCTTAACTAAAGCAAAAAAATTAAACAGCGGAAAAACGATTGCTGCCAGAGCGACGACAGCCGATGAGGTTATTAAAAACGCGGCATCATGGGATGGTACCTTAATTTCGTTATCAAGCGGTTTACTGACCGGCGGAAATGGAAAATACGCGGGTACGCTTGAATTCACGGATACTAAAGGTAATGTAAGTTCTCTTATAACGTCCGGCGCTACTTTTGAAAATAAAACATATATCTCCGAATTAAAATCATTTACAGGTATTGTACGGGTTAACGGGAACGCGATCAGGGTGGATATGCGCGGTGAAGCTGATGCGGTTAAGGCAGATGGCGCTATCGTATACACCTATACAGAAGATTTTCAAAGCGGTGTAAATACTACGGATTATAAAGCTGCTTCAGGTCAAATTTGGCCGTTAACCACGGGTAACTGGATGAATGCCAATATTTATTACGATTTCTCGACCCCAAAAACAGGTGATGGAGGATTTCTGACAGCCGGCAGAAAATATATATACCTGTATGGTGATGTAGCAAAATTACATAGGATCATAACCAAATTTGGCAACAAGCTATCAGGCGTTAAAAAAATCACCATTAAAATTGCTGGTTCTCTGGATGTCAGCAATAACAATGGCACAACCTTCGACCCGACTACCAATTCATACATTGTAAATGTTTTAGGTCTAAAAAGAGAAGCAAATCCTATTTCAAGCTCTGCCTCGGGCGCTTTAATAGATGATGTTACTTTTAATGACCAGGGAAGCTTCCATACGATTACGATCAAGATTCCAACTGCCGCAGACCTGCTTTCCAAAGGCTGGACTCAGGATCAAATTGATTATTTTATGCAAAATCCGAACTTCATTTTCAGGGTTTCAACTACAATATCAACAAATATTGGGGGAATGTTTCCGGCTGTCATTGAAAAAATCGATTTCGGTTTCGATGTAAAACCAACCTGGGCACCATAATTAAACATGCAGGGCATCTCAAAATCGAGGCATGTGCATTTGATGGATGCCCTGCTTCAGTTGGAATACCTTTTAGGTAAGGAATGCGGATGTTTGCAACAGGCAGGTGAATACAGGGCAGAACTGGCAACCATGCATAGTGATTATGAGCGTTTGCTGGGCGAACTGGCGAAAGTCATCACGGATTATAGCGTATTGTATGATGAGGTGAAGATCCGGTTCCTGGGCAAAAAGTTGAAAGAACTGAAAAGGAAATTTCGGTGGAGATGCCGGGTTTCCCGGTGCTGGTGCAAAACATTAGGATAGCTTACGGTACTTAGCCGATCCTCCTAATATATTGATTGTAATCGAGGGCTGTGCAGCAACGCCTGCCCTTTTTAAAACTCCTTTTGATGCGAACTTCATATTTGGCCATCTCAATTTTACTGGTACTGGATATAGCGGTTTTGTTAATCGCCAGATGGTTTGACAGGCGGTATTATTTGCCATTTTTAGAAACGGTCATGAAACAAAAGAAAGAGCCGGTTTGCAACCCAAACCTGATACCCTTGGGTATCATGGCCGCTGGCGGTGGGCTATTGATCTATGCCCTGATCGGCTTTGCCTGGGTATGTTTAACGCATAACATAGATAAACCCAATTAATGCCATTACAATAAAGCTAAACTATGGAAACAGCGACGATGATCGGTTTTGGAATGTTGATCGTTTTTTTGATCGGTGTCATTATAGCCATCATCAATGACACCCGGAGGGAAAAACGTTTTTGGGATGATTGGAAAAAAGAATAACCATTTAAAAACAACAATTATAAATGATAGCCTATGATGTAATTTTACAATTTAAACTAAGAAATTAAAATATTCTGCGTCTACACGCTTCCTGTCTGAGAAAACGACTAAATTTTTGAATAAAAAACAGGAGCAAGTTTACGCCTGCGAAAGTGCGGGCTGGCTTGTTCTGTTTTTTGGGTATTTAGTCGTACCTCTCAGACGGTTCAGGTCATTCCCGCGCTTTCGCATTTAACTGACCTAAACCTTTTATTTGAGAAGCCTATGATATGTGCAAAAAGAACCGATAAACCGCTGGTAACCGACCTGTTATCCGCCGCCTTTAATGACAATTTAAGCGTTAACTATATCGTCCGGCAGGACGATAAACGCAAACAACGTATCCGTGCGCTGATGGATTATTCTTTTGAGGTCTGCTATCGCTTTGGTAAGGTCTGGCTGTCCGAAGATCGAAAAGCCTGCGCACTGGTGCTATATCCTCATCAAAGGAAAACTGATTTGGAAGCGATTTTGCTGGACTTCAAGCTGATCTTTAAAGCCATCGGTCTAGGCGGCATCAAAAAGGCGCTCGACCGTGAAACAATGATCAAGGCCAAACAGCCAAAAGAACCAATGGCCTATTTATGGTTTATCGGCGTCAGTCCGCTTTATCAGCACCAGGGCAGCGGCGGCAGGCTCTTAAAGCAGATCATAGCCGATGCGGAGCAGCAGGATTTGCCCGTTTACTTTGAAACATCGACCGAACGTAACCTGCCCTGGTACGAACAGCACGGCTTTACCGAATATGAAAAGTTCGATTTAAGCTATACGCTGTATTTTCTAAAACATGAAACTGTTAAGTAAGGAGGTGCTATATGTTAGTGTTCGGAACACAGGTGCATATTGTCACCTTTTTATTTATTATAGCCGAGGGGCTCATGTTTTTCATCGAGGCGGTTATATACAGTATTTGGCCTGATAAACGGCGAGGCTGGTACCTGGTGCTGTTAACCTTGTTACTGCTTTATAATGTTACGGGAGGACTTTTTCCCGATCCCAAAATCCCCATCTCTATTTCCTTGCAGGAAATGATCGCCTACGGTACCGGCTTTTTAATGGCATACTATTTTCCCTTTTACTTTTACAAAGCCTTTGACCTTAAATCGCTGCGCTGGCACGCCTTGTTCGGGGTGCCTTTATTCCTGATGCTGCCCTACCTGCTGTTTTTCGTGATCATGTACGCGATCAACGAGGATTTGGAGAAAGATATTCGCTATGGTGTAATTGCGCCTTTTATTTATTCATTAGTTTTGCTTTGGGTGATGTTACGCGCCATCCGTAAACATTACAGGGAAAACCGAGACCGAAGTTACTATATCGAAGAACTGGCGGTCTACTGTGCGGTATCGCCCTGGGCGGCCATGACCGTGCTTTCATGGTTCCAGGTTTCCCAACTAACCGAGGTGCTCTGTACAAATACTGGCTTTTTATTTATTTCTGCCGTGTTTATCCGCAGGTCGATCTTGCTGCACCGCCTGGAGAAACGCCTTTATTTGGGTCAGGCTCCTTTTCAGAACGATCCGGTAAAAGTGGAAGCAAACTGCAAACGCCACAACCTGACCCGAAAGGAAACCGAAATTTCCGGCATGGTCTGCCAGGGCATGATCTACCGAGAGATTGCGGACAAGCTGTTCATATCACTGAGAACCGTAGATAAACATATTGAGAATATATTCGATAAGGTGGGCGTATCGAACAGGGTTGAACTGGCCCGAAAGTTGAATGGTCTTTAAGTTTAAATACCACTACAGAAAATGTTAATAGAATATAAAAAAGCAAAAATCACTATAAATGTGATAAGGGAGAAATAACATGTATGATAACATGCGGGTAATATGCTACTCATATTACCCTTACAACTTTGCATCATATTCATGAATAGCATTTTGTTCTTTATTCATAAATAAGATCAGTTAATAGTTAGAAAGAAAAGGAGAACTGCAAGGTTCTCCTTTTTTGCCTCCTTACTTGGTAACTTCCTTGTGCAAGGCTTTGATCTTTTTAGCGTCCTTTTTCAGCTTCTTTACAAATTCATCCAGTTCTTTTTCTTTAAATCCACTGATCTTAGCGGTGATAATTTCCTTGAGTTCGGCCAGTGGCAGTAACTGGTTTTTCTTATTATAAAAATTCGCATCGACAAAAAATTGGGCAAGATGTTCTTTGCTTTTTGCGCGTATTTTATTGAGTTCATCATGGGAACCGGCTCTTTTGCTGATCTCATCAGAAGTTAGTGTATCATAAAAATCATAATGAATAATATAGTCGATAATGTCTAAAGTGGTCGCGTGTAATTCCATCGTATTGAATATTAATTTAAGTTTCGGTAATTAGGTTAAAGATAAAAAATTCCATAGTAAGTTCTTCACAATCAAAACAATTAGCCAAGTACACCTGAATATCAGGTTATTGATAGGTCTTTATGAAAGGGCTCTCTCTTGCAAAATCTTTGTTACAAAGAATCACCGAATGATAAATAACCATACTTGAAAAGTTAGCCAAAACGATCTAAATACCTGTTCTCTTAAATTCAGCTCTATCCCCATAATATAAAATTAATTTTAACTTAATGTTCTTTGCCTACCTTTGAGCGGATGCAGGTAAAGGAATTACATACGGATGAGAGCCTCATAGCAAGATTGCAAAATGATGATCCCGCTGTATTCCCGCTTTTATTCACCCTCTATTGGAAAGATTTATACAGGGCTGCCTATAACCGTCTGAGTGATCAATCCGAAGCGGAAGATATGGTTCAGGATATTTTCACCGATATATGGGAAAGAAGATACAGCCTGGAGATCAACACCTCTTTAAAAAACTACCTGCATAGTTCGCTCAAATTCCGGATGATCCGGATGCTTAGTCGCGCCAACCTACACAAAAAAGCATTGGAGCATTTATTGTACCGGATGTCGGAAATGGAAACGACCATACTGGATGTATTGGCAACATCAGATGTGGAACGTACCTTATCACAAGCGATCAGTTCGTTTCCGGAAAATATGCGCAAGGTATTTACGCTCCGCAGTGAAGATTACACCATCAAAGAAATTGCCGAAGCTTTGGGACTGGCTGAACAGACCGTAAAAAATAATGTGACGGAATCTTTACGGCGGCTAAAAATGGTACTGCACAAGGAGCATCCCGATGTGACCAATTCTTTTTATACCCTGTTGGTTGTCGTCCTATTAAAATCCAAGTAATTCCCACGATTGAAATTCATTCGAGCTGTTAACATAAAGTTAACGGTTTAATAACGGTTTATTGAGGTACCATTTGGCCTGTTATGTCACTTAACCTGTATAAACGCAGAAAAAGTGAAACAAAGAATTTTAAAAAGACTGTTGAAGCGCTACCATAACGGGACCGCAAACCAGGCGGAACGTTTTATCGTTGACCGCTGGTATGATTCTTTTGCCGATCATGATCAGATACCCGGCTTGGAGGATGACCTGGCAGCCGGTGAAACAGCACAACGGATCTTTGGCAAGATAAAGTTTCAGAGGCTAACTAAGGCATGGTATTATCGCCCTGGCTATCAGATCGCCGGTTGTTTGGCACTCCTATCTGCATCATTGCTTGTACTCTACACCCGCCACGAGGGTAATTCACCTTTGCAACATGCTGTCGTTTACCATACCCTTAAAGGCCAGACCCAAAAGATCCTGCTGAAAGACAGCACAGCGGTTTGGCTGAATGCCAACTCAACGATGGAGGTATTACCAGAATATGCTAAAGAAACCCGTCAGATAAAACTAACCGGGGAAGCTTACTTTGATGTAAAACACGACCAGAGGCATCCATTCATCATAGCCACGCAAGGTATCAAAACACAGGTATTGGGTACATCCTTTAATATTTCTGCCTACCCGGTTTTAAATCAGCTGGAAGTAACAGTTAGAACAGGAAAAGTAAGCGTGAGCAATCCGCAAGCCTTATTGGCAACCCTGCTGCCGGGCAAATCGCTGCACTATAATAGGACGAACCACCAAGTAACGGTAACCGACGAAAATCCTGAACTGATGATCGCATGGCGTGATGGCCGGACATTGGTTAACGATGCTTCGTTTCGTGAATTGGCAGAGATCTTCAGTAATACCTTAAATGTGAAACTGGTAAGTAAGGATAAAGAAATTAACAACTTACAGTTCCGCTTATCACTGGATAGAAAATTATCAGTGGACGACAATCTTAAATTAATCGCAGGTATACACCAATTAAAGTATAGGAGAATTGAAAGTAATGTAATAGAGTTATACAAATAACAGGTGTGATCGGGCAAAGGCCCGGAAAAAAACAAGACCTGCTTACGACAGGTCTTGCAAATTGCCTGCTTACGACAGGCAACAAATAAATAATGGACAGACCACTAAGTTTTCAAAAATATGGAAAAATACAGAACGTGTGTACTTACGTTCCCTCTTAATTTTATTTTAAAAAAGACAGGATTTATTCTCTTACTACTTTTAGGTATCAGCAGCTCGCCTGCTAAAGCAGCCAATGATGATAAAAAAATAACGATCACATTTAATGCAGGAGAAAAACTTGATCATGCATTAAAAAGACTGGAGGAAGCTTCCGGTGTAACAATGGCGTATGATCCCAAAGCGACCTCGGTTATTACCGTTAAGGCTAAAACATTTACAAATACCGATTTAACGGAAATTCTAAAATTCTTATTGACAAATGCTGGTTTTTCATTTAAAAATGAGAGCGGAAGCATACTGATCTATAAAAGCCCAAACGCATCAGCCGGCGGCGGCCCCGGCACCCTTAAAGGTCGCGTTGTAGAATTTGAAACCTCGCAGCCCCTGCCTGGGGCGTCAGTATACATTGTTGAACTACAAAAAGGTATGCAGTCCAATATCGATGGATATTATAGCTTCACCAATATTCCATCTGGTAAATATACGGTTCAGGTATCATATGTCAGCTTCGCAACAGAAAAAGTAATTGTAGAAGTCAAGCCAGGCAAAGAAGCGACCTATGATATTAAATTGCAGGGATCTAACTCATTAAAAGAGGTAGTGATCAGCAGTGTCAAAAAAAGCCGTGCCCCCGTTTCACATACCTCTGAACGCCAGGTATTGGAAGAAGTCAAGCAGGCATCAATGGTGGTATCGGCCATTTCCTCTGAACAGATCAGCAAATCTGCCGACAGAAATGCCGCTGAAGTTATGCAACGCGTATCGGGGGTAACTACTGTAGATGACAAATTTGTCATTGTTCGCGGATTGAATCAAAGGTATAATTTAACATATCTTAATGATAACGTAGCGCCAAGTACCGAGTTATATAGCCGGGCTTTCGCGCTCGACCTGATACCAAGCAGGATCATTGATAAAATATTGGTCTTCAAATCTCCATCACCCGAAAACCAGGGCGATGCCACAGGCGGCGTGGTCAAGATCTACACCAAGGATGCAAAAAATTTAAAGCATTTCGACATCGAAGTGCAGACTGGCTTGCGAGAGGGTACAACCTTTAAAAATGTGCTTACCTATCAGGGCGGAAAATTTGATTTTTTAGGTTTTGACGACGGAACGCGCAAACTACCAACTGTAGTACCAGCCTACGGTAGTTTACAAAAAGCTACCATCTCCCAGCAGCAATATGCTAAAGGCTTTTCCCCTTATTTGTATTTGGGGCAAAAACAGGCATTACCTACCATTCAGATAACAACAAATTACTATGATAGCTACAAGTTGTTTGGGAAACCGTTGTCGATGCTAACTTCTTTCAGTTACAAACACGAAGATCAGCAAGCCAATATTTATCGCCAGCAAGGTATAGATGATGCCTTTAAAAGTACCATACCGAATGACGCGATAACCTTCGAAAATAATAACCGGGAGAGCGCTCAATTAAACCTGCTGCAAAACTTCACTTACAGGCTGCGGGATAGCAGTAACTTACAGTTTAAAAACTTCTTGTTACAACAAGGTGTGTCAACAACCATAGAAAAAGTATTTCACCGCCGGGCGATGGCTGATCAACGGGCTTTCGATAATAAAGATATCGTTCTTTCCTACAGCCAGCGTTTTTTATATGCAGGTAATGTCGGCGGAACACACTATTACGGCGGCGGTAAACATCGTTTTGACTGGAATGGTGGCTTAACCTACAGCAGCCAGGAACTTCCGGATCAGCGGGTAATCCGGTTGCAGGCTCCGCTAACTGCTTTTACAACCGGCGACCCCAACCTTTACTGGTTCGCAAGGGGCAGAAAGGGTGATCCGGAAGATTCCGAAAATCAAAGCAGGATCAACCAGGGTATGATTTCCCGCACCTGGACGCGCAATAACGAAGGGATTTACAATGCTTCACTGGATTATACTTACAAGTTTAAGCCCTGGCTGTTCCTTAAAGCTGGAACGTTTCAGCAATGGAAGGAGCGAAAAGTTTTCAGAAGGGTTTATACCGTACACGAAGGTGACTTTACAGGCACTTACAGCGATTACATAACGGCACCGGGGGGATATGGCACATACGTTGACCCCGCCCTTACAGCGTTCAAGCAACAAGATCTCAGCAGACTCTGGTCTGCCAATTATCTGCGGGATGACAAGACCGGCTTATTGGTTGTCGATAATACACAAGGTAGCGACGCTTACACGGCTACTGAACAGAACAACAGCGGTTACGCGCTTATGAGCTTTACACCTGCTCACCGGAAATTTGAAGTTTACGGCGGCGTTAGAATTGAATATGATCGTCAGCGGGTAGGCGCGGCGGTTCAACCTACCGATCAGGGTGGAATCAATCGTCCAGTGCTGGTCAATATTTCCAAACTGGATATATTGCCATCCGTTAATGCAAGCTATCGTCCGCATGATAATTGGGTGCTCAGGGCCGCTTACGGCAAAACGGTTAACCGTCCCGAGTTCACGGAAATCTCTCCGTTTAATGATTACGACCTGGAAAACAATACCAGAAGACAAGGTAATCCCTATTTGCGCCCGGCAACCGCATCTAATTACGATCTTAGGCTGGAGTTTTATCCCCGTAAGAACCAATATGGGGAAACCATCTCAATTGGCGCTTTTTACAAGACCCTGCAAAATCCGATTGAACGGATCAACGCCAGTGATCGTATTTTAAATAACCCAGCATTAATTACTTTTCAGAACGCCGCAAGGGCTTCCATTAAAGGGGTAGAATTTGAATTGCGAAAAAATCTGGACTTCATTCCGGGTAACTTGTTCAAGCGTTTATCGGTTATCGGCAACCTTACGCTGATCAGAAGCGAAGCCATTAAAGACAGCGCCGACGTAGCCAATGAGCAAAAAGATCAACCTGATAAGCGGATAGGTAATTTTATCATCAAACGCCCGCTACAGGGCCAGGCACCCTATATTGTAAACGTCGGCTTATACTATGATAACGCATCGACAGGCACGAAAATATCAGGCATTTACAATATCGTGGGCACCCGCATCTACGCGGCGGGAAGAGGGTTTGCTGCTGACCCAACTTTAAATGGATCTCAATTCCGGGGAAGCCTGATGGAACTGCCGCGGCATGTGGTTGATATTTCGGTAACACAACGTATCGTGAAAACCATCCAGGCCAGATTTTCGGTTCAAAACCTATTGAATAAGCCAATCGAAATGGCGGAAGATTACAATTTTACTTCGAAATATGAACCTGTAAAAACCGTGGTAACTGATGGCGTTACCAAAGTTGAAGGAGACAATATCGCATCAAGATACAATCCGGGCAGGCATTATGTATTGTCATTTTCTTATTCATTTTAATAAAGCGCACAATGATATATAAATTCAAAAAATCAAGTCAGATCGTACTTATCCTGATGCTTATATCCGCTTTAGCTGCATGTAAGAAATCACAGGATTTTTATCAAAAGTTGGTAGACATGCCAGAAGTAGTGAACAACTATAACAAGGCATACGAGGTAGACAGTACAATGGTTATTACCGGAAGACTAAATCCGGAGAAAGGCCTTAAAATTGAGATCGGCGGTATTGAGGCAAAAATTGTAAGCCTGAAAAAAGTAACCGTTGGGGGAACGCAGTCGGACCCGTATGAAGGCGACCAGGCGACGATCACCATTACCAGTGCGATGGGAATTGGCGAAAATAGGCCGGTTAAGGTTACTTCTGCCGGTAATACAATTGATTGCCCGTCTATCGAGATCTTGTCTCCGGGAGTTATTGCTGCTCAATTAAAGCTGCAAAGCCACTTTGTTCCGCAAGCTAATGATGTTGTTTTGTATTGCCTGAACGGCAAAGGGAGCGTTTATGTTTATTCGAACGCCAGAGGACAGATCGTTAAAATCGATAAATCTGCAAATGTTCAAACGGTAGCCAATACGGCGAACTTTAGTGACGCAGACGGCCCGTTCGCCATCGCCGGTTTTAATTCGGGTGGAACTGATCCCCAGGAATCCAGTTTGTATTTCTCGGCCCTGACCACGGACGGTTCGGCCAACAGTAGCGCCAGCTATATCTATCGGCTCTGTAAAATTGACTTAAAAACCAAAACCATCACGACGTTAAATAAAACGCTTTATCCAAAATCAATGGCATTACCGGTTATTCCCACTGCTCTGCCGTTAGAGGGAACAATAAACCATGTTAACCTGATGGACGTTTCAGGAATTTATCCCGACAGTAAGGGCAATGTCTACCTAAGGCTTGGTAAAACTATCATCAGTGGAGGTTACGCATTTGCCAATAACTACGCGACTGCATTGTTAAATAGTAACGGTTCAATAAAGTATCTGTTTAAAACAACCCTTGCGCCTAATTATGATTCTAACCTGCAAACTGAATATAACGCCTCAATCCTTAAAATTCCTGGTACTGGCATTATTTATAATCAGGGTAATATCATGCCGGACGAACAGCGGATGTATTGTTACGCACTTGCTCCTTCGGGCAATATAAATGCCTTAACCGATATTTTACAGTACGACCTGGAGAACAATGTGACCTTATATAAATACTCAAAATTAAACATGCCGCCTAATAATGATAAACCCTATATAGCTGGGGTGTTCAATACACTAACGGCCGTGTATAATGCCGGTTCATTCGATACCCCCGACCTTTTTGGTTTTATGCCTTTACCGGGAGGGCGCATACTAATCTACTACTATCAACAAAGAGCGGCTTCATTTTCCGATCATCGTTTTCCAGCATTTGGCACAATGGATTTTATAAAAAAACGTGGCGACCGTTATGCGCCAGGTGCCGTTGAAACAGGTAGTTACAAAATGTTCAGCGGTGATTCGGGTCAGGATCAGTTGCTGAATTATGATGAAGAAGGTATGATTTACAGCACCGCCAACAATAAAACCGTAATCGTAAAAACTGTAGAAAAATGATCAGAAATATTAAATCGATATTTATTTGCAGCCTTCTGCCAATCTTATTGGTAGTATCCTGCAAAAAAGAGGTAAAAGAAATTTTGCCGGGAAATATAAGCGGAGGCGTAAACTTCTACAATGGTTCAGAAGTATTGAACAGCCGCCAATCTTTGCGGAAAAACAACTTGGTATTTATTAACGATAGCGTTCCTAATGGCCCATTTCGCCTTTTTCCTAAGTATCAGGATAAACCAGCGATTTGCGGCAATACCCATATAATGCCACAGGCACTATATTTCCTAATCCCGGCTTTGTACCTACAGGTTACCAGTATATGTATTACATGCCCGTTGCTTTGGGTAATTATAAATTCATTTTTTCAGGCACGGACAAAGTATTTCTTAAAGACATACAAACGACTTTAGTTGCAAGGAATGAGTTACAATCATTTTACCTTGTCGAAAGCCCGGATGCTGTGGATGCTTACCGGATCGTAAAGGTACCGGAAGAATATCAGGGCACTCCCGGAAAAGTCAGGATCAGGATTGTCCATTTAGGAAGTGATAGTCAAAATTTGATGGTTAAACAGTTGGATGCGACAGGAAATCTCAAAACAGCCGGGCTGCCACAAGACCTTGCATTTGGTTCTTTTTCCGGTTATACGGAGATTGACACCGTGGGCGCAGCCAGAAATTCAGGTAACGTCATTCTGAAAATAAGTGAAACGAATGCTCCGAACAATGTGATTCTTTCGGCAGCAGTACCAGCCGAACCTAACGGTTCTTTCGTCGTGTTAATTCAAGGCTTTAGGCAGACAACATCAAGACGGATACTTACCGGCCATAATGCCGATGGTAGCCCTGTATATGAAACTTTAACTGTTCAGCCCAACTTCCGGGCCAATCTTAGGCGGAGCTATTAAGCCTATGGATCAATAAAAAAGTAGAAATAAGACATAAATAAAGATGCCGGAGAGGTATGCTTAGGCTATGCCTTTGTCAAAAAAAAGAATAACAATTAAAAACACATAAAAACCGGCCGGTAAAAGGGCCATAAAACAAAAACAATGAAAACGAAAATTACTTTTAGAGCCGCCGGGCTGGTTTTATTACTGGCTTTGGGCATGACCTCGTGTAAAAAGAACAATGGAAACGATAATACCGCGCCGGTTCCGGTAGATAATATCGCTGTCTCCGATCTGAAAAAGTTAAGTACTGCCGCATCGGTAACTGTGCCGGATGGCAGAAAGATCAAGGGTATTGTTATTTCGGACGCCTCAGCCAAAAACATCGATGCCAAAAGTATCGTGTTACAGGAAGCGACTGATAAACCCGGTATCATCATTAATTTCGATGGCGCGCACAACTTCGCTTTAAACGACGAAGTAGAGGTTACGATCTCGAAACAGCAGTTAAGCCAGGTAAATGGCGAGATCATACTTGACAAGATCCCGGTTGCTAACGCTAAAAAAACCGGAACGGGAGCCATTACTGCCAAAGTGACTACGGCGGCTGATCTGGTAACCAATCAAACCGCCTGGAACGGTATGTTAGTGAGCCTGCCTGTTGACGGGTTAACAGGTGGTAATGGAAAGTTTACAGGCAATCTGGTAGTTCAAAAAGGTAACCAAATATTCGGTTCGAAAGTTCTTTCCGGAGCAACCTTTGAAAACACAGATTACCCGGTTAGCGTAAGTAATATCACTGGTATTTTGCGGATAGACGGAAGCAATCTTAGGGTAGACATCAGAACTACGGCAGACCTCGCATCCGGCCCGTATTCACGTATCGTAACTGAAGATTTCCAAAACTTGAAAAAAGTTAGCGATGGGTCAGCCATCGTGGTCCCATCTACAGCTAATGCGCCGTTCACTACGGCTGTAGGACAATGGTTGTCAACCGTCCAATCATTTAATTTCTACCCTGGCGCGACCTATGATGCAACTTTCACTACACCGACGAGAACTTATCTATATGCATTCAATACCAGTGTAAATACCACAGGTGCAAGTTTGCGATCAAACTTCACAAACAACCAGGGACTTAAAAAGGTAGCGATCTCGTTTGCTGCAACCTCTGCCGAAAAAGTGGTTACTGTACTTAGTCAAAGAGAATATGCATTTACATTTGGTACTACAGATTCAGTAAAGATAGCCGTACTGCCCATTTTGCCTGATAACATGCCTTTAATAGATGCTGGCGATAACATGAGCTACGACGCCGTTAAACCCATTCTGGCACTTTCTCCAGCTTATAATCAAAAAGGCAAGTTCTTTACCTTTGAATATACAATACCGACTAAAGACGAACTGATTGCGAAAGGTGTGAGTGCTGACAGGGCGACTGCCTTTATAGCTAATCCTCAGTTCCGGATCTACAACGCATCACGGCCATTTACAGGAAGCCCAAATGCCGCCCCGATACTATTTGATAAGATCGTATTCTACTATTAACAACAGGCATTTATGCAGGGCATCTCAAAATCGAGGCATGTGCATTTGATGGATGCCCTGCTTCAGTTGGAACAGCTTTTAGGTAAAGAATGCGAATGTTTGCAGCAGGCGACGGAATATCGGGTGGAACTGGAAAGTATGCACAGTAACTATGAACGATTGCTGGAAGAATTGGCTCGGCAAATCACAAATTATGAGGTGATGTACAGCCATGTTAAAATTCAGTTCCTGGGCAAAAAGCTGAAAGAACTGAAAAAAGAAATTTCGGTGGAGATGCCGGGTTTCCCGGTGCTGGTGCAAAACATCCGCTTAGCTTATGGTACTTAGCCGAAACTTGAATATATAATTGTGATCAAGGGCAGCGCAGCAATGCCTGCCCTTTTTAAAAGTATGATTATGCAAAGCACCTATATCGCCGTTTCGATTTTACTGGTTCTGGACATCGCGGTTTTACTTCTGGCCCGCTGGTTTGACAGGCGGTATTACGTACCCTTTTTAGAAATGGTAATGAAACAAAAGAAAGAGCCGATTGACAACCCTAACCTGATACCATTAGGTATAGTTGCCGCAGGTGGCGGCTTATTCATCTATACCCTGATTGGTTTTGCCTGGGTATGTTTAGGGCATAAATAAGATAAACGCAATTAATGCCGTTACAATAAAGCTAAACTATGGAAACTGCAACGATAATCGGTTTTGGAATGTTGATCGTTTTTTTGATCGGTGTCATTATCGCCATCATCAATGACACCCGGAGGGAAAAACGTTTTTGGGATGATTGGAAAAAAGAATAGCACTATTAAAAACACAGCAATTATTAATTAAATGCCTATGATGCAATTTTACAATTTAAACTATAACAAAATATACACATTCTGCGTCTACACGCTTCCTGTCTGAGAAAACGACTAAATTTTTGAATAAAAAACAGGAGCAAGTTTACGCCTGCGAAAGTGCGGGCTGGCTTGTTCTGTTTTTTGGGTATTTAGTCGTACCTCTCAGACGGTTCAGGTCATTCCCGCGCTTTCGCATTTAACTGACCTAAACCTTTTATTTGAGAAGCCTATGATATGTGCAAAAAGAACCGATAAGCTGCTGGTAACCGACCTGTTATCCGCTGCCTTTAATGACAATTTAAGTGTGAACTTTATCGCCCGCCAAGACGAAAAGCGCAAACAGCGCATCCATGCGCTGATGGACTATTCTTTTGAGGTCTGCTATCGCTTTGGCATGGTCTGGCTGTCCGAAGATCGAAAAGCCTGCGCATTGGTGCTGTATCCTCACCAAAAGAAAACTGATTTATCGGTCATTTGGCTGGACTTGATGCTGATCTTTAAAGCCATCGGTTTAGGTGGCATCAAAAAAGCGTTCGACCGTGAAGCAAAGATAAAAGCCAAACAGCCAAACGAGCCGATGGTTTATTTATGGTTTATCGGCGTCAGTCCGCTTTATCAGCACCAGGGCACAGGCAGCCGGTTATTAAAACAGGTCATAGCCGCTGCAAAGCTGCAAAATCTGCCCGTTTTCCTCGAAACATCCACTGAACGCAACCTGCCCTGGTATAAAAAATATGGGTTTGTTGAATACGACACACTGGAGTTGACCTATACCCTGCATTTCCTGAAACATGAACATATTAAATAAGGAGGCTATATATGTTGGTTTTTGGAACACAGGTACATATCGTTACCTTCCTTTTTATGATTGCCGAGGGGATTTTGTTTTTGATCGAATCGGTCATTTATGCCATCGCACCCGATAAAAGGCGTGGCTGGTATCTGGTACTGCTGACCCTATTACTGCTTTACAACGTTACCGGGGGATTATTTCCCGATCCCAAGATCAATATCTCCATCTCTTTGCAGGAAATGATCGCCTACGGTACCGGCTTTTTAATGGCATCCTATTTTCCCTTTTACTTTTACAAAGCCTTTGACCTCAAATCGCTGCGCTGGCATGCGCTGTTTGGGGTGCCTTTATTCCTAATGCTGCCCTACCTGCTGTTTTTCGTGATCATGTACGCGATCAACGAGGATTTGGAGAAAGATATTCGCTATGGTGTAATTGCGCCTTTTATTTATTCATTAGTTTTGCTTTGGGTGATGTTACGCGCCATCCGTAAACATTACAGGGAAAACCGCGACCGAAGTTACTATATCGAAGAACTGGCGGTCTACTGCGCAGTATCGCCCTGGGCGGCCATGACCGTGCTTTCATGGTTCCAGGTTTCCCAACTAACCGAGGTGCTCTGTACAAATACTGGCTTTTTATTTATTTCCGCCATGTTTATCCGCAGATCGATCTTGCTGCACCGCCTGGAGAAACGCCTTTATTGGGGCCAGGCCCCTTTTCAGAACGATCTGGTAAAAGTGGAAGCAAACTGCAAACGCCACAACCTGACCCGAAAGGAAACCGAAATTTCCGGCATGGTCTGCCAGGGCATGATCTACCGGGACATTGCCGATAAGCTGTTTATCTCCCCGCGAACGGTAGATAAGCATATCGAAAATATCTTTGAAAAGGTGGGCGTAACCAACCGGGTTGAACTCGCCCGCAAATTAAACGGACTTTAAGTTTCAGTTAATTAAAATGACATGGTTAATCAATAGTTTATATTCGATTAATTACAAATACGTGCCTTTCACATAATAAAATACGTACCATCACTTATTTAAATAATACAATTTGCGTAGCACATTTGCCTTCAGCCGGTCGATACGAAACCGGTTAAAGGAGGACAGATATGGAACATTGATACACATTCGCTGCTTTGTTGAAACTGCCGCTCGGTCGCGGTGGTCAAAGGGCGATTTTACCAAATGTGTTGATCTATGCTACAAGTGTTGGCGAAGCAGGAATACCTGCGTATGGAGGATGGTTTACAACAGGTTGCCAAAAACCAAACCGATCCTTTCAAACGGATGACCGCGGCCATGCGGTTAATTCGCGACAGTCTGAACGAATTGTCCAAACTGCTTGAAGAGCATCCTTTTGAGGACAAAAAGGAAGAAGCTCATTTCTTTAAATTCACCAAGCCTCAATTCTACGCGCATTATATTTTCGAGGTGGCGCTGTTCAATTTGCGTTCAGGGCTGCCGGGCGGAGATGTTGAGCAGTTGCGGGCGCACTACTTGGATGAGCTCCGCTTTATACAGCGGGAACTCCGGCAGCATGCCTTTCTTTACCAGTATTACCGCCTGGGTGCGGATGATCTGGACGAGCTTTATTTTGTGCGCGGCGTAGAGGTACAAAGCGTACTGATACCCGAAGTGCCGGAGTTGGATAAAACCTTCTCCACCAGCGGTGATTACCTGTTTGCCAAATTCAAGGCTTTTGAAATGTTGCAGGAGCATATCGCTCACGCCTTGGCCAATATCGGCAAACCCGAAAGGACGGTCTATCTCCGGCCCGGTGGCAGGCGGCAGCCGCTGAAATGGACAGGCGAACAGATCAACGCGGTAGAATTGGGCTACGGATTGTGGGTTTCCGAGCAGCTTAACGGCGGTGAAGCCGCGCTGGCCGATATTATGTACTGGCTCAGCGAGAGCCTGGACGTCGACCTTAGCAAACATACCACCCGCTTCGAGGAAATTAAGGAGCGGAAAATCCTGAGCCCGACCCGCTTTTTCGACGGGGTACGGGAATCGGTACGCCGCTATATCGACGACCTGAACGGTTTGCAGCCCATGAAACGCCGCCGGGCCAAACGGTCAAACACCAGGTCCAAACAATCATAGTGGAAAAAGTGATTTTTCAACCGGTTAAAAGACAGTTGGTTACACGCAAACTTTCGGAAGCGTTTTAGACTGCCATTCCGGGGAGGCTGGCCGGGCCAATTTTGCTTTTACAAAACCTGCCGCAATGGTGCGGCAGGTTTAAAAAGCAGATCTATGTTACATCAAATCACTTGGCAAGCTTACCTGCTGTTTATAGCGGCGGCCTTGCTGATCTATTACGCCATCATCTGGCTGACCTTTTACCGGGGTAAAACGGGCAAATTGCTGAACCGCCGAAACACTTTGAAACCACAGCCGGAAACTGATGAAATACCGGAAGATGACGGTCTGTTAGGCGAAGCCGCCGAAGAATACGGGGTCAGCACCGCAGGAAGTGACGATCTGTTTTTCGGGCCGAATGAACCGGAGGAAACTGACTTGGAGGAAGATCGAAATTTTGAAAAGGATGACGATAAGGAAGAACAAAGACCTTCCTTGCCCGGAGAAACTGAAACCAATGCAGACGAACAGGAATTATTGCAGGCCGAACTACCTGACCTGCTGGAAGATGTGAAGGCCGTATTTCATTATTTCGGCAAACATGAACCCGGAGAACGTGATCGCTTTGTCAATAAAGTAATTGGCGCGATCATGTCTTACAGGCGACTGGTTGACAGCGAATTGCTCCCGATGATCTTAGCGGATATCTCCGAGCGGGCGCTTTCGGAACTGGAGTTTGATGTCAGTGTGACGGAACTGGCCGACAAACTGACCAGGAGCCGGGATCATTATAAAGCAACATTTGGCGCTAAACGCTGAAGGAACAGTTACTCATTCATTTCTCAAAAATTACATCATGAAAAGCCCCGCAGGGTTCTTTCATACCCAAAAAAACAGATCATAACATGAAAAATCACATCCCATATACCCCGAAACAACAGGCTTTATTAAAAACATTAATGTTCGCTGTCCTACTGGTAACAATCAATTATTGTTTCGGGCAGGACGGCAACGCGGGCATTACTTCGGCAACCACACAGGTCAAAGGTTACTTTGACAGCGGCTGTAACCTGATGTATGCCATAGGCGCAGTGGTCGGCATAATAGGTGCAATTAAAGTATTCAATAAGTGGAATGCCGGGGAGCCGGACACCAACAAGGTAGCCGCTGCATGGTTCGG
Source organism: Mucilaginibacter paludis DSM 18603 (assembly GCF_000166195.2). NCBI lineage: Bacteria > Pseudomonadati > Bacteroidota > Sphingobacteriia > Sphingobacteriales > Sphingobacteriaceae > Mucilaginibacter > Mucilaginibacter paludis. The sequence continues at coordinate 3,966,151 of NZ_CM001403.1, forward strand.
CTCTTGTATTTTTTTAGTCGTCGTGGCAACCGTACTTAAATCATTCTTTGGACTATAAACAATTAAAAGTAGTCTCCCCCTACCGGGGGAGATTTAGAGGGGAACCAGCTTATGAGCAGCGTATATCAGATCAATAAAGGCATTAATAAAGCGATAGAATTTCGGGGCCTGAAAGCGCAGTACATCGGCTACCTGGCCGCTGGCCTGGTCGGCTTGTTGCTGATGTATGCAGTCTTGTATATCAGCGGGGTGAATACCTGGATTTGCCTGATCCTGATCGGCGGCGCAGGCACGGGCTTAATAACGACCATTTTCCGCTTAAGCCATAAGTACGGACAATACGGGCTACAAAAGAAAAATGCCAAACGCAGCCTGCCGGACTACTTGAAATTCCGGTCAAGAAAACTATTTATTCATTTAAAATATACAAGTCCCTCTCCTTTGGGGAGGGATTTAGGGAGGGGCTATGATAAATATTGAAGATATATTGCCGGTATATAAAGTTGAAAATAAAGCTATCCTGTCCAGGCGGGGAGATATTACGATCATCTATAAACTGGGGCTGCCCGATATTTTCACCCAGTCAGGCCAGGAATACGAAGCCCTGCATCATGCCTGGATCAAAGCGATCAAAGTACTGCCACGCCATAGTATTGTGCATAAACGGGATATTTTTATCAGGGCGGGTTATCATGGAAAACCGGGCCAATCCGCCAGCTTCTTAGCTGAAGCCAGCGAAGCGTACTTTGAGGGTCGCCCTTACCTGGAGCATACCTGTTATATCCTGCTCACCATACAGCCAGGTAACCGCAAGGCAGCCAGCAGCGGCTATTCAGGTTTAATGCGTAAGTCGCCGGTTCCGGGGCAGGCTCTGAACGAGCAGCTTTACAGCGACTTTATGGAAAAAGCCGGGGCCTTTGAGCGCATTTTAACCGATAGTGGTTTTATAAGTATGCAGCGCCTGACCGATGATGAACTGGCCGGAACAAAATCCCAGTCTGGGATCATTGAGCAGTATTGCTTTTTACAAGGTGAAAACGAAAGGCCCGTAATTAAAGATGTTCACCTAAAAGACGAGATCAGGATCGGCGATAACCATTGCCAGTTATTTACCCTTTCGGATGTAGAGGACCTGCCATCGCTTTGCGGCAGCCGGGTCAACTACGACAAATACAGCACCGATAAAACCAAATTCAGTATCGGCTTTGCATCGCCTTTAGGTTTATTACTGGACTGTAACCACATCTATAACCAGTTCATCTTTATCGGTGATGCGCAGAAAACGCTTAAAGGGTTAGAGAAAAAGCGATTAAGGCTGCAATCCCTGTCTGCTTATTCGCGGGAAAACGCTATTGCAAGGGATGCGACAAGCGACTTTCTGAACGAAGCCATAGCCGAGCAACGATTGCCTGTTAAGGCCCACTTTAATGTGATGACCTGGACAAGCGACCCGAAGCAGATACAGGAGATCAGGAACAAGGTAGGTTCCGCAATGGCGCAGATGGATGCGTCGGGTAAGCAGGAAACCGACGGTGCACCTCAGATCTGGTGGGCAGGCTTGCCCGGCAATGCTGCCGACTTTCCGATGAATGATACGTTTGATACTTTCTTAGAACAGGCTACCTGCTTTTTAAACCTCGAAAGTAACTACCGCAGTGCACAAAGCGGCTTTGGCATCCGTTTAGGCGACCGGCTATCCGGCAAACCCGTCCGGGCTGACATTTCCGATGAGCCGATGAAGAAAGGCTTTATTACCAACCGTAACAAGATGATCTTAGGCCCATCAGGTTCGGGTAAATCTTTCTTTACCAATCACATGGTCAATTCCTATTATGAACAAGGTTCGCACATCGTTTTGGTGGATGTAGGCCATAGCTACAAAGGGCTCTGCGACCTGGTTGGCGGCTATTACTTTACTTACGAGGAAAACAACCCGATCCGCTTTAATCCTTTTTATATCGCTAAGGGCGAGGTACTGGACATTGAGAAAAAGGAAAGTTTGAAAACGTTGCTTTTAGCCTTATGGAAAAAGGAGAACGAGAACTTTGCAAGGTCTGAATATGTGGCGATCTCCAATGCCATTACGCTGTATTACCGGCATTTGGCCAAACACCCGAATATCTTTCCCGGCTTTAATTCTTTCTATGATTTCTTAATGGAAGAATATTTAGTGGTGTTGGAAAACGGCAAGGTCAAGGAAAAGGATTTTGACATCGCGAACCTGCTGTATGTGCTCAATCCCTACTATAAAGGCGGCGAATTTGATTATTTGCTGAACGCAACGGAGAACCTTGACCTGCTGAATGAACGCTTCATTGTGTTCGAGTTAGACAATATCAAGAGCCACGAAATTTTGTTCCCGGTGGTGACGATCATCATTATGGAGGTATTCATTTCCAAGATGCGAAAGCTGCCGAAGAACGTCCGGAAAGTGATCTTGATAGAGGAAGCGTGGAAAGCTATTGCCAAAGACGGCATGGCCGAGTACATCAAATATTTGTTCAAAACCGTGCGTAAATTCTTTGGCGAAGCCATTGTCGTAACGCAGGAAGTCGAAGATATTTTAAGCAGCCCGATCATCAAACAGGCTATCGTTAATAACAGCGATTGCAAGATCCTATTAGACCAAAGCAAGTACCAGAACAAATTTGACGATGTGCAGGAACTGTTGGGCCTCACCGAAAAAGAAAAGGCACTTATCCTTAGTATGAATAAGGCCAACCACCCTTCCTACAAGTACAAAGAAGTATTTATCAGCCTGGGCGGGCAAAGCTCTAAAGTGTACCGCACCGAGGTATCACCATCTGAATATTACGCCTATACCACCGAAGCAGCCGAGAAAGCAAAAGTGCTGGAATATGCGGAGCGGTATGGTAGTATGGGAAAAGGGATTGCCGCGATGGTAAACAAACAATCAAACTAAATAGCAGCAATATGAAAAACTACATTTTTTTAATGGTCATAGCGGTTTTAGGATTAGCCGCCTGCCATAGCGGAAACAGCAGCAGTACAAAGGACTTTATACCCGGCACCTATGTCAGCCAGGCCCGCAGCGAGTACAGCATCGCCAACGATACGCTGGTGATCGAGGCAGGTAAAAATACCGAGAACATTTACCTGATTACCCGCAAGACCGGCTACCGCCGTATTACCGATGGTAAACTCCAGCCTTTGCAGCACCAGGTTAAACATTGGTCGGGCGAATGGGATGAGCAGAAGCAAATTTTACAGATCATGCAGACCGGTAATTTCCTGCTATTCTATCCCGACAAAGGCAGTTTGCTCAATGGCAGCACCGAATACGGCAAGTTGTAATTGCCCCTAACCACCTAAAGGGGGATTAAGGAACTGCCTGAATAATTAACAAGCATTTATTAACCATTAATGTGCCCCCTTTAGGGGGTAAGGGGGCCTTTTTATGAAAAACTCCGAAGTCTTAACCAATCTAGATGATATGAATGCAATAAAAAAATATATGGTGATCCTGCCATTATCGGCCATAACGCTGTTTGTGGCCTTACCCAAAGAGGCCAATGCGCAGATCGCAATCGCCGAGGTCATTAAAGCGGCCATCACCAAAGTGATCAAAGCGATAGACCTGCAAATACAGCGCTTGCAGAATCAAACGATCTGGTTGCAGAATGCGCAAAAAACGCTCGAAAATACTTTATCCAAAACCAAATTGGGTGAGATCAGCGACTGGACACAGCAGCAAAAAGACCTGTTCAGCAAATATTACCAGGAATTGCAGGAGATCAAATCGGTCATTGCCATGTACGAGCGGATCAAAGAAATGACCGAAAAGCAGGCCGCGGTGGTCAATTCCTATCATCATGCCTGGGCATTGTTACAGCAGGATAAACACTTCAGTCCCGATGAACTCAATTATATGGCCAAGGTGTACAAGGGGATCTTAGAGGAAAGTGTAAAGAATGTGGATGAACTGTTGTTAGTGGTCAGCTCATTTAAAACGCAAATGACCGATGAAAAACGGCTCGAATTGATTAACGCTTCGGCAAATCGCATTGACACCAATTACAGCGACCTGAGGCAATTCAACGCGCAAAACGCCCTGCTCAGTTTGCAAAGGGCCAAAGATGAGAACGAGGTCATCACATTAAAAAAGTATTATGGTATTCAGTAAGCTGATCAAGAGCTCCCCCTTCAGGGGGTTGGGGGGCCTCTGCTTTATGCTTTTTATTTGCTGTTTTCAGCCTGCACAGGCTCAAACATTCTCTGAATGGTGGTTCCAGAAGAAAACGCAGATCAAATACCTGGGCTTGCAAATAGCGGCATTAGAGCAATACGGCAGTTATGTAAAGCAGGGATACAATATTGCTCATAATGGGTTGAGAGCCATTTCAGGGTTTACCGGGGATGAAAAGAACCTGCACAGCATCTATTACAATTCACTAAAAACGGTGAACCCGGCGATCAAAGATAATCCGCAGGCCGCTGCCATTGCAGCCTATGCTTCAGCCATTCCGTCGCAATTTGACCGGCTAAACACCTTAAACGGTTTGGATGCGGGCAGCCGCAAATACATTGCATCGGTCAAAAACAATCTACTGGCCGAATGTGATGCCGACATCACCGAACTGGAATTGGTCATGACTTCCGGCTATGCTGAAATGACGGACGATGAACGGCTGAAGCGGCTTGACCAGATCAGCCAAAGGATGAAAGACAAGTACGCCTTTACGATGACTTTTTGCAACCAGGTCAAAACGCTTTTACTACAGCGCAATGAGGATTCACAGAACACGCAAACATTAAGGAGGTACTATGGAATCAATTAAGATCAAGCCTGCAGGGCTTATTTGTCTTTGTATTGCTATTTTCTGCTTTGCGCCTCAACCGGCAAAAGCCCAATCCTATGAGATCCAGCAATTATTACTGGATGTTGAAAAGCTGTCCCAATTCAAAAGCATCCTTTCCGATATGGAACAGGGTTATGTCATGCTCAGCCAGGGCTACGGCACGGTCAAGAACATTGCGCAAGGCAACTTTAGTTTGCATGAGGTCTTTTTAGATGGCCTGATGGCGGTTAACCCGAACATCAAAAAGTATCAGCGGGTAGCGGATATCATCAGCGCGGAGAGCAGCATCCTTTCGGAATACAAGTCGGCCTATAACCGGGCCAAAGGCAGCGGCAGCTTCAGCGTACAGGAACTGGATTATTTGGGCAGTGTCTACAGCAACATCACCGGCCAGGCATTGCGTAATCTCGACGACCTGATGACGGTCATTACCGCATCAAAACTGCGAATGTCAGATGATGAACGCCTGCGGGAGATCGACCGCATTTATGCCGACACCTCCGATAAACTGTCATTCCTGCGGCATTTCAATAACCAAACCGCTTTGCTCCGCCTGCAACGGCAAAAGGAACTTAGTGACACACGAACGCTTAAAAACCTACAATAATGAAATTCAGTAAAGTAATCAAAAGCGCCCCCTTTAGAGGCTTGGGGGGCCTATTGTTTCTCCTGCTATTCCCACTTTTGAGCAAAGCGGATGGCCTGGCCGATGACTTGCAGGGAATGCAGCCTGTACTCGACAACGTGTACAGCCAGATGCTTCCGCTTTGCAGCCAGCTCATCGGCGCGGCCCGCGGTATCGCCGGGTTTGCGGCGCTTTGGTATATCGGCTCACGGGTATGGCGGCAGATCGCCACCGCCGAACCGCTCGACTTTTATCCTTTGCTCCGGCCATTCGCTTTGGGCATGGCGATACTGGCGTTCCCGGCGGTCATTGGCCTGATGAACGGTGTATTACAGCCGGTGGTCAGCGCAACGGGCAGCATGGTACAGAACAGCAATGCGGCCATTACCCAACTGCTCAAGCAAAAGGAAGATGCCGTTAAAAATTCATCAGCCTACCAAATGTACGTGGGTGATACCGGCAGCGGCGACCAGAGCAAGTGGTATAAGTACACCCACCCGGACGACCCGAACGGCGATAACCAGGGCTTAATCGATGGTATCGGCAACGATATTAAATTCTGGATGGACAAACAGAGCTACAATTTCCGCAACAGCATCAAGCAGTGGATGTCGGAGGTTTTAGAGGTGGTTTATGCCGCGGCTTCGTTGTGTATCAATACCATTCGCGCGTTTTTCCTGATCGTACTGGCCATATTGGGGCCGCTCGTATTCGGCCTGTCCGTCTTTGATGGTTTCCAGCATAGTTTACACCAATGGCTCGCCCGGTATATCAATATCTTTCTCTGGCTGCCCATCGCCAATATCTTCGGCAGCATTATCGGCAAGGTTCAGGAGAACATGCTGAAACTGGATATTTCGCAGATCCAAAGCCAGGGGGACACTTTCTTTAGTTCCACCGATACAGCTTACCTCATCTTTCTTTTGATCGGTATTGTCGGCTATTTCTCAGTGCCGACAGTGGCTAATTTCATCGTCCACGCGCATGGCGGCAACGGTATGTTGCAAAGAGTGAACAATATAGCGACGGGGACAACCAGCACGGTGATCAGCACAAGTGCAGCAGTTGGCTCAGCCACAGGTGAGCGAATGGCACAAGGCGCAAAAAACATCGCTAATGCGCCTGGCGACTTTATGAAAGGCTGGAATAGCGCAGGAGCCGGCGGCAGCAACCACCAGAAAGACCGGCTATCTGGTAAAAGCAGTTAACCAATTTATTCACTTTATAATTCCCCCTTTAGGGGGTTAGGGGGCCATATGTTCCAACAACTCAAAAACATCGACACCGCGTTTAAGCATATTAAACTGTTCAGCTATTTCCTGATTGCGGCTTGCGTGGCTATTTCCTGCTTTGCGGTTTATAAAAGCTACGAAAGTTCGGCCAACGATAAGGCGCATATTTATATCCTGGCCAATGGCAAAGCGCTGGAAGCATTCGCCGCAGACCGCAAAGATAATATCCCGGTAGAGATCAGGGATCATGTTAAAATGTTTCACCATTACTTTTTTAGTCTTGACCCGGATGATAAACAGATACAGGCGGGTATCACACAGGCGCTTTACCTCGCGGACGGCAGCGCCAAAAAAGCTTACGATGATCTGAAAGAGGCCAGTTATTTCAACAACATCGTGAGCGGCAATATCAGCCAGCAGATCAGGGTGGACAGCGTTCAGGTGGACATTAACCAATATCCCTTTTACTTCAAATGCTTCGCTACCGAAAAGCTGATACGCTCCACATCGACGATCAGCCGCAGCCTGGTCACGCAGGGCTATTTACGGAACGTCAACCGCTCGGACAATAACCCGCATGGCTTCCTGATCGAGAAATGGGAAACATTGGAAAACAAGGATTTACCTCAAAAGAAATGACCATGCAATTATTCAGCAAACAAAAACAAAGGGCAAGGCGGGAACGGCTGTTAAGCCAGGTCGAATTATCCATCAGCCGCAAACAAAAGCTAATAGCGGATGAACTCAACCGGAGGACACAGCATTGGAACCGGGCCTCAAAACTCATCCTGTTACTGGTCATCTGCACGGTATTGGGCGGGTTCAGCCTCTGGTTGCTTATCCAGGCATGTAATTAACCAAATGATAAACGCATAAACAAAAAAACAATGAAAGAACAAACGATCGAACAGCAACAGCAGCAGGAAAAGCTGAAAAAGTTTCTATTGGTGCTGCCCCTTCTTATCCTGCCTTTTATGACAATGGCCTTTTGGGCATTGGGTGGCGGCAAGGGCGGCGCGAATGAACAGGCTGCCCATTACAAGGGCATTAATACCGATCTGCCGGAAGCGAAATTCAATAAAGACCAGCCGCAGGATAAATTGAGCCTGTACGACCAGGCGGCAAGGGACTCGGTTACCGCAACCAGTCATTCTGCCAACCCGGTATTTACGTTAAAGCAAGACAGCAGCCGATCTGTTCTGCAGGGTCAAAGCACAGCCGATGCCAACGAGGTGAAATTGAGCCAGAAGCTGGCCCAACTGAAACAGGAGATCAACAAAGCGCCGGAACCTATGGTTACAGCCAATCAGGTAACGGCACCAAAACAGCAGCCGGTAACCAATACCGCAGATGTTGACCGCCTGGAAAACCTCATGAAAAACATGAATACCAAGAACGGCGACGATCCCGAAATGAAGCAATTGGAAGGCATGATCGACAAAATTATTCAAATTCAACATCCTGAAATGGTCGCGGCACAGCTACAGCAGCAGGGAAAACAGGCAAAACCGGCAACCGATAGCCTGTTTAAAGCGATACCCGCCATGATCGACGGTAACCAGAATGTGGCCCAAGGCAGCGCGGTCAAGCTGCGCTTGCAGGACACGGTTACCCTCAAAGGCATTACTCTGCCCAAAGGCTTTAACCTCTACGGCAATTGCGCCATTACCAACCAGCGGTTGTTATTGCAGATCAAAAGCATCCGGCTCGGCACATCCATTATCCCGGTTGATTTGACCGTCTACTATACGGATGGGATGCCGGGACTGCCTGCGCCGGAAGCCGAATTGGCCGATGCGGGCGGCAATGGGGCGGCAAACGCCGTGCAGAGCATGGAGTTTCTGCCTTATGATCAGTCCTTAACCACCCAGGTGGCCAGTGCGGGTATCAGCGCCGCCAAAACCCTGTTCAGCAAAAAGGTAAAAAGAATCAGGGTGAAACTGAAGGACGGAGAGGGAGTGTTACTGCGCAATAACCAGCCGGGGCACTAATAGTAACTACTGTTTTTTATCATTTAAATCATAAAGCACATGAATCTGAACAATCTGGAAGACCTTAAAAAAGAGGTCAAAGACTTAGGCTTTAATCCTAAAGTGGCCGATGAACTGGAAAAGAATATGAAGCCCTTACCGGGGCACTTTACCATCAAAGACCAGTTCCCTGGCGACCGGGGTGTAGTGGATATGACCCTGCATTTTCATAAATCAGGCCAGTCCGATACGTATAACCTGAATAAATATGAAGTGGCGTCCGGCAAAGTGCCGCCAACCGTAGAGAACCAGCAGTACATGGTACTAACGGAGAATAAAGACAACAAAGAAAAACCATTGGTGAGGACGTTTGAAAGCCCGAACGAAGCTATAGACTTCTTTAAGAAACAAAAAGGGAACAGCGAACTGGCATTGGGTGAAAGCCCCGACAGCAAACAGATCCTCGCCAGTAAGGAGAACGGGAAAGAAAACTATATCAACAAAGATTTCCGTTCGGCTTATTTCCGGCCCGCGATCAAGCAGACCTTCTATCTTAAAGACGGACAGGGCTTTAACGCGAGACAGGCCGCCAATATGGTGCAGGACCGCACCGTTTTCCGGGATAACATGATGACCCGTGACGGAGAACCCTATAAGGCTTGGGTAAGGCTGGACTTCGATCAAAAGAAAGATGACTGGGGCAACCACAGGTTCAAACAGTTCCATCACCCGACTTTCGGTTTCGACCTGGAGAAAACACTAAATGCCTATAAGATCAAAGAACTGGCAGACCCGGCTAAAAAATCAGAGATCATGGATGCCATGCGCCAGGGCGACCGCGTTCAGGTAACCGCGCTGAACAAGGAGAACAAAGAAGTCAAAGTGATGGCCGAGGCCGTTCCCCGTTACAGCAAGCTGGATTTCTTTAATGACAGCGGCGTAAGGCAAAAGCGGGAGCAGTTTGAAAAACCGCTCATCAATAACCTTTCACAAGGCCGGGGCCAGGGCAAAGGCAAGGAAAAAGAACTGGAAGAAAGCCGCGGGATGAAAGTCTGACCGCTTTAAACAGCCACTAATTAATCCATATAAATATCAGTAATCATTAAAATTAAAAATCATGAAAAACTATCAGGCATTGAAAGAACTGATCGCGGCTGCCGAAGCGGATGCCGTAAAATTCTATGAAAAAGGCAACAGCGCAGCCGGAACCAGGCTTCGTAAAGCAATGTTGCAGGTGAAAGCTCATTCGCAGGAAATCCGCAAGGAAGTAAGTGAAATAAAGCACCAAGCCGAATAAGTCATTATCATTACTAATGCAAAGCCACTCTTGAAAAAGGGTGGCTTTTTTTGTATCAGGTCAGCGGTACAGCCGCTTCATTTCGTTCCTACATTCAGTCGCTTCCCGCCTTTAAACGCACTGGCTCCGTTCCTGCGCCTGCCCGTTTTCTTTTTACGGCTTCGCTTTTTAAAGTCATCCTTTAAGTGCACTTCTTCGGCCTTTTATTAAACAAATTTCTGATCCGCCGGGCATATCGTCAAGCCCGAGCCCTGCGGGTTTTGTAAAAAAAATCTTCCTCTCATTTTTTCATTGGATGCCGCTATCGCGGCGGGTGTTGGAGAGCGTATTTTTTTTCCAAAAGGCTTGCCGTTATGCCCGGCTCTTTCAGGTGAGTTGCTTAATAAAAAGCCAGCGAGCGCTATGCGAGCAGCACTTAAAACAAAACGGATAAAAAGCAACGCAGTATGAAAGAGCCAAAAAACAAAGCCCCGCCACACAGACAAGTGCCGACCGCCGACCTGTCATCTCAATTAATCAGCAAGTACAGAATATCTATTTATACACATAAAAATTAAAAGTCATGAAAACTAAAGTAATCGGAAGCGATAAAGCTAAAAATAACAACGAAGTAAAAACCACTATCCGTCCAAGCTTAACAGGAAAGGAAGCCAAAAATGAAACCCTTAACGATAATGCCCCTGCCGATGTTCCGCAGAGTGAGGAAAACAATAACACCGAAACTACAGAGGTTAAGACCGGTAGCCCCGTTGCAGTGGATAACCAATCCGCTAACCTTGCAGATGCTCCCAAAGCCGAAGAACTGAAAACCGGCGCAGATCCACAACCACAGGTAGAGCCGACCAAAAAGGAGATCAAAGAGCAGTTGAATTTAAAACCTGTCTTTAACCTGGATGCAACGGTGAAACTGGTAAGTGAGTTAGGAAAGAAAATCACCCAAAGGGACAAGTTAAAAGCGACTATCGACAACCTCGACACCTTTACCATCGCATCTAACGAGGATGGCGATGTAACAGGCAGTAACAAATTTTACCGTTGCGAACTGGTGTTACACGACGATGCCGGTAACGAGTTTGTAACCAAGAACGCCTATATCATCGACCATGTAACGCAGTACGTTAACGCCCTTTGCGTAGAGAAACTGGCGGAGATCGAAGCAGAAATTGTAATCCCTGCTTAATTAATAAATGGGAACGCCCCCTGTAAGTGTAGCACAGGGGGCGTTATTTAAGACATTTTCTAATCTTAAAATCTACGGCAATGTTAGAGATTTTTATCGAATTGACCAACCAAATATTTTGGGATGGTTACGCCCAACAATTGGCACAGGAAAACCCCGCAGGGTTTCAAATGGAGTTTAACGATTTTCTTAATTCCTATCAATGCTAAAGTTATGCCGAACGACACCGTGTATTTATTCATTCAGGTAGTGGTAAATACGAAGCACAGAAACATACATGATGCCATACGGGAATTGCAGGACGATACCCGTGTGCGTGTCAGCAGCAACGCCAACGTGCAGGTACAGCAAATTAAGATCGTAGACTTATACACTAAAAATTAAAATCATGGCACACAACATTAATTATAACGAGCAGACACAAAAGCACAGCTTTTTTAGCGTCAAAGAGAAAGCATGGCACGGTTTAGGGCAAATTATCAGCGATTACCCGACCAGCGCAGAAGCCATTAAACATGCGGGATTAAACTATACCGTTGAAAAACGCCCCCTGTTTACCTATGATACAGAGAACTTTACAGGCGACCCCGCTACGGACATTATTATTCCTGAAATCGAAGTGCCTAATTATTTTGCCACCATCCGCACCGATACCGAGCAGGTTTTAGGCGTGGTGGGTAATGATTACGAGGTGGTGCAGAATGTGAACGTCTTTGAATTTTTTGACAATATCGTAGGTGGTAAAGATGGTATTTTATATGAAACTGCCGGGGCTTTGGGCAACGCGGGAGAGCGTATTTTTATTACAGCAAAGTTGCCTGATTATATAAAGGTCGGCAGGAACGACCTGATCGAGCAGTATATCTTTTTAACCACTTCGCATGATGGTTTCGGCAGTATCACCGCAGCGTTTACACCCATACGTGTAGTTTGCCAGAATACGCTTAACGCTGCTATGCGCAATCATAGCAATTCAATTAAGATACGCCACACCGCCAGCGCAAACGACCGATTAAAACAGGCGCATACGCTGTTAGGCATTACCAACCAATTGGCGGGCGAGTTGGAGCAGGTGTTTAATAAATGGTCAAGGGTGCGAATTACCGATAACGAGGTAAAAAAGCTGGTACAGGTAGCAATGGCACCCAATAAGGAAGTATTGCAAAGCCTGCAAAACGGCAGGCAGGACGAATTATCTACTACGTACAATAACATGGTGAGCAGTGTAATGGATTTTGCATTGACCCACCCGACACAGCAAGAAGCCACCACAAAAGGCACTTTGTACGGGGCGTACAATGCCGTTACCGGCTACTTTCAAAACGTGCGCAATTACAGGGACGATGAAAGTAAATTTAGGTCCATTATGTACGGCACAGGGCTACAGCGTAGCCAAACCGCATTCGACCTCTGCAATCAGTTTGCCAAACACGGTATCAAAGCATTGAATTAATTACACGGGGCAGCCCTTAAATTTTGCCCCTTAAATTTTACAACCATGAAATTATTAGCAAATTTTGATAATATCGCAAAAGCCAGGCTTTTGCATGATCTTTTTCCCGATGAAATACCCGCTCTTTTAGATGATATACAGGCGGTTTGTGCTAATTTTAAAGCCAATAAAGAAGCCTATGAAAAAACATGGGACTTCGGTTTGATGACTTTTGAGATGTGGCTATCGCTTGCGGAAAAGGCAACAACCGTTATTACTAAGTATCGCACACAAATGTGCAAAAGCAGTAAGGTATTTTCCGAGCAGTTGTTTCACGCTTATGATTATACGGTGATCTTTGTGAATGACCGCGTAGCGAAATACGCCTTAAAGTTGGATGAAAACAGCAAATTTAGAAAGGCCGTAGATTTGTTGTTTGACGCTTAAATGCTCCTAATACTGTTGAAGAGCCTTGTGTTTAAAAAGAAGAGCCTTGTGTTTAAAAATACAAGGCTCTTCTTTTTGAAATTTCTGGCTAAGTGCCTGATAAGTTCTGATATATGAATTTAAAATCTTGTTGCTATATCTTACAGAATCCTGTTTTCGCCTACTGTTTCCTTAAAAGAGGAGGGCGTTCTTGTTTAGGTCATAAATAATAGTGAAAATTATTAAAGAATGCTTAACAATGATAAAAAGGGGTTAATTTGCACGGTAAATCTTAAACCTATTACCGCACATGGAAATTAAAGCTGAAGTAAAATCAATTGAAAAGCTAAAGGATTATTTTTTCGTTGTCCCCGATTATCAAAGGGAATATGTATGGGCAGGCGATATTCATGTAGCGCGTTTTTTACAGGATATATCAGATGAATTTTCACCCACCGCCCGTAAACAAAGTAATTATTTTATTGGATCAACCATCATTGTAAAAAGGGAAGACGGGGCCTATGATGTAGTTGACGGGCAACAGCGTCTGACCACTATTGTGATTGCATTGTGTGCTATAAGGGATATTCTTAAAAATTTGGACGACCTGACAGATGAACTGGACACTGTAAAAAGTGAATTATACAAGGTGGTTAAAGAACTTTTGTATAAATACGACATCTCCACCAAAAAACATACACCCCGCTTATCTCTACAATATGAAGAAAGCAAGGATTATTTAAATAAATTAATCTCTGAAAAGTCATTCACGGATACCAAAACACCCTCTATTAGAAAGATGATTGAGGCATACGATACGGTTAGTGAGTATCTTATTGAATTAAAAGGCGATGATCCCGAAACCCTTTTAAATTTCATAAGCTATTTTCTGGCAAACGTGGAAATGGTAATCATTAGGCCGGATGATTTAGGTAGCGCACTGAAAATATTTGAAACAATAAATGAGCGTGGCGTAGGACTAAACGCGATGGACTTATTGAAAAACCTACTTTTCAGTCATGCAAAAGAGGATGATTTTGAAGTTATCAAAAATACCTGGCGTGAAATGCTTAAAGGCTTGGATGAAAGTAAAGAAGGTGATAAACCACTAAGGTTTTTAAGGTATTTTCTAATTGCTCGTTACCATAACGGTGTAATTAGAGAAGATGAAATTTATAAATGGATGATTTCATCTACAGGTAAGGAAAAAATCAAATATCAAAGCGATCCAATATCTTTTGTTAAGGAGCTGAAAGCTGCGGCTTACACTTATGCAAATTTTGTAAAGGCAACTAATTCATGGGATGCCGATAGTACATTTCCTAACATCACCGGGATCGGTTATTTAAGCAAAAAAACCTCAAGGCAGCACCTCGTCCTCTTAATGGCGCTGCCAGACAATATTTCCACCGAGATTACCAAACTATTAGCTAAGAATATTGAAAGCTTAGTGTTTTATTATGCGATTAACAGGACATTAACAAAATCCTATGAAGCCTTATTTGCAAATTGGGCTAATAAACTACGTTTGGTCAAATCATTGGATGATTTAAAAGCATTTTTAAATGATGATTTTAATAAGGAACTAACTGAACAACAGGCAAAGTTTGATGGTCAATTTTCTAATAAAAGTCAGGGTGATCTAAATCCGCAATATCGGATAAAGTACATTTTAGGCAAGGTAGAGGAGTATATCAGACAAAAAGTAAATTTCCCATCGGCGAATTTTTCGTTTTATCAAAGTCAGCAACTGGAGCATATACTTCCACAAACCGGAACTAATATACCAGAACAGGATTATCCGCAATCCTATGATTATAGCAATGCAGTTTACCGGCTTGGAAATTTAACATTATTGGAAGCGCCCATCAATCAAAGCCTTAATTACTCAAACGATATTTCATCTGATGAATGGTTTGTAGTGAAGCGAACAGCTTATCTAAATTCCAATATTCTGCTCACACGTACCTTTTCGCAGATTCAAATCGGTGAGCAGACTAAATTTAACGGATTTGCAACGGAAAGATTAAAATCATTCGACAGATGGAATACCCTGGCAATAAATGAGCGACAAGATATTTTAAAACGACTTATTCAGGATATCTGGAAGTTATATTTGTAAATCCCATTATAGCTGCTCCTATAAAAAATCGATTTGATTATGTCGGAAAATGAGATGATTGTTTGTCTATTCGATGAGTTGGTAAATGCAGAAAGTTATAATTTCCCGCCTAAAGGAAGAATGGACATTACTTATGCATTAGGAGTTTATATTATTTTTAACCAAGCAAGGACTGTAATCCATGTTGGCCGCTCCCTATCAGGAAAAAAAGGTATATGCCAGCGGTTAAATGATCATTTGGCTGGAAATTCATCTTTTGTTCGTGAGTTTCTAAATAGTGATAAAAACAACCTAAGAAATGGTTATACATTTAAGTTCATAGTGGTTGCCGATAACAGGACAAGGGCATTGTTAGAGTATTTCACTATTGGTAAATTATGTCCCTTGCATTTGGGTTTAGGTGTAAGCCGTAAACTATCTGTTTAATATGCGATTAAAATATGAATGAGAACTTAAACATGCCACTTAGGACGAAAATTTTGGAAATGGCCTTAAATATTGAGGACGCCATGACTAATATACTCCTTACATATTTACAAATTGACAAAGAAGGGACTAAGACGATGGGTAATAAAAGCACAAGTCTTTCTTTTAGGAATAAAATTGACCTGTTATTTGATCTTGACGTGCTCACTAAGGCTGAAAATGAACAGTTTTTATTATTGATGGAATTTAGAAATCAATTCCTACATAACATTCATTGTGCTTCTTTTCTTTACGCGGCAGAAGCACTGGGTATTGATAAGAGAAATAAACTATTAAAATTTGACGAAGCCGATTCCATAACAGACCCTGAAAATACATTAGAAAATGCTTTTACCAATCTATTTATTAACTGTTTGGATATTGTCTTATTAAAATATGAGATACGGCAAAAGTTCCTTTTTGACAAAAGAAAGATTGTTACCGATTTTGCCGAGTACAGCAAATTTATTTGGGAAAAGGATACGGAACTATTTGGGACAATTATAAATACCTGTATGCCGGTAGCGGGAGATACTAAGGAAGTTCTTATATTAAAGATGGCAATACATGATATAGTCGAAACGGGCACCGCTTCGCTAAATACCGATGAAACCTTTATGAAATTACAAAAGAACCTCAATGAAAGTATGAATAAAGAAAGAGTTAAATATTTCTTCACAAAATAAGATGAAATTAACAACCGTAATTATTTTACTGTAACATCATATCTACATCTGAATTAACAATAAGCCATGATTGAGAATCTAACCACCTTATCATATTCACTTTATCATAATAAGGGTGTGTATGCCCTTTTTTTAGGATCAGGAATATCAAGAAACGCTGGCATCCCAACTGGCTGGGAGATAGTTGTTGATCAAATCAGTCAACTGGCAGCATTAAATAAAGAATCAATTAGCGGAACCGCCGAGGATTGGTATAGGGAAAAATACAAAAAAGAGCCGGATTACTCTGAAATTTTAGAAGCCATTACCCATACACAGGAGGAAAGAGTTAACGCGTTGCGGCCTTATTTCGAGCCCAATAATGAGGAATTTGAAGAAAAGCTTAAACAGCCAACAATAGCACATCGCCAAATTGCTCAATTGGTAAAAAAGGGCATAATCAAGGTGATCGTTACTACTAATTTTGATCGACTAATTGAAAATGCGCTAAAAGATGAAGGTATTGAACCCGTTGTCATTTCTAATCCGAATCATATCGATAATGTCCAACCTCTAATTCATAATCCTATAACCGTCATAAAAATTAATGGTGACTACCTTGACACAAAGTTTTTAAATATTAAGAGTGAGCTATCTTCTTATGATGCTCAAATGGAAAACTTAGTTCGCTATGTGTTTGAAAATTTCGGGTTAATCACAAGTGGCTGGTCAGCGGCCTGGGATGTGGCAATAGTAGACTTATTAAAGTCGTCGAATAAATTTCGCTATGGTAATTACTTCACTTTTAAGGGTAAGGCTACCAAAGAACTCGAATCATTATCTGCTTTCAGAAAAGGTGTTTTGTTACAAATAACTGATGCCGATAAGTTTTTTCAAGAATTAAATGAGAATATTGAGGCTCTCGAATCATTACAGCTGCAACATCCGCTTACAGCAGATTTAGCTTTAGCGAAATTAAAAAAGTTCGTAGCAAAAGATGAATTTCGTATTTCATTGCATGACCTTATTTTAACAGAAGCCAACGATTCTTCGATGTATCTAAATCAACTACAATATCCTCAGCCAACATTAGATGCGCTTAAAATCGAACTGGAGGTAGGTATTACTAAAATGAATACGTTAAGCATTTTATTGGTAAATGGGATATATTGGGGCAAGAGTCAGCATAGATTTATTTGGACGAAAGCCTTTAGCAAATTTCTATACCCGCCAGACAACGCGAGAAGTTATTCAATGTGGTCGAATTTTCAAAAATTCCCATTGCTGTATTTGACCTATGTAATTGGACTCTCGGCATTGGTAGCGGGAGATTTTAGCTTGCTGCATGATATACTTTTCATGAAAAAATGGTCTAAATACTCCGAAAAAGATGAACCCTTGCTTGAGGATATTTATGCCGAAAAAGTAATTGAAAAGGATTGGTTTAACCAAATGAATAAAACAAATCATCATACACCATTTAGTGAATTTTTATTCAATAAACTTAAGCCAATATTCGAGCCACTCATCCCCAATGAAAGCGACTATATCAATTATTTTGACTATTTTGAATATACTTTCTCACTCGCTTTTATATCCCAGTCGGGTGATAATTGGACACCGTTGGGGCGATTTGCCTGGAGAATGAAAAGCATGTACAAAAGGGAAACTATTGTACACAGAAAGATCAAAGAGGCGGAAGAGAAAAAAGATGAGTTTGAATTATCTAATAATACGCTATTTAAAAACTACGGGGAGTATTTGTTGATCAATACTAAGCTGATGAATTATTTAGATGGAATCCATTTCAGATAATAAGTTATAATTAATGTTCTATAAATATCAAATCATTGCTGGCATTGCGCTGGTTACTACTATTGGTTTAGTAAGAATTATTGTCGCAATACGCGATATAAAAAAAAACATGCTTTTTTTGGATGAATACAGGGACAACTATATTAAACTAATTAACTCCTATCTGAATAGCAGCGGTTATCGTGTTGCACGACAGTTTGACCCCGAATTATACTCATGGCTCGTTTCTAAATCTGCAAAGGCACAGCGAGAGGTGGGCATGTTCGGTGTTGGTGAATTTATTGCACCCTTTCAGATCTATAAAATAAGGAATTACCAATTTATAGTAAACACCATACCAAAAATCAGGGATGGCCATCTTCGAGATGAAGAAATTAATTTGGTAGACGATATTTTAACGAGATGTTTAGGTGCTTTTGATGAAATTAAAATCGAATTGCAATCTGAATTGAAAAATCCTTTAAAATGGTTTCAATATGGCGTTAAATGGTGTTTAAGTTTACCCATTCGTATTTTATACTGGTTCGGCATAATAAGTAACAGCACTGTTGACAAAATTACAGCTAATAGTTTTTTTAAAATTGTTTCTGGGTTGGTTGGATTTATTTCGTTTTTTAGCGCCATTATAACAATTGTAACCGGGTGGGATGCCTTCAAGATAATCCTGCATAAACTATTTTAACTTAAGAATGACTGAAATTGAACTTGAAATCGAACAGCTTAGTCACAAGATCAAGAAAGAAGTGGCCCGGTTTGAACTGGAAAGTTTTGCAGGATTTTTCACCTATTTTATTAAACAGCGCCCCGATAAATCGGGGGAGCATATTTTAAATAAATATGGTTCCAAGTTAAAAGATTGGCAATATTTAATTGCGTTAAATGCTACCGCGGAAGAGCGTGGTAATGAAGTGTTCAGCTTAGAACATAATGATCTTATATCAGGTTGGGCTGATGACTTAAACAAAATAAAAGAATTATATCAGCAACAAAGTTTAGGCGATATTGATACAGCACGCGATTTATTAAATAGATTTATACACCAGGCGTCATTTCAGACATTTTTTGATAATGGCGCGCTAAGTTACATGGAGCAGGATATAGACCGGCTAAAGCGTGTCTTTACTCGGTTTGACGAAATCATAGAAAAACGATTTGGGGTAACCATCGAAGTTATTATTAAGTGGATAAAATTTGCCGAAGAATTAAGTCAGCATAAAGATCGCGAACTTAATGCCTATCAGAATACAAAGGAATTTCAGGCATTCTTAATAAATAGTCATGGCGACAAAACATTTGAGCAAAGAATTTCAAGATTGCCTGTTGCTATACGTGAAGCATTAGATACATTTCAGTTATGCACTCATGCATCCTTTAAATTTAGAAGAGAGGAGTTTCATGAGCAATTCACAGAGGAACCTATTATTCATTTATTGGCAATGGTAACGATGTTCCCCGAGTCAGATCCCAAGTTCCTATTTTATGCCCAGGCAAATCCTATTGAACAAAATCCCATTATGTGGTTGCCGAGCAACGAGTATTTACATATTTATCAGAAACAGCTCCCCATTGCCTTTGGTAGTTTTCTCTATCAATTTCTACTACAGGAGCCTAAAGTAGCAGATAAGCTTCGCAAACATAGAGATCATGTCTTAGAAGTAAAAACACTCGAAGTTTTCAAGAAATTATTTGCACAAGCGAAAGAAGCCTTTTTCTATACAAATTACCGCGTAAAGCACAATACAGAACAGGATATACTTGTTTTATATAAGGATATAGCACTGATTATTGAAGTAAAAGCATCTAAATTTAGAGAACCATATAGAAATTCGGAGAAAGGATTTGAACGCATACGAGCAGACTTTAAAGACGCTATACAATATGGTTACGATCAATGTTTACGGGTCGAGGATATGTTTTATGGTGAAGAACAATTTGATATTATTGAAAACGATAAAGTTGCTCATACAGTTAACCCCAAACGATTTAATTATGTGCATTCTATCATTGTAACATTGGAGCGGTGGGGCCCAGTTCAAACAGATTTGAATCTTTTATTAAAAAAAGAGCCCGACGAAGAATTTCCCTGGTCAGTTTATATTGATGACCTTGAAACGTTCATCTTAGCCTTAAAAAAACAATTTAATAATCCGGTGTCTAATTTCATGCAATTTCTGACATCCCGGCGAAAAATACATGGTAGAATGTATGCTACCGACGAAATGGATATATGCGGTACTTTCCTATCTAATAAAAACCTTTATTTCAAAATTACAGATAATCCGGAGGCATCTATGACATTTTCGCCCGAGAACCAAGAGGTTTTTGATGATTTGTATTACACAGGTTTAGGGTTTGATGATGAATTTTTTATTGAGATTAAAAAGAAAAGAAGACCAATATCCAAAATCAAAATAGAGGGTTATATGCTTAGTCGGAAACCTTGAACAGATATTCGGCCTATACAATAAAAAAATTATGAAATATGATGTAAGGCCGTTTCTGAAAATTAAAATGCCCGGCCTATTAGATTTGCTTGGAACACAAAACATAAGCTGGAAAACCATAAATAAAAATTTCGGTAAAAAACTACAAAGAATCAAAGATGAGTTAACATTAACTCAAAAGCCTATATTCAAAGAGGCCACATTTTATAGTGTTCTTATGAGTAAGCACTATAAAACAGGCGAAGGTGACGGGATGTTCGACTGGTACAGTACACTTTTCCAATCCTTATCATCAAATTTAAATCCTGTTGAGAAAGCATTAATACATCATTCAATATATAACCTCTTAATCGAGCCTGACAAAAATTATTTGAATTTCATAGGTGAACTGGCAGTATTAAATGAAATCAAAAAACAGGAGGGTTACGACTTAATAAATATTGAAGAACAAATACAAAAGGAAAACAACACTACTGCTGATTTTTTAATTTTAAGGAAGCATGATGATACGAACATTTTGGTCGAAGTTGTCAATCTTCACTTTCAAGAAATAGACATAGACGATCATGAAAGGATCAGACGTCTCATTGAATCAAAGTTAAATAATAAAATAAAAATGAAATTCATAAATCCGCTTTATGAATATTTCTTACAGCCAGTGATCTGGGTGAAAGGCGAAAATGACGTTGAACAACTGTTTAATTTATATGATAAGTCAGGATTGCCGATTAAAAACGTTTTGGCACCTTTTACTTATTTTAGTTATTGGGAAACGTCTGGTAAATATGAACACCATTTTGATCGGATATATTAATTTATGCTAATAGAATAAGTTGTCGGCTTGCACATAATACCCATAATCATGCGCTATTTTGAGATAAATATTAATGCCATTTTTTGGAATTTTCGATGCCAAATCCCTATATTTGTTATACCAAAGTTCATTGACGATCTGTTATAAGTGCCTGTAAATGACCAAACCAAGTTAAACGAGGTTTAAAAAAATGAGACCCATTCGGTTACCATTGCCAAAATTGCACTTGATAACTTTAACATAATCAACCCTTTAAGGGGTAGGATAATCATCCTGCCATCCCGACTTAACTGGACAGAATGGAAATACATCCATTCTGTCCTTTTTTATTAAGTCTGTTTCAATTATAACTTCACATAAATCTATTTAGGGTTTGTTTGGAAAGTTTAAGAACCAAATAGCTATACTGAACTTAGGGGCAATTGCAAAAATGCATGCAAAAAGGAGTGTTGATGCCTTTGTTATCTCCCTATAGATTGCCCTTGTTAATTTATGTTTTCTTTAAGCCAATGATGTTGGCGGTACCTCGTTAATATTCGGCACCGCAAACCAATCTTATCATCTCCAACCGTAAAAAGTATAAGAGATCAGTAGAAACATATAAACAGGCCAAAGCTCTTAACCACACCTTTGTTTTATAAATATATAGCAATGAAAAAGACAATATTAATAACAGGTGCTTCATCCGGGTTTGGTAAAGAGGCCGCTAAATTATTTCACATTAATGGATGGAATGTGATCGCTACGATGCGTTCGCCGGAAAAAGAAGTTGAACTGTCCGCGTTGACTGATGTTTTGATCTGCAAATTGGATGTTACTGATCAGCTCAGCATAGAAAGCGCGGTAGCAGCGGGCATTGAGAAATTTGGCCGGATAGATGTATTGGTGAACAATGCGGGCTATGGTGCATTGGGTGCGCTGGAGGCCGCAACCGCAGACCAGACCAAACAACAGTTCGATGTCAATTTTTTCGGTTTAATTGCCGTAACAAAGGCGGTGTTGCCGGTTATGCGTCAACAAAAATCAGGTATCATCATCAACATATCATCAGTTGGCGGAAGGGTTACTTTCCCCTTCTCATCTCTTTATCACGCCACCAAATTTGCTGTTGAAGGTTTGACAGAATCGATACAATACGAACTAAATCCGTTGGGTATTTATTTAAAGATAGTTGAACCCGGTGGTTACAAGACGGAGTTTGCCGGGCGTTCTATGACACTTTTCAGCAATGAAGGCCTTGACGATTATCAGGCTGCGTTTGATAAGTTTATGGAAATGTTGGATCATTGGCCGATGTCGGAAAATATTGGCGAAGTAGCCGGTGTGATTTACGAAGCGGCAACCGATGGCACAGAACAATTGCGTTACCCGGTAGGCCTTGACGCCGCCCAATTGATACAGACCAGGCAGCAAATGGACGATGTGAATTTCAAAAAAATGATGACCGTTCAAACAGGCATCTAAAAATATGGCTACCCAAAACAGGTAGCCATATTTTATAGTATCTTTATTACAATTAAAATGATGCCCGATAAATACCTTGATCTTTACTCTGTAAGCGATTTGCATAAGCTGGTGCGATACGCTCCGCCGAAACACCCCCTGATCAGTGTGATCGATCATGCAGACTTTTACTCAAAGCGCCCTAAAGAAGACATGACTTACCGCTTTGGTTTTTATACTGTTTCCTGCAAAAAATTTGAGGGCTTGTTAAAATACGGTAAGAGATATTACGACTTTAGTGAAGGCTCGCTATTGTT
Source organism: Mucilaginibacter paludis DSM 18603 (assembly GCF_000166195.2). Classification (NCBI taxonomy): domain Bacteria; kingdom Pseudomonadati; phylum Bacteroidota; class Sphingobacteriia; order Sphingobacteriales; family Sphingobacteriaceae; genus Mucilaginibacter; species Mucilaginibacter paludis. Next base: position 3,989,218 of record NZ_CM001403.1, read on the forward strand.
TACTGCCCCGGGGCAGGTTATAGCACCGGGCCCGAATGTTACGGTTGATGAGGGCTGGGCATTATTTTTCCATCCCGACCTGATCCATGGTACCGAGTTGGGGAGGAAGATACACCAGTATACTTTTTTTAATTACGAGGCTAACGAAGCCCTGCATATCTCTGAAGAAGAAAAACTAACTATTAAAGATTGCGTAGCAAAGATTGAAAGAGAATATTCGCAAAATATTGATAAGCATTCACAAGGCCTCATCGTCAGTAATATTGAGCTCCTGCTCAACTACTGCAACCGTTTTTACGACCGGCAATTTTACACCAGGGCAAAAGTTAATTCAGATGTAGTACAAAAATTTGAAAAATTATTAAAAGATTATTTTTCGCATGGTAACCTGATCGAAACAGGCCTTCCCAGTGTTAAATATTTTGCTTCCCGGCTTAATTTGTCGCCTAATTATTTGTCGGATCTTTTAAGCAAATTTACAGGCAAAACTACACAAGAGCATATACACCTTGAACTTACAGACAAAGCGAAATCGCTATTGTGGGGCACCAACAGTTCTATCAGTGAGATTGCATATGTGCTTGGCTTTGAACATCCATCGCATTTTACAAAAATATTCAAATCAAAGACCGGAAAATCGCCGAGCGTGTATAGAAGCGCAAACTGAGCAGGCAAAAGTAATGGGGAGCATAAAAGCACCGAATTGGGGTATTTTAAAAACCAGCATGAAGATTTTTTTATATAACTTAAAATAAGTTTAACTTTATAGGAGATGTGTTATGCTTCACCCTCAATTGATTATCCGTTTCCAGCTTCGTCTATAAAAAAACAAGCCGATAAAGGCATCATTACTTTTTTTGAGAATCCCTACATTGGCGGTAAATTTGCAAGAAAAACAAGCAAGGAGCTAATAGTATACCCGTACTATTTGGTCTGCTAATCCGTTAGCTCCTTTGTAAAATAAATAGCAATTGGTAATGGGCAAATATTGGTGCTGGCCTTATTGAATACATAATGGCCTCAGGGCTGCGTTTTTAATAAACCGGATATTTTTAAGGGAGTTACATGGTAGATTTCAGTATCTTATTTATTGTAGGCGGTGCACTATGCTTTGTTTTAACCGGTGCTATTTTATTTTTTTTTCGCAAACCCCAGCCCGAAGCTTATTTAAGTAAATTGTTGAGTGGGGTTTTGGTAATTGTTGGCTTATCAACCTTTAACTACATGTTGCTTTTAAGTGGATTGATGAAGCTTGTTCCGTGGTGGTACGGATATGGTATACCGCTATATCCTTTAGTGCCTCCATTCGCTTATCTATATGTAAAAGGAAGTATTTACCGGCAATCCGGGCTCAAAAAGCAACACTATCTGCATTTTATTCCCAGCATGATCTGCCTGGTTGCGATGTTGCCCTTTTATTTTGGCGACGGCGCCGAGAAGGTGAAAGCGGTAAATGCCATAACGGGAAATCTTAATTATGTTTACTATTACAAAACAGGTTTAATTCCACCGATTTGGTATTTTATTTGCCGCCCATTGCAAAGCATGATTTATCAGGTTTTGCAATGCCGACTGGTTTATTTATTAGTTTTTAAGCCTGCGGCTTTAGGTTTGAAAAAACAACGGCGGCAAAAAAAAGTAACCAATTGGTTGCTCAGTTTCGTCTCGGTTCAGGGTATCATCAACACCACAGTATTGATATTAACCGTAATTGCTTATTGTAACCTTTCTCTCAAATTTAATTTTGTTACTACAACAAAAACACCCATGGTTTGGGAAAGTGTGTTGTTTTTTCTTTTGAGCCTTATCCTGTTGTTTACACCCACCGTTCTATACGGTGCACCGCTTACATACCAGGTGTCATATGAACTTGAGGACCATACTGATAAAACTCAAAATGAGGTAATTTTAGATAGCCTGAATTTAGATAACCAGTTGTTTGTAGCCGAGAAGGGTGCCGAATTGAGCCCGGAACAACTGAACGAATACATCAGGCAGATAGAAGGTCATATCACTACATCAGAAGTGTTCCGTAAGCGGGGGCTTAGCATCAATGAGCTTGCCGTTGATCTGAAGATACCATCGCGTACGCTTTCACAAGTGATCAATCAGCACTACAATCAGCGTTTTACTGATTACATTAATACCTACCGGATTGCCTATTTTAAAAAATTAGTAGTCCATGGCGACTTCAAAGTGTTAACCTTAGAAAGTTTAGCCATGGACGCAGGTTTTTCGTCGCGGAGTACCTTTTTTTCCGCTTTTAAAAAAAACACAGGTGTGAGCCCAACGGATTATATCACTTCTTTAAAAAAGAAAGCTGATACAGCGGCTGGCTAACATTGCCGATTTGTTTTCCGAGTAACTTTTTGGGTAGGTTAACCCCATGTTGAAACGATAACCCGATGTATTTAATGAGATAAAATTACAGAGCGCGAAACCGTGTTCTGTTTAATTTTATAACCATTGGTTTGTTAATTTAACCATTGGTAAATGATGCCTTTTTGCCCCTCAAAACAGCCTTAGATGTTGTCCTAACTTCTGAAAATGGCACATATTTACCCCTGGGGCTTAGTTTATTTCATTGCCCGGCTCAATACTTTTGTCGTCACAACACCGAATCACAATCATGAACAACCTAAAGAAAGACGAGAGATTAGCCGTGCTATGCCGAAAATACAGTTGGCCTGATTCAGGTAATTTTAAAGTATTACCGGAAATTCAATTTTTCATCGTTAAGAATTCTAAATTATCGAATTATATAATAGCCATCGCACTGGCAATTTTTTGCCTGGCTTCAAGTAGCGTTAATGCTCAAACTACCTTTGAACAGGCAATGGCGAATAAAATTGATTCGCTGCTAAAAAACGGAAGCTCGTCAGATAGCAAGGTTGTACTTTATAGTGACTATGCTCCACTCAGTATGATGTCTCCAACTGGTTTTGGCGGAAGCGGCACCTATGTATATGGCGGCCTGGGCGGTACTTACCCGGAGCTGTATGCAAAAAACAAGACTGACCTGATTGCATTCGGAGGCTTGTCTTTCGGGAACCCGGTAAAGGCCGTGAATGTGGCAATAGGACTAAATATGACCGACGTTCACCGCTTTAGCGATTTCTCAACAAACTTGAATATCAGCCGCCAGTTGCCAGCTGGAAACAGCGTTGCCATTGGTACCTTTCAATTGTTTACCAATTCAGCACAAACTGACTCAAAGGGGACAACCTTTTATTTGGTTTTTAGCCACGCAGTACAATGGCTGCCCTCTAAAACGCCTGGTGCCTCGGCGTTAACCTATAGTCTTGGTATTGGCAGCGGACGCTTCTTATACAAAAGCCCTGCCGATATTAAAGCAGGAAAAGGCCAGTACGCTACCGCTGTATTTGCTAATGTTTCGTACGAGATTATTCGCAACGTCAATATTAATACAGAGTGGTATGGCACCAACCTCGGCATATCTGCAGGGGTAAGGCCGTTTGCAAACCCTCTTTCTATCTCAGTAGGAGTGGATAATTTAACCCAATATTCAGGCGATCATGCAAGTATGGTATTCACTATCGGGTATCCGTTATCAGTAAAAAGGTCAGCTGCAAAATAGGTACTTAAGCTGGCGTTACTGCAGGCAATTGGTTCAATTAATACAGAAAATATTTATGAGAAATCTTATCATTTTTTTATCACTTACCTTTTTTATAATCGGTGCAAAACGGGCTGATGCACAAAGCAATAATTCCGATTGGCATGTGCCGCCGCCACTCACGCCCAATAATTCCGATTGGAAGGTTCCTCCTCCAATTCCTTCAAAATACGATCTGGGGTTTAGGGTGATCAGACTTCCGAAATTGTTAGCTGTTCTGCCTCCGATACCGCCAGTTGAGCCATTGAGCATTCCTGCTGATTTGACAAGAGAGACCGGTTTGGAGGGCGAAAACAGTAGCCGTACGGGCCACCGCCAGGACAATCCACAACCCAAGCCAATAGTTCGTCCATGCTGCTGCTGTTGCTGCTGCCCTCCGGTAGGTGTTCGTAAACCAGCCAAGTTGAGGCCCAAAGGAAAGATTTTGTCAAGCTCGCATATCCGGAAAGTTAAGCCAGTACCACATAAACCTTTAAAACCAAAGGTAAGTGTAAACGCTGCCCTAAAACCCAAAGTGGTTAAACACCGGCCTGTTAAGCACCGTTCAGTTAGATATATCAGGTATTGCCCGTGCAGTGTGGATACCAGCTCGTCGGTTAATAATCAGCCGAAAGCTAATGGAGAAAAACCATGAAAATGAATTTTCAATAACCATCCTCAAACCATATCCAGACAGAATGAAAATAATAACAATAAATCAGTGTAAGCCAATTTTTATCATGTTGATGCTTTTGGCTTGTTTTAAAACAAATGCCCAGCAGGGTGCCATAAAATTGCCTATTGAAAGTGGTAAAACATACTCAAAGGTAATTGTTGTTAAATCAGAAGCGCAATTGCAAAACGGTAAGGCTACGGTAAACGTAACTTCAACATCAACCGTTTCAAAAAGTTATAAGGTAGATGCTGGCTTAAACGGCAATTTTAATGTGACTGTTGTAATCAATAAAATAACGGATACCATTAGCTCAGGAAAAGACAAATTTTATTTTGACTCGAACAAACCTGTTGACTCAAGCAGTAAACTGGCTTCCTCAATTGCTGCCATTGTTGGTAAAGCCTATGTGTTTCAGATTGATAGCAGCGGTGTGATAACCTCGGTTAATGCAAATAATCCTATACTTGATGTTGATACCGTTTTTAACTTTACTGGCTTTGAGCCGGAAGAGCTATCGGTAGGAAAAAAATTCCCGCTAATATCGGACGTAAGATCTTTAAAAAGCACTAACGTGGGGCAAAAATGGACAGTACCAACGCTTACTGCCAATGGCGATAACGTGACCGAGTTTTGGTTGCTAAGCCGCTCCGATACGGCAACAACAATGGCCTTTAGCAAAACAATCAATAGCCAGTCGTTAAATACACATTCAACAGGCAGTTATGTTGTTGACAATAAGACAGGAATAATAGTGGAAAGAAAGATAAAAGATTTCACATCTGGTTATCAAACATTTCATAACGCATCGTATTTCGCAACCCGCAATTCTATCATTACAGAAAATTGCAGTGTTGTAAATTAGGCTGTGTGAAATGTAAAAAAACAAGTACGGGTATAGCTTGATGTGTTAAGTTTCCGGAGATTTAAAACAAAAGCTTAGCTGCTTAAAAAGGATGGCCTGATCTTGCGTCCCGGAGCACAGTTAAGCACCCAACAGCGCGATGCCGATTATAAACCTATTTTAAAGCTCATCCTATCCAAAGATGAAGGCATTGCAAGTATGCGCATTCTGCAAACTGATTTGATTATGGATTAAATAATGCGAAAGTTTCCGGAGACTTAAAAATTAAAAATATAAGCTTAGCCGCTTAAACATATCGTCGCCTCAGTTTTTCCGGACCAGTTAAGCGCTAACAGCAAAATACCAATTATAAACCTATTTTAAAGCCAAACCTATCCAAAAACGCTGTACATTGCCATGAATTTGATTAGCAATGTTACAGCGTTTTACTTGTAGCCTGTACCAGGTGATCAAATAAGTTTACATTCTGCGGTAGGTTAAGTTTTTTTCTCAGCCGGTAACGGCTTACCTCTACTGCGCCAATAGTTACACTCATTAGCTGGGCAATTTCTTTTGATGTGAGGTTCATTTTTAAATATGCGCATATTTTAAGGTCGGTAGCGCTCAGGTTCGGAAACTTGGTTTTCAGGTTTGACAGAAAGTTGGAGTGTACCTGGTCGAAATGTATGGCGAAATGATCCCAGTCAGAGTCGTTTTTTTCAGCCTCGTTTATCAACTTCAAAACCTTGGTGAGCTCTTTGTTTTTGTTGGCATCAGCGGCTTCTTGTATCTCTATCAAGCCCTCTTTTATTTTCGACATCAATTTGCCCCGCTGTACAAGGTGCATGGTGGTAGTAGCCAATTCTTTGTTTTTAAACATTACTTCGTTCTCCAGCTTCTCGTTCTTTAACGATACGATCTCTTTTTCGTTATGATCCAACTCCAGTTGGTGCATATACCTGAGGTGCTGCTCGGCCTTTTTATGTTTTTTTTGCTGAATAATTACAATACAGTAAATAAACCCAGCCAGCAACAGTACATATAGTGCATGGCTCCATCCGGTTTCGTACCAAGCAGGTTCAATAATGAACGTATAACTTACCGGCTCCGATTCGTTGCCCAAATTGTTGCGGGCCTTAACTTTAAATGTGTATGTGCCATATCCTAAATTAGTATACTCCTTCTCGCTTTTAGCCGCCCATGCCGAACAGCGCGTATCATAACCGGTTAACTGGTAACTAAACTCGATATTGCTGTGTTGCTCATACAGTGTTGACGAAAATTCGAAATGAAAGGAGTTGAAATTATGCGGCATTTTTAAAACCCTGCCTTTATCCTGCGAAAGCCCGGTATGATTACCATTTTTAAAGTACCCGTCAAATATAATGCTATCCTTTTCGCCAATTATTTTTACCTGGTCCAGTAAAATATTTAACTTTTGAGCGTTAGCCAGATACTTTTTATAATTGATATGAAAAAAGCCCCTGCTTGAGCCTATAAAAATATTTTGACTGTTATAGGCGTAAATATTTTCAAAACCCGGTAATATCTTGCCGTTTAATTCGGGAAAATAAACGGTGTGGAATGGTTTATCTTTTGTGGCGTTGGAGAAATCTATCACCCCTACTTTTTTATTCCCTATAAACCAGATATTGCCATCCGGGTCTTCATTAAGGTATTGTATTTCGGCATGGCCAAATAGAGGTAAAAAGTAAGTCGATTGGTGGAACTTGTCTTCCCGTTCGTTATATTCATATATTCCATTTTCGGTAGCTACAACATTTCGTCCCTTAATTTTAAATACATAATTGTGCAGCGATGATGGCAAGCCGCTACTTTTATGATAAACCACCCAACCATTGATCCTTTGATGATCAGCCGACAGGCTTATTTTATAGACCCCGCGATAGGGGTGTGACGACCATACCACGTTGCGCCCATAGTCAACAGTCATAAACCGTAGCGATTCATCAAGCCCTTTTAATGCTCCCTGGTCTTTAAAGCTATTGTTTTCATATTTTAACAGATGCAGGCCATTATACGTGCCAGATATAATATCGCCTGAAATATTTCCCGGCGATAAGGGTTTAAACAACCACGTACCCGGAAAGGAATAGATCAGCCTGGTTGTATTGTGATCAATAGTATAAGCCCCGTCTTCATTACCGAGTAACAGGTGCCCGTTTACTTCATTCAGGTTCCATACCTGGCCTTTAGTGCCGGGTACTTCGGTAAACGTACCGGGGCTGTAGCTCATGTCTTTTATCGAATCGTTTATGGGTAGGTTAAACACGGCATCAGACGTGCCTACATATAGCGTATTATTGAACAACTTTACTGCATAAGTTGATGACTGTTTATTGGCGTCGGGATATATTTGTTTAATAGGGCTATTGTAAGCAATAAAACTAATGCCATCATCAAGGCCCAGCCAGATGTTTTTGTTTCGATCGGAGTATAAGCTACGTACATAGTTTTTTTGCAGCGTTTGCGAATTTGATATGTTTTGAACGAGCCTGCCCCGATGGTCAATAATATAACAGCCGCCAAAAGCCGAGCCAATGGCAATCCTGTCGGCACTTAGCGATAGAGCGGTATTGATACGTACGGCAGAAAACTGCTTATCCATTGATGTGTTTAGCTTTTGTAATTGATTGCCGCTTAATAAAAACAAGCCATCCTTTAGCGTGGCAATAAGCAAAGTGTTTTTATCGAAGTTTAAGATTGCTGTAATTAGTGCTCTGCCAGGTAATGGGCAAACTGGCTTCCATTGGCCATTATAGTACTCCATTAACTGGTTGGTTCTTTGCTGTGCGAAAAGCCTGTTATTGCATTCGCCCAAAAACAGCCAGCCGGGATATGAATTATAGGTTTTTACCGAGCCATCGTTAAGCTCGAATATCTTTTCGTTGGTTCTGAAAAAAGTTTTCCCTTCAAATGGAACTATATTCCATACATCTGTAAATGAGCTTTCTTTTTTGGGGATAAGATGTTTTAATGAAGTGTATTTTAAAATCCCGGCTCCATCCGGAAAAAAATAGCCTATATCATCTTGCGCACCAATGTAAATCTTTCCGCTGCCATCGATATGGATTGAACGGACTACCGTTTTGCTTGGTATACTGTAAATTTTCCAACTCTGCCCGTTATAGGTTAGCAAGCCCTCGTTATTTGCGAAATACATGATCCCCTGTTGGTCTTGCTGGATATCCCAGTTTTGGTTCCCGCCCTTGTAATCAGCATTGGTGAAATTTACAATTTGTTGCAGTCCTACCGGGTTTTGCGCACGGGCGCAAAATATATATGCAAACACCAATAAAAAAAAGTAAAAGTATTTCATAGCAAAATTGCGTGAGATGTTAATTCGGTGGTCTGTAAAATTCAATAGTAAATTAAGCTGTACTATTATAATTGGTTTAAAAAGGGATGCTCACTAATGCAAGTATCCATGAGCTAATTTATCTAAAAAAAACGACGCTTTAAAACTTTGTATGGGTGTTATAAAGCATAAAAGGCTTAAAAAGAGTAGGTATTTAAGTTTTTGTATGGTTTATGTAGGGGTTAATAATAGTTGGCTTTTATAATTTAATACCCATGTTTGTATTGTTCAACACGGCTGTTCTGGGCGTCTGAGCATATAACCAATTATAAATACACAGTATGAAATATTTTTTGAAGGCCTATGGTTAGGCTCCATGGTGTTTTTTGTTTAGACATGCTATTTGGCAACGCTTGCTGCCATAATCAATTATTAAAACCTATTTAAATCAAGTATCAATGAGAAGAAAATTTACTTTATTAATTCTGCTTTTGCTTTTTGAAAGTTCGTTAATTTTTGCACAGGGTGTAAAAATAACAGGCAGAGTTACCGATAAAAGCGGGCAATCGCTTCCCGGTGTTACCGTCAAGGTTAAAGGTGCTGCATTAGCCGCATCAACAGACGCAAACGGAAAATATACAATCAGGGCCTCTGCAGATGCAACATTAATATTTTCATTTATTGGGTACACCACACAGAGTATACCCGTTAACAGCCGTACTGATATTGACGTGGTAATGCAGGACGACATTAAAACCCTGAACGATGTGGTGGTTGTAGGCTATGGTACGCAAAAAGCTTCAAAGGTATCGGGCGCGGTTGATGTGATCAAAAGCGCCGACATTGAAAAGGTAAATGCTGTACGCGTTGAAGATGCCATACAAGGCCGTGCCTCGGGGGTGAACATCATCCAGAGCGGATCGCCGGGTACTACACCAACTGTATTAATAAGGGGTATCCCTTCTTACGCCGGGTCAGACCCATTGGTGGTTATTGATGGTGTTCAGCAAGCATTGGTTGACTTTAACTCCTTAAGCCCATCAGATGTAGAATCTATCACCGTACTAAAAGATGCCGCTACCACTGCAATTTATGGTGTTAAAGGCGGCAATGGTGTAATTGTAATTACCACCAAAACTGGTAAAAATAACTCAAAAACTCAGTTTAGTTTGAGCGGCAATTATGGCATACAGGAAGTAGCCAAAACAATTGACGTATTGAACGCGTCTGAATATGCTGCAATAAAAAACGAAGGTAGTACCACATCTGGCGGGCCTATTCTTTTTCCAAATTTATCATCGTTGGGCGTAGGTACCAACTGGCAGGACCAGATATTTAAAAAAGCGCCTTTGCAATCTCATTCATTGTCGGCAAGCGGAGGTTCTGATAAGTTGTCTTATTTCCTGTCAGCGAGCTATACCGATCAGGCAGGTATTGTGGGTGGTATTGATAAATCCAATTATCAGCGGGGTAATTTTACAGCCAACCTCAACTTTCAGCTAACACCTAAATTAAAATTTGTGCTCAACACAACGGGAGTTATCCTAAACACAAAAGGTGTTGCAGAAAATTCATTCAACAGTATTATAGGCAGCGCGCTGAACTTTGATCCCACAGTTCCGGTGTTCAATAATGTGCCTAATACGGTGGGCGATTTTGGTTTCAGTAACCACATCCTGCAAGAGGTTCATAACCCTTTAACGGCACTGGCCAACACGTATAATAAAAACCTGGGCAATAAAATTTATGGCAAATTTGAATTCCAGTATGATGTGCTGAAGAACCTGAAGGTAACTACCCGTTTCGGTTATACCGATTATAATTCAAACGCAAAATCATTCAACCCGCTCGTTTTTTATGGTCCGTTAAACGTGGATAATACAATGAACGCCGATGGCACCACCGTTACCGGCGACCATAACTCTGTTTCGTCTACCAAGAGTAGTAACTTTAACTGGAGATGGGAGTCATTTGCTAATTACAACTTCAACTACAAGGTTGACCACCATTTTGAAACTGTTTTAGGTATTACCTTTTTAGAGAACACCGGTAACCAAACCAGCGTAAGCCGGCAGGATGTACCCTTTAACTCGTGGACCTTTGCCGATTATACCGCCGCAACAGGCGTAAATACAGCCACCAATACCAATGCGCAAACCGGGAGTTATTATGAGTATCAGGCAAAAAATATCTCCTACTTTAGCCGCATCAATTATGACTATAAAGAGAAATACCTGTTATCGTTTAGTGCACGGAGGGATGGCTCTTACGCTTTCGGTGCCGATAATAAGTTCGGTAACTTTTTTGCAGGCTCATTGGGATGGGTGGTATCGCAGGAAAACTTCTTCCACTCCAACTTTGTCAATTTCTTAAAGTTAAGGGCCAGCTACGGTACAACGGGTAACGATGGTAACACCAGCCCGCAAACATCAAGTATTATAACAGGCGGCCCATACAACAACATTGGGAATAGCAACGGATACAATTTTGGTAACGTGTTTACACCGGGTTCAACCATTGGCTCGCAGGCCAATCCCAATCTGGCCTGGGAAGTACAAAAACAATTTGATGCCGGTTTTGATATCAATGTTTATAAAAACAAGTTCTCGTTAACGGCAGATTACTTCCGGAAAAACGTAAACGGCTTATTGTTCACACCATCGCAATCCTTATACCTGGGTACGGTACCTGCGCCATTGGCCAATATAGGTACAACAACCAGCAAGGGCTTTGATGCTACCCTGGGATATAATGATAAGTACGGGAAAGATTTCAGGATCAATACTTCTTTAACCTTTACCACATCAAAAAACTTAGTAACAGCAACTAACTCCGATAATACAGCTAAATATATTGGCGGGTATTATTTTAATGGTCAATCGCAGTCGGTAACCGTGTTTGAATATAATCAAACTCCCGGATATTTTTATGGCTACAAAACCGATGGCCTGTTCCAAACCGCAGCACAAATAGCAAGCTCACCATCGCAGCCCGGTGCTCAGCCCGGCGATATCAAGTTTAAAGACATCAATGGCGATGGGGTGATTGACAGTAAAGACCAAACTAAAATAGGCGACCCTTTCCCTAAATTCACCATGGGTTGGAACCTTAACCTGGCTTACAAAAATTTCGATTTTACCTCGTTTGTTTATGCCTCTGTTGGTAACGATATATACATCGCCTACCTGCGTAATGCCAATTTTACCAACAATGTAAGGAATGTTTTGGGCCGCTGGACCGGGCCCGGATCTACCAATGATGCCAAAACGCCGCGTTATACTTTTACCGACGTAAATAACAACGCCCGCGTATCCGACAGGTTTGTTGAGGATGGTTCGTTTGTGAAGATCAAGAACCTGCAGTTGGGCTATACTTTTCCTAAATCGTTTGCCCGGAATGTGTTTAACAGCATCCGCGTTTATGCACAGGTAAAAAATGCTTACACCTTTACCAAGTATACCGGTTACGATCCCGAGATATCGGGTGGTATCCTTAACTCGGGTGTAGATTATGGTGCCTATCCGCAAGCCAGAACTTATTCATTCGGCCTCGACTTAAAATTTTAATCATCCTTAAATCAGCAATTAAAATGAAAAGATATTTAAAAATGGTTAGTGTTTTTAGTTTGATAGCTATTACAACATCATGCCAAAAGTTTGTTGACTATAACCCGCACGATTCGTACCAGGTAACCGCACTGGATTACCTGCAAACCGAGGCGGACTATCGTACCATGGAAGTGAGTGTGTATACGCCTTTGCAATGGCTAAATCAGGTTGTGCCTATTGGAGAAATCGCCTCGGATAATGCGGTGGCTGGTGGCGAAAGTGCCTCGGATGTGCTTGATTTTCAGCAGATAGATGATTTTACCGTAAATCCTGTAAACGGAACCCTTGCCAATATATTTCAATATGCTTACGAGGGTATTAACAGAGCTAATTATTTAACCCAGTACAAGGCGGCTAACCCATCGGGCACGGCGGTGAATTTTCCAGGTAAAGATGCCCTGTATGGCGAGGTATACTTTTTAAGGGCCTATTATTATTTTACCCTGGTTAAAATGTTTGGCGATGTGCCCTTGTTTACCGATAAGCGCCTGGATATTTCAAGCTCGGGCAAATTGTCGCGAGCGGCAAAATCATTGGTTTACCAGCAAATAGAGGCCGACCTGAATAATGCCATATCCGTATTGCCTACGGTGCAGGTACAAGCCGGCCGTATTACCAAATATGCTGCCCAGGCCCTGTTAGGCAAAGTTTATTTGTACGAAAAGAAGTTTGACCAGGCTGCTACCGTATTACAAAATGTAATCAACTCAAACTCCTTTGTTTTGGTGAATAATTTTGCTTCGATATTTTTGGCATCGGGAGAGAATGGCTCCGAATCGGTTTTCGAAATTCAATACACCAATGCTTCGCCATATTACCAGTGGTCAAACGTGTTACAGGGCCAGGGCAACTATGCTGTACAGCAATGCGGTGTTCGCAACCTGAACGGATCATCGGCAATGCCTTATGCCGCCGGATGGAGCACTAACCTGCCTACACAAAACCTGGCCGCCGCTTATTCGGCTGGTGATCAGCGCAAAGCCGTTACTGTACTTGATATTGAGGCTTATAAAGCGGCTAACCCCTCGTTCAATATTACGTACCAGGTTGCGCCATACAAAAACACTGGCTTGTACAACCAAAAGTATCTGCCACGCAAAGGCGAAACCAGCGGCCAGCAAGAGTTAAACTACCTCAATAATTACAGAATTATCCGTTATGCCGATGTTTTACTGATGGCAGCGGAAGCTTACAACAAAAGTGCAAGTTCAAACGATTCAAAAGCACAGCTTTATTTAAACATGGTACGTCGCCGGGCATTCCAGGTAAGCGATGCCAGCCATGATGTTACCGCTACAGGTTCGGCCTTGTACACCGCCATTTTAAACGAACGCAGATTAGAATTGGCTATGGAAGGCGATCGCTTTTTCGACCTGGTGCGCACAGGGCAGGCGGCAACAGTATTGCCGGCTTTTAAGGCAGGTAAGAACGAGCTGTTCCCTATACCGCAACAGGAGGTTAATGTTTCGGGTTTAACCCAAAATCCTAATTATTAGTATTTATCCTTAAACTCAATCATGATGAAAATATTAAAATATCTTTCGCTGCTCTTACTTCCTTTAGTTATCATAGCGGGCTGTAAAAGGGAGCAGTTTACCGATACGTCGTTTGTAACATCGGCAACGCCGATAAGTAATGTTTCGGTGATGTTTAACATTACGCACGACAATACAGGCTTAGTAACCATTACCCCTAATGGTACAGGCGCGGTAACTTATGATGTTTACTATGGCGATGCTACGGTGTCGCCGGCTTCTGTCCCTTCGGGGCAAAGTATTACCCATACCTATGCCGAAGGCAATTACCAGGTAAAAATAGTAGGGCACGATATGAAGGGCGGTACATTAACTATTACCCAGCCTTTAGTGGTATCGTTTTTAGCACCGCAAAACCTGGCAACCAAAGTGAGCACCAGTAATTTAACTGTTAACGTTTCGGCAACAGCTAAATATGCTACGCTCTTCAAAGTATACTTTGGCGATTCAACCAACATCACACCCATACCATCAACCAATATGCTGCCAGGTGTAACCATAACCCATAATTATGTTAGCGCCGGTACGTATATTGTTAAAGTGATTGCTTTAAGTGGAGGCGCGGCTACTACACAGCATCTGGACACCATTAAGGTATCTAAACAAATAAACCTGCCGGTTACTTTTGAAGATGCCAATGCCAATTATACCATGTCTGATTTTGGAGGCAATGCATCGTCGTTAGCTATTGATCCCCAAAATGCCGCTAACCATGTCATGAAATCGATAAAAACAGCGGGTGCACAAACATGGGCTGGCACTACAATAGGCACGGCGGCAGGTTTTGCTTCGGTAATACCTTTAAATGCGGCTAATCTAAAAATGACTGTTATGGTATACTCGCCAGCTGCGGGCCTGGATATTAAGCTGAAACTGGATAATCACGCCAATGCAAATAACGGCCTTTCGGTAGAAACGGACGTAAAAAGCACTGTAGCCAACCAATGGGAAACCCTTACTTTCGATTTTAGTAAACCCGCCTCGGGTACAGCTGCCTGGTCGGCCTCCAATACTTACGATCTGGCTTCTATCTTCTTTGATTTTGGCAATAACGGAACAGGCTCAACCTTCTATTTTGATAACCTGATGATGGCGCCGCCATCTTTATCCCAAATTAGTTTGCCAACTACTTTTGATGACGCTACTGTTGACTATACCGTTACTGATTTTGGTGGCAACACTTCAGCCTTAGTTACCGATCCGGTAAACAGCAGTAACCATGTTATCAAATCGATTAAAACATCAGGGGCGCAGGTATGGGCCGGTACCACTATTGGTACAGCACTTGGCTTCTCGTCAATGATACCTGTATCGGCTTCACATACCAAAATGAGTGTTAAAGTATATTCGCCTGCTGCGGGCCTGCACATCAGATTAAAGATAGAAGACCATACCGACGGCAGTAAATCGGTAGAAACGGAAGCGTTGACTACTGTAGCCAACCAGTGGGAAACCTTAACATTCGATTTTAGTAACCAGGCATCAGGAACAACGGCAGTAAACTATTCGTATCACTATGATAAGGCTTCCATATTCTTTGATTTTGGGAATGCCGGTAGCGGTTCTGTATTCTATTGGGATAGCGTGACATTTTTATAAATCATTTAAAATTAAATCATGGAAAAGAATTTAAAGTATATCATATTATTTGCAGTTATCGCCACCGTAGCGATAACTGCATGTACAAAAGCTAAATATTCGTTTGGCAGTATAGCTGCGCCTACCAATCTTAGCTTAACGCCCACCATACAGGGAGCTAATACCGCTAACCCCACAGGCGATGGCTCGGGTAATGTTTTGATCAGTGTTTCGGCCGCGAATGCTATTACTTACAAAATATTTTTGGGCAACGGCGATTCTGTGTTAACATCATCGGGGCAAATCAGTTATAAGTATACCAAGCTGGATACCAATACTTATACGGTTACCGCAAATGCTATCGGCACAGGCGGGGCAACAGCTACGCTAAGCAAGCAAATCAAGGTTTTGTACAAATACCAGATACCAACGAATATCATAGCCTTGTTAACCAATGGTTCGTCTAAAAATTGGATGGTGGCTAAAGATACCGTGGGCCATTTTGGCGTAGGCCCAATAACAAGTTTCACGCCCGATTGGTATAAAGCCGCACCTAACGAAAAACCCTCTTGCGCTTATGCGGGTACCATTACCTTTACCCAGGTAAATGCCAACACCATATCAATGATAGATAATAATCTTAATTCATCATTTTTAACCGGTGCTTCTACGGCTTTTTACGGACAGTCAGGCGGCGACGGATGTTATGTAGTTAATACCGGGGGCACTAAAACACTTGGTTTCTCGGGCGCCAACAGCGGGTCAAGCACATCTAATTCAACAGGCGTGCAGTTTAATGTTCCCGGTAACGGCCTTGTAAACTTTGGTACCGGCGGCAGCACTTACGAGATCATCTCGCTGAGTACTACGGTAATGGTACTCCGGAATATAGGCAGCGACGGAAACGCCTGGTATCAGATATTAAAAGCCAAATAACAAAAGTTTTATGCTCAACTTTAATATATATCACAACACCATGAGGAATTTTGCCAGAGGATGCATCTTGCTGAGCCTCTTTTTAATGGCCTGTAGTAAAGCGAGTTCAAGTAGCGATAACTCGGCCCTGCCACCAACCAACCTAACGGTTAACGCTGTTGCGGCCCAAGATAGCAGCGGCAATGTAAGCATTACCGCCAAGGCGAGCAATGCTACAACTTATGATATTGATTTCGGCAACGGAGTTATACAAACGGTGCCTTCCGGAAGTACTACGTATAAGTATACCGCTGCCGGAACTTATACCATTAACGTTGTAGCAAAAAGTGCATCAGGGCAAACCCTGTCTGCAAACACTAACGTAACGGTGGCTATTAAGGTAAGTCTGGTTTGGTCGGACGAGTTTAATGTAGATGGCGCTCCCGACCCGAACAAATGGGGCTACGATATTGGCACCGGATCTGGCGGATGGGGAAACTCGGAATTGGAGTATTATACCAACCGGGCGCAAAACGCTTATGTGCAGGGTGGTACGCTAAAAATTGTGGCTTTAAAAGAAAATTATAGCGGCAGTGCATATACCTCTGCAAAGTTGCTTTCAAAAAACAAGTACGCCTTCACTTATGGGCATATTGATATCAGGGCTAAGCTACCATCCGGGCAAGGGCCATGGCCTGCTCTGTGGATGCTGGGCAGCAATATTGATACCGCTGGCTGGCCTGCCTGTGGCGAAATGGATATTATGGAAGCAAATGGCGCCAATTCCAATAAAATATACGGAACGCTTCATTACCCGGGGCACTCGGGCGCTAACGGTAATGGTAACACCCTTATCATTAGTAATGCCACAACCGCTTTCCATGTATACTCTTTGGATTGGTCGCCATCGGCAATAAAAATCTACGTAGATAACCAGCTGTTCCAAACGGTTGCCAATTCATCAGGTATCCCGTTCAATCATGATTTTTTCTTCATCATGAACCTGGCTATCGGCGGTACTTTTGGTGGTTCGGTTGACCCTGCTTTCAATAGTGCCACTATGGAGGTAGACTATATCAGAGTTTATAAATAAGCACAGGCCATCCGGCCTTTTTTTCCTTACTCAGCATATCCTGCCCTAATTTGGCAGGGTATGTTATTACGCTATCAATCAAATGCTTTTTACCAATAAACACACTAACCGCTGCTTGTTATTAACAGCACTTTCACTGTTCCTGGGGCTTAGTCTGCCTGCGCAAAATAAACCATCGGCTGCAGGCATTGCACAAAAGGTTAATAACCTGCTTGCTAAAATGACCCTCGAAGAAAAGATTGGCCAGCTAAACCAGTATGCCAGTTATAAAAATGCCACCGGGCCCATCAGCAATACGGGTAACATGGTAGATGAGATAAAGCAAGGCAGGGTTGGATCGATATTAAAGGTGAACGGAGCTGTTGATACTCGTATTTACCAGCAGGCAGCCATGCAATCGCGCCTTAAAATACCTTTGCTTTTTGGCGAAGATGTGATACACGGTTATCGCACCACTTTTCCAATACCATTGGCCGAAGCGGCCAGCTGGGATATGGATGCCATCCGTTTATCGGCCCGTATTGCCGCTACCGAGGCTGCTGCTTCGGGCATACACTGGACGTTTGCCCCCATGGTGGACATCAGCCGCGACCCGCGTTGGGGCAGGGTAATGGAAGGCGCAGGGGAAGACCCTTACCTTGGGTCGCAAATAGCGATAGCTCGCGTAAAAGGTTTCCAGGGCGATGGCTTGGGTAGTTTAGATGCGGTTATGGCCTGTGCCAAGCACTTTGCCGCTTACGGGGCGGCCATTGCCGGGCGCGATTACAATGCTGTTGACATGAGCGACCGTATGCTTTGGGAGGTTTATCTCCCTCCGTTTAAAGCCGCTTTGGATGCAGGGGCTGCCACCTTTATGAACTCGTTTAACGAACTGAATGGCATACCGGCAACTGGTAATAGCTACCTACAGCGCAAAGTACTGAAAGGGAAGTGGGGCTTTAAGGGTTTTGTAGTTAGCGATTGGGGTTCGATAGCCGAAATGGTGAACCATGGCTTTGTTAAGGATAAAAACGAAGCCGCCCGGGTTGCGCTCAACGCAGGCTCTGATATGGATATGGAAGGGCGCAGCTATATCGAATACTTGCCCCAACTGGTAAGGAGCGGGAAGGTATCCATCACTTTGGTGGATGATGCGGTGAGGCGCGTGCTCACTAAAAAATTTGAATTGGGTTTATTTGATGATCCTTACCGCTTTAGCGATGAAAAACGCGAGAAGGAAATTGTTAACTCGCCCCGAAACCATGAGGTAGCCAAAATGATGGCCCAGAAAAGCATTGTACTTTTGAAGAACGAAGGTGAACTTTTGCCCTTGTCGCGCAACGCGAAGTCGATAGCTGTAATAGGCCCCTTGGCAAAAGCCAAAAAAGATATGAACGGCTTTTGGGCCTTGCCCTGGGGAATTGCAGACGAAAGCGAGCCGGTATCGTTGTTTGAAGGTATACAAGCTAAAGTTGGGGATAAAAAGAATGTATGGTATGCAAAGGGCTGCAACGTCAATGATACTTCGCGCGCCGGTTTTGCCGAAGCTGCGCGGGTTGCCCAGAATGCCGATGTGGTTGTAATGGCCATTGGCGAAGCTTACAATATGAGCGGCGAAGCTAAAAGTCGTGCAAACATCCACTTGCCCGGGGTGCAAGAGGAGTTGGTAAAAGCCATACAGGCAACCGGTAAACCTACGGTAGTATTGGTAATGGGCGGAAGGCCGCTAATTTTTAATTGGACCGCCGACCATGTGCCGGCTATATTATTTACCTGGTGGCTGGGCGTTGAGGGCGGCAATGCCATGGCAGATGTACTGTTTGGCGATTATAATCCTTCGGCAAAGCTACCCATAACTTTCCCGCGCTCAGAGGGACAGATCCCTGTGTATTATGCCTCAAAAAATACAGGAAGACCCTTAGTAGATGTAAATGATGTGGCCTACAAATCGGCCTATATCGACGAGCTGAATACGCCTCGCTTTGCTTTTGGCTACGGGTTGAGCTATACTCATTTTAAGTACAGCGACTTGAAATTGAGTTCGAAAAAAATCAACAATACGCAAACCATAACCTGTTCGTTCACCATAACCAATAGCGGGAAATATACCGGCGAAGAAGTAGTGCAACTGTACTTACGTAATAGGGTGGCAAGTGTAACCCGCCCCGTTAAGGAACTCAAAGATTTCAAAAAAATAAAATTAATGCCTTCTGAAAGCAAAACGGTAAGCTTCGTTATTGATAAACAAAAACTTTGCTTCTATAATCAAAGCATGCAATGGGGCACCGAGCCAGGTATGTTTGATGTGATGATCGGCAGCGCATCAAACGACATCAGGCTATCAGATGATTTTGAACTTTTAAAATAAATAAGATGTAAAGACGATAAACAAGCCCGGATTTACTTGGGGCAGTTCCCCGGATTTAATAACATCGGAGGGAATAACAATGGAAGGGCTTTTTTAGAACTACGACGTGAGCTTCCAGTTCTCATAGTCCCAAATAAATATCTTGCCTTTTATAGTAAGTTCCACATTTTCCGTACCCGCCGAATCAACCGGGCCGGCCAAGCCTAAATCAATAAGTTTTTCACAAATTCGTTTAAGTTTCTCTGGCTTCATGGTCCTCTTTTGGATGAGCTTTAGGGCTTTGTATATTTGGCGTTCGGTCATATTGATAAAACAACAACAGGTTAACGCAATTGTTGAAAATACTATGCAATGATTTTTTAAATTTACCCTTGGTTTGGCAACGGCTAAGTTACGTATAAATGCAACGAGTTAAGGATAAAAACAACATTTCTTGTTTTAGATGGAAGCGTTAACTTTCTATTTTAGTGAAAAGCATAAAAAGGTATAACAGACCAAAATGACTAAACAGCAAAACGAACGTGTATGGGCTTTAGAGAAAGCCTTGCTAAAACAGGCAAATAAGTGATGAGGTTGTTCGCCCCAATGGCCGTTGGTATTTACGCTGTGAGGCTATGCCCCATTATAGTAACCGTGGCATGCTTATTTGTGGCGTGTCATCAAAGTCCGCCCGGCGAATGGGCCGATGGCACCAAACTGCTTAACTACGGTTATTTCACGATAGAAGTGCCCGTAAGCTGGCAACCTGTGGCTACGAAATCAATAGATTCATTTACAGGAGAGATTCATATAGACTCTTCTACCGTAATTTCTTTCGATTTTGGATGGTATTCTAACAGCCTGGACGAAGATAAAGAGTGCGACCGTTATATGATTGAAAAAGGGGATGTTTACATTGCCGATACCACTGGTGCGACGAGGGAGAAGAAGGGTACCGCTGTTTGGCTTTATTATGGGAAAGCAGATAGTACTAACTTGCAGAAGCTTAGGCTTAGCGATGTTAAATATACAACGATAAACAACCATAAGGCTAAGCTGGTTATTGCAAAAAAGGCTGGTCAAGGTACCACCGGCGTATATTTCGATAGCTTATGGGTAGCGGGCAGTGATAAAGACAGATTTCAGCTAAACAGCTATAACCTGAGTAAAGAAAAACAACAGGAATTATTAACTGCAATTAAAACTTTAAAGTTTTACAAACACCCTATTACACCAACCGATTAATACCCGTTTTCGGTAATATCTTCAGGTTTAAACTTCCACCTCCTGTGCGACCATAGCCAATACTGGAGCTCCTGCCTTATCCGTTGTTCAAGATATTGCACATGTGCGTTGGTGATTTCGTGTATGGCGGATAGTTTGGGTTCAAGGTATAGCGGTATAAAGGCGCATTGGTAATAGCCGCGTTTCACCCTCCTGATATCGCAAAATACTACGGCGGTGTTGGTTAGCTTGGCCAGTTTTTCCACACCTAAAAACACAGCGGTTGGCTGATTTAAAAAATTGGTGAAATATTGTATCTCCGATCTGGCCGGTGTTTGGTCGCCCACCAGTACCGTTACCGAGCGCTCATTGCGGTATTCTACCAGTTTACGCGCGGTGTTTTTCATGCTTACCAGTGTAGCGCCAAACCTTGACCGCATCCTGATAAAAGCAGTGTCAAAGTAAATGTTCGACATTGGCTTATAAACAATTACCCGCTGCTCATCATACAGTTGGCTAAATCTAAGCCCGTTCATCTCCCAGTTTCCGTAATGGCCCAGTATGCCGATAACGCTTTGCCCTTTGTTGAAGATTTCCTGAATTAACTCCGGGTTTGGCGCAAAAACTCTTTTCGCTATTTGCCTGTGTGATATGGTGAGCAGCTTTACGGTTTCTACAACCAAATCGGCTAAATAACGGAAGTACTTTTTTCTGATCAATGCGCGTTCTTTAGCTGATTTTTCAGGAAAGGCATTCAATAAATTGAGATCAACAACCTTGCGCCGATAATTAACAATATAGTAAAGTACGATATAAAGTACATCGGCAATAATGTACAGCAGCCAGAAAGGCGATATAGAGAGCAGGAAAAGCAATGCTAATAGCAATATAGAAAACACTCGCTTCATCCTTTTTAATTTGATTTGTAAGATGTTGCAAGCAATTAAAAAAAATAAAATCTACAATAATTTTATCGTCATAATTAATTTTATAAACTGGATTGAAACACTGAACTGGCGGCTTCAGGCCGGCGAATCAGTAATGCTACATAATGGCGTAGGGTTAGCCCGCCAGGCAGTGCTCTTCCCGTGTTGTAATGCTGCCAATCATATCTTTTAAAATGCCGCGGGCCCGGTGCAGGGTTGTGCGTGATAGTAATTCGCTCATGCCGAGCGACTGGCCTATTTCCTGGTGTGAGTACCCCTCGATAGCGTACAAATTAAAAACAGAACGATAGTTTTTAGGCAGTTTGTGTATGAGGTTCATCAAATCCTGAACTTCGAGGCCATGCTCATTATACGACCGGCTTAGCCAGGCGCTTTCGTCGGCGGTAAAGTCTTCAACCAAAACCATCGGCTTCAGTTTACGGTAACGTGATATGGCGGCATGCACCATAATACGGCGGATCCATCCTTCAAGGCTTCCTTCACCACGGTAGTTATTCATGTTTTTAAATACTTTGATAAATCCTTCCTGCAATATATCCTGGGCCTCATCCTTATCAGTGGCATACCGGAGGCATACGGCCATCATACCTGGGCTAAGTAACTTGTATAATAACTCCTGGCATTTCCTGTCGTTAGTTAAACATCCTTCCCAAATGGTTTTTAAACGGTTGTTAGCGGTAGTAATCATGTCTGTAATGTTTTACAAGGCATGCCAATACTAATACCATTTTTTTAATGTTCTGATTGTGAGGTATTTGATTTGCGCTTGATTTTTAAACTGTTCGATACCGTACAGCCATCGTACACTACCGTGTCACGTCCTGAAAAAGGTTTACACATTTTACTGATTAATCCTGTTTCAAGTTTACACTTTATTTTAGTCCTGTAATGGGTTTACAGTTTTATAAAGATAAAGAATAACTGTTGTTGTTTGCTTGTAGTGTTGGAATGTGGGAAACTCCTTCAGTTTTCCATATTCCAACACGTTTTTCTTTTTTTGCTTCTTTTTTTCTTTTTGTTATCTCCTTTCTTTTTGTTTAAAAGCTATGCCATCACTTTTGCTGTCGGATGGTTAAGCAGATTTCTCCACCGGCGCTTGATCGGGCCGGTTTGCGTGTGCGCCTTTTCCGGTGTCATCATATCCACGCTGCTGTGCGGCCTCATCCGGTTGTAAATATCGATGGCTATTTTTGCCGAACACTGCGCTTGATTACTATTCGAATAAGCATCTTCAAGCAGCTCCTGTTTAAGTATCCCGTTCACTCTTTCTGCAATAGCGTTGTCTTTGGGGTTGCCGCTTTGGGTCATGCTGATATTGATAGTATTAGATTTTAATAAGGTTACATAGCCGTCGCTACAGTATTGTGAGCCACGATCGGAATGATGTATTAATGGCTTATCGCTTGCCCTCCCTTTTAACGCCATTTCCAAGGCTGTCAGCGGCCCCTCTGCCGACAAATCAATATGCATACAGAAGCCAACAATCTTACGGCTATAAGCATCCGTTATCAGGCTCAGGTAAGCGAACTTCTTCTTTCTCAGACGTATGTAGGTAATATCACTTACCCATAACTCATCTGCGCGGCTTAACCTGATGTCCTTTATAAGGTCGGGATATTTCTTCATCCAGTGATTGGAATCTGTTGTTTGGGGCTGACTGCGCCTTCTCTTTACAATCAGTAAATCATTTTCCCGCAACAAGTCAAAAAGCAGATCCCTGCATATATACATGTCATGACCTTCCATAAATGGTTCCATCATCACATGCAGTTTCCGGCATCCAAGCCGAGGCTGAAAAGTACGGTGATAGAGTACTTGCTGGATAAGCAGGTCCTCCTCAAGCGATTTTTTGCCTGACAATTTCTGGTGCTGATAGTACGCCTGCGGTGAATGACCAAGCAGTCTGCAAAACCCACGAAGACCGCGTGGGCAACTTTGCATTTTCATTTGGACTGCCTGGTGCCATGTTTTTTTCGCAGGTCGATGCCGAGCTCCTTACTGGATATATCGAGCATAAAATCCTGCAACTCGATCTTTAGCCGCGCCTCGCGTAATTCCTTTTTCAGTAGATTTATGTCATCAGGTATCGGTAATTCTTCCTTCACCACCCGGACTATTTCTCTGGCTTTTTTTGGCTTATTATGTTTTGACATCACAATACGATGTACTTGATCACGGCTTATTCCGTACTTCGCTGCTAATATACGGTAACCTAATCCTCCTTCATTATGATCATAAAGGATTGCTGACACATTTTTATATTCCATTTTTGGTTTATTTAATGTGTAAACCTATTTCAGGACTAGACACCGGACGAGTCAATTTGATAACGCGGAAACCATTTCGGTAAATTTGTGCGCAGCTAATTTGGTTTGCAAACCGGGCGCGCTGGCGGTTTAGCGTTTGTTAACAAATTGATAATATTAATAACTCAATAGGTTAACACTGATAAATGAAGTTTGCGATTAAAACCTTTAACTACGTTCTGTCGATTCCGTGGGTATGGCCAATAAAAATGTCCTTAACAATTTTTTAGTATTACTCATTGCTTTTATCTATCTCATTTTTTCGTGCAGTTACATTATAAAATGCCGGAAAGCTGATTACGGGTTTTCGTTCAGCCATAAAAAAGGCTCAGTTGCTATGGTTAAAGCCAAATCAACTTCCGATTCTGATTCAGGAAGATTTTTATCCCGGCCACGCGTAATTTCCAATACCAACAAATCTGTTTCGGTACCTGCGGTTTTTGTTGTTTTGGGTATCTGGTTTGTAATCTTTCATCAAACCGATCATCATTTTTTCTATTATTTTCTCACATCTAAATCGCTCTGTTTTTCTAATCTCATCCTATTTCTGGGTAACCGGCGAATTTGAAATCTTCCCTACCTCCATTACTACAATACTAAAGCTGCTTAAAGTAGGCTGCTCAATCCGTGCGTTTTATTTTATGGCATAACGCAGAATAGTGAATTACCTGCGTTATAAAGTTGTGCCGGCGTATATTCCGCGCCGAATAGGAGTAGTTTAATTAACTAAAATGTAAGGAGCTGGATTTTAACCATAGCGCGGATATTTCAAATTTCGCCTTGTAAATAAAAACCAGGCGATACAAATTACCATAGAGATGAACTTTGAAAAATTAACTATAGTAGAAAGCGACAGCGAACTATCCAACTTTGCGAGGGCGCTGGCAATACCCGTTAGAATAGCCATTATCCGCATTTTGATCATCAATGGCACTTGGGTAGCGCCGGATGTTTTTGCCGAGTTGCAATTGGGCACCGTAACTATCGACAGGCATTTAAAGGCCATGGTGCTTTTAAAGATAATTAAGGAGAAGCATTATAACCGTAAAATTTATTACAGTATTAATGAAGCTATTTTCATCAAGATATCAAACGAGTTTATGGCCTTGTTTAATTTTTTCAAAACATCCTGCGTAAAACCAGAATAAGGTAATACAAACGCTACCTTATTCTGGTTTAGGAAATACCGCCAGGCTCTCGTGCCCGTCGGCATCAACGGCTTGCACCGCAAAAAAATAATTATCCTTTGAATATTCAAGCGGAGCCTGGGTGCCGGTTACGTAAAATTTCTTTTCCCAGTAGGGGCTTGTGGTTTCGCGCATTAAAATGTAGTAGCCTGCAGGTTTATTACCTTTTGGCGCGGTCCATTTTAATTTTGTTCTGTTGGTTAGTTCGGTGGTTAGTACGGTTACATGTTGAGGTTGGCCGGGCGCCAAAGCCAGGTTGGCCAATACCGATAAATTCATCCGGGCCACTTTCTGGATATAATTATAGTCGGCAAAATCAGGCAAGTCGCCATATTCTACGCCATTCTCTTTACGTACGGTTTGATGCTGCCGGTTAAAGTCTTCATTCATTTCGGTAAATCTTACCGCGGCAAAACCCTGTTGTAAAAACGGTACATGATCGCCACCGCGTAAAAAGCGGTCGCGGCGGTAAATCAGTTTTACATCAAGCTGATCAACATAACGCTCGCCGGTTTCTTTAACATAGCGGGCCAACTGGCGCGATGGGCTATCGTTTTCGCCGCCGTTATTAACCAGCTTCCTGATGGCCAGGCTGGCACGGCGTGTGGCTAAGGTGTCCTTTTCGGGAGCCAGGTCAACAGATGGTACGCCTTCGCTAAAAACGCGGATATGGGTATTATCCTTCAGGTCGTTCTCCATGCCGTGCGTATTGCCAACAATATCATTGTTCAGCATGGCATCCACATTCCAATTTTCATCTTTGGCGTGTTGGGCAACATGGGCCGATCCGTTCAACCCTTGCTCTTCACCGGCTACAGCCATAAATATAATAGTTGCCGGAAACTGGTGGCTGGCCATTACCCGCGCAATTTCCATCGAAACGGCTGTGCCCGAGGCATCATCAACAGCGCCAGGCTCAAAAGAGTTGGCATCCATAATGTTATTAACGCGCGAATCATAATGTCCCGAAACGATGTAAACCCGGTTATCGGCTGGATCGGTACCTTTGAGTATAGCAAGTATATTTTTAAGCTGGGTAGGTTTATCAACTCGGCCACCGGCAGATTGTATAAAACTATCAAACTGGACATTCATCCTCCCGGTAGATGCGGCTGCGTATTTTTCCATCTCGGTTTTAATCCAGTTACGCGCGGCGCCGATGCCCTCGGTTTTGCTGGTCGTATCGCTTAAAGTATGCCGGGTTTTAAAGCTTACCAGTTTACGTACAATAGCTTCAATGTTTTTACCCGATACCTCGTCAACCATTTGTTTTATTGCTGCGTCTTGTTTTATAGTGGTGGTTTGGGCTTGGCCGTAAAAACCAAGTGCAATAAGTAAAACTGTAAGTATGATGTTCTTTTTCATTTGCCTGGAATAAATTGTGCCTTATTGCTCGATAGCTAAGTGTATTAAGCACAAAATATAAATTTATGCGCTTATTAACGAATTTAACAGAATAGGGGATAGGCAAGTTGATTATCCCGCTAAAATGGTTTAGTACCGATAGGTGGCCATCTTAACCTGTGAGATACAATAAATTTGGGCGACTGGCTAATTTAAATTTGTAAAACTAATGTATTAGTTTTAACTTCATGTGATGATGACGCAGATTAAAGAACTGACCCGTGCCGAGGAGCAACTGATGCAGATACTATGGCAGTTAAAAAAAGGGTATGTAAGAGATGTAATTGATGAGTTACCTGAACCCAAACCGGCATATAATACAGTTTCAACCATTATCAGGATACTCGAAACGAAGGGCTTTATCGGCCATAAAGCTTATGGTAAGAGCCACGAGTATTTTCCAATCATCAGCAAAGAAGAATATCAGAACTTTGCCACAGAGAAACTACTGAACGGTTATTTTGATAATTCGGTAAAGCATATGTTTTCGTACTTTGTTAAAAAGGAAAAAATTGATTTGAAAGAGGCCGACGAAATTATAAAGCTGATTGAAAAACTAAAAAACAAATAAGCAGGATGATGACCTGGTGGCACTATTTACTGTTGGTAAACCTTTACCTTGCACTATTTTGGGGCTTTTATAAAGCGCTTTTGCTAAGGGAAACATTTTTCCAGCTAAACCGGGTCTATCTAATTGCATCATCGCTGTTATCTTTTATTATTCCTCTCGTTCAATCGGAGTGGCTGCGCAGGCTTTTTATCACCCAAAGGGTACATCAAACCATTTATGCGGCTGTTAATCCTCAATTGATATACCAGGTTAAAGCGGGTGAAAATACGGTAATCACCCTTGGGAATATTTTTATTGCCATTTATATAGCAGGCGCTGCTATTTTATCAATCAGATTGATTTTTCAGTTATCGTTGCTCAAAAAACTTGGACACCATGCGCAAGATGCCCCGGCGTTTTCTTTTTTTAAAAAAATACACGTATCGGAAGAGCTGGCTAACCGGCACACTATTTTTGAACATGAAAAAGTACACACCCGGCAATGGCACTCCGCCGATGTTTTGTTTATTGAGATGGTGATGATCATCAACTGGTTTAACCCGGTAGTGTACCTGTATCGCCGTGCTATTAAACACGTGCACGAATTTATTGCCGATAGGAAGGCCATAGAAGCCGGAACACCCACGGCCGATTATGCCTTAATGCTATTAAGTCAAAGCTTTGGGGTGGATGCCCACCAACTCACCAGTAATTTTTTAAACCATAGCCTGCTGAAAGAGCGGATTATGATGCTGAACCAAGATGATTCAAAACGAAGAGCCTTATTAAAATATGGTTTATCGGCGCCGCTTTTTGCAATCATGCTTATTTTTTCAGCAGCAACAATTAACCACAGTAAATTGATCGGCGTGATCAATAAGAAAACCGAGCAGGCTTTTTCAATTAATGCCCGACAGATTGGCCATCAGATATCCGGTGGCGAAAGTACTGTATCTATCGCCGGGTCCTCAATAAGCAAACAGGCGTTGCGCAGTAGTAAAGGCATCTTAAAAACTAAAGGTTTAATTGTAATAAACCCGGATTTCCAGCATGGCCAAACCAAGCCCGGGCAAAGCCAGACAACTCAGGTCCAGTCTGTGATTCAGGAAGTTGAAAGGGAGGGAAGCCAAAACGGTATACAAACATTGACCGTAGCAGGTGGGCAGCCTGCAGAAGCTCGTGTTGCGCCAGCTTCGGATACGGTACCGGCCCGTTTTAAAACCAGCTCGCAGAAGGTAATGACCTACAAAGCCCGCAGAGATTCGTTAAACACCGGCGGAGCAGCACGGCAATATGTTTCAGCAGAAGTAATATCCAGTCACGAGCCAATTATTTTATTGGACGGAAAGCCATTAACCAAAGCAGAAATGAATAGTATAAAGCCCGAAAATATTGAGAATATATGTGTTTTTAAAGGTGAGTCGGCCAGGCAGTTTGGCGAAAATGCGATTCAAAACGGGGCTATTATAATCAGAACAAAGGGACTGAAAAACCTTTAGCTATAACAAAAACTTTTCTTCAAAAATTCAGACCGCTATATTTTAAAGAAATAAATATTTTTGTAAATTAAATTTTGATAATTAATGCAATAAAAGTAATTTTATATGATAAGCTTAAAGGCTTGAATCAGGTAATACCTATAAGTACCAGCTAAAAGGTTACCTGTTTAAAGTTTAAGGTTTAATAAGATTTAATTGTTAATTTTTTTGGGGAAAGCCGCCCGGTGAAAAACCAGGCGGCTTTTATTTGTTGGTCGTGTTAGTGGGCGTCTACAGGTAACTCCACGTTTTTCTTAAATGGTTGCAAATAAATAAGCGGTATGCTGAAAAGCATAATTAAACCGGCAATCCAGTAAGCGTCGTTATAAGTTAACAATAAGGTTTGTTTAATTACCTTGCCTTCCATGGCCTGCATAGCCATACGCGATGCATCAAGCATACTGCTGCCTTTGGCCATAAACCCATTGATCAACGCTTGCCTTTGCTGAACAAATGGTGTGTTGTACGGGTTTATATTAGCAATTAAACTGGTACGGTGGTAGCCTTGGCGTACATGTATAAGTGTTGTTAAAGCCGCTATACCGAACGAACCGCCCAGTTGTCTCATCATATTATTTAAACCTGTTCCCTGCCCTAATTCGGGGCCCTTAAGGTCTTGGATGGCTAAGGTTGTTAAAGGCACAAATAACAGCGCCATACCAACGCCGCGGATAACTAAAGGCCAAAAGAAATCGCCGGTACCCGATGCCAGGGTTGAGTGGCTTAGCATGGTTGTAAATACAAAGAACAAGATCATACCGCCTGTTGCCATAAACTGCGCAGGAATACCCGCCTTTAACGCTTTGCCAATAAAAGGCATCATCACAATAGTACAAATACCGCCCGGAAATAAAATTAACCCGGTTTGCTGCGCCGAGAATCCTAACAGGTTCTGACAAAATATGGGGAATACAAATACAGATCCATAGAGCCCGAACCCGAGCACAAAGGACGTAAACATACCCACTGCGAAGCTCCGGTGCCGCATAATCTTGAAATTAACTATCGGGAACTCAAACGTAAGCTCTCTCCATAAAAAGAAGAACAAGCCAAATATGGCCGCAATGGTAAGTATCAGGATATAGGTTTTGGCAAACCAATCTTCACTTTCGCCTTTTTCTAAAATGGTTTGTAAGCTACCTACCGCAACGGCAAGTAAGCCAATACCCCACCAATCTACAGGTTTGCCTTTAGCATCTTTAGGTGTTTCTTTAACAAAAGTTACAGTAAGGAAAGCTGCCAGGGCTCCCACCGGAATGTTTACATAAAATATCCACGGCCATGCAAAATGGTCGGTAATGTAACCACCGATGGTTGGGCCAACAGTTGGGCCAAATACAGCGCCCAAGCCAAAAAGCGCGGTAGCTGTACCAACTTCTTCACGTGGCCAGGTTTCTATGAGTATAGCCTGCCCGGTTGATATCAAACCACCACCTGCAATACCCTGTATGATACGGAATATTACCAGCTCATCTAAACTTGTAGCATTACCGCACAAAAACGAGGTAATGGTAAATATAATGATGGATGCCAGGAAGTAATTTTTTCTGCCAAACCGGCTGCCTAACCAGCCCGACATAGGCAATACAATTACGTTGGCTACGGAGTAACCTGTTACAACCCATGCAACATCTTCGAGAGTGGCTCCCAGGTTACCTTGAATCTGGGGAAGGGATACGTTCACAATCGTGGTATCAATAAGCTCAAGCAGAGCCGCAATGATAACCGTGATGGTGATGATCCACTTCTTAAAACCTGTTTCTGCCATTTTACTTAATTTTTATATATTACAGATGCTGTTACACTCATGCCGGGGCGTAATCTTGCCATAATCTCGGGAGTGGTTTTAATTTTGATTTTAACAGGGATACGTTGTACAACCTTTACGTAGTTACCGGTAGCATTATCTGGCGGCAATAACGAAAACTTTGCACCTGTAGCAGGCGAAAAATTATATACTTCGCCTTCAATTTTTTCGCCGGGTAAACCATCAACTTCAACTTCAACCTTTTCGCCGCTCCTTAGGTGCGCAAGCTGGGTTTCTTTAAAGTTAGCTGTGATGTATAAGCTGTTATCATTAACTACAGAGAACAAGGTTTGGCCAGCCTGAACCAATTGGCCTTTTTGCACATTCTTTTTAGATACGATACCCGAAGCAGGTGAGGTGATATCAGTATAGCTTAACTGTAATTTGGCAAAATCAACATCGGCCTGTTTAGCGGTAACACCTGTGTTGGTTACGTTTAACTGGTTACGTGTGCCTTTTACTTGCTCTAAAGCTGCTTTGTACTGGTCTTGAGCTGCCTGGTAGGCTGCCTGTGCGGCATCGCGGGTAACTTGCGCCTGCTCAAATTGTTGTTGTGTTATCGAGCCATCCTTTACCAGGTTAGCATAACGGTCGTAATCGCGTTTTGACTGTAATAATTTTACTTTAGCGGTTTCAACATTAGCCTTAGCGCTTGATGAGTTAGCAGCCGTTGTGTAAATCTGCGATTGAGACACGCCAATGGTAGCGCTCGCGCCTTTTTGAGCGGCCATCGCCTGCTCTAATTTTACCTGGTAATCGCGAGGGTCAATCTTAACCAATAACTGTCCTTGTTTTACGTGTTCGTTTTCTTCAAATAGTATGCTATCCACATATCCGCCAACGCGGGCAACTACCGGGCTGATATCGCCGTCAATCTGGGCATCATCAGTATCCTCGTGCTTGCTGAAGTATATATATTCTTTTACACCAAATACTATACCGGCAATTAATAATAAGCCTAATATAATGGGCATTACCCTGTTTGGTTTTTTTGTGGTTGTTTGTTCTACTTCTTGTGCCATTGTGTTGTTTATTTTATTTGTTCAGTTTTCCGGTTGATTTCAATAGAGTATAATAAGCCAGGCCAGCGTCGGCTTTAGCCAGTTCCAGGTTAATTTGCGCCTGGTATAGTAAGGTTTGCGCATCCACACGGTCGGTTACCGAGGCCACATTACTTTTGTATTTTGATTCGAGAATTTTATTATTCTCAGTAGCTTGTGCAATTGATGTTTCTAACAATTTGATCTTATCCTGTGCTGATAGATAATTTTGGTAGTTACGGTTAACCTCGTTTTTCAAATTATCTACGGTTACAGATTTGTTGATCAACGTTTCTTCGCGTTGGATGCGGGCTTCGGTTACCTTGTTTTTATTGTTCCATAACGAGCCAAAGTTCCATGATAGCGTTGCGCCTATGGTAACAGGATCAATAAAGCTTCCGCTTTGCGGGATTGGATTGGCAACAGCATCGATATAATACATATTGGCGCCAACACCTAAGGTAGGCAATTTTTCTGCCCTGATGTTTTTAATGTTGATTTCGGCAACCCTGTTTTGCAAATCAAGTTGTCTCAATTCCTGGCGGGTGACCATAGCGGTATCCAAATAACCGCTTAACGGTAACAAGGTATGGTTGGCTTCGTTAATGTCGTCAATTTTAATTTCGGTACTTTCGGGCAGCCCTAATAAAATATCCAGGTTATAATTGATGATTTTGCGATTGCTTTCCAGGTCGATCCCGTTCAGCTGGATATTTGATTTTTGCAGCTGGAAACGTAAAACATCGTTTTTAGTAACAATGCCCTGGTCGAAGAAACGTTGTGCCTGGGTTAATTGCTGATCTACCGATGTAATGTTCTGCGCTACAACTTTCTGGCTTTGCAATACCTTGTATAAATTATAATAAGCGCTAATTACATCGTAAACTATCTGGTCCTTATCTTTTTCGGCATCTAAACGGGCCACCTGCGTAAGTAACTCGGTTGATTGCTGTGCATATTTAAGGCGCCCGCCACCAAAAATCGTTTCTTGTATGGCAACTGTACCTATGTAAGCATCGGCGCGGCTGGGTAAAGTCAGGTTGGTTGGGCCAAGGCTTAATCTATTGGCCGGTATTTCGGCGTGCGAGTAGCCATAGCTTAAGTTACCGGTTGGCAGCGCTTTATCTTTAGCCTGGTTGTATTGAGATACAGCCCTGTCGATTTTTGATTGAGATAACTTAAGCGTTTTGCTATTTTCGATACCTAACTTAATAGCTTCGTTGATGGTAAGGGTTTTATCCTGCGCTTTGGCCTCCCGGGATAGGAGCAAGCCAAAAAACAGCAATAAAACACCATACCTTTTTAAGGTTTGAACCCTATTTTTGAATAAATAGTGGTTTGTGGTTTGATTGATGTTGTTTATCATTGTTCTGTTACTAAGTAAGATTTTATAAGTTTTTTCATATATACTTTCATCCTCGGCTTGATATTCCCTTCTAAAAAGGCCTCGTCGCTAATATCATGCCCAATCATCAGCGAAGCGATATGGGGCCAATTAATAATATAATTTTTGGTTCCGAATATGGTCATGATCGTAAATTCCTGATCGGTGTCCGCATCAAATAACCCATTATCAACGCCTTCCTGAATTATTTTTTTAAATTCGAGTATATTGGTCATCAATATACTGGTCATTTTATCGGTCAGGTCTGTCCGTTTGTTTAACGAGAGCTCCCTGTTGATCAGTTTTTGAAAACAACTGTTGGTAATAATACGGTCAACATAATTATCTATACAGCGTTCCATCTTATCCCAGGCCGTAATACTGTCATCATTTCCAATATTTTGCAGTAAAGTTCTGAAAGCTGATATTTTACGTTCAAATACGGCCAGGTATAGTCCTTCTTTTGAGCCGAAATAATAATTAAGCATAGCCATGTTTACACCTGCTTCGCCCGAGATCATCCGGGTTGAGGCTCCATCATAACCAAGTTCAGAGAAAACTTTCTCCGCTACATCGATGATGTGGTCTTTCTTATCTATTTTATCTTTATCCATTGCTAATATCC
The DNA here is from genome assembly GCF_000166195.2 of Mucilaginibacter paludis DSM 18603. Lineage (NCBI taxonomy): Bacteria > Pseudomonadati > Bacteroidota > Sphingobacteriia > Sphingobacteriales > Sphingobacteriaceae > Mucilaginibacter > Mucilaginibacter paludis. The sequence goes on from NZ_CM001403.1 coordinate 4,022,737, forward strand.
ACCACAAAATTAATCAAACGATTGATTAATTCAATTACCTGAATGTCATTATTATGTAAAAGCATTATTAACTATATAGTCATTTGTTTTGTGGGTTATCTATTTTTCAACAAATAGGTCAATTGTTTGCGATTTTGGCATTTTTATAACGGATTTAACCGGTAATTCTAAATGCCTTACTGTAATTCACACACATGTTACATAAGTAAAATCAGCGGTTACAAACAGTTTTTATTACCTTTCATCATTTTATTAATAAATATGAGGTTATATAAAATAGTATGTGTGTTTTTGCTGCTTACGTCGGCAGCCTGGGCACAAACGGCGCCACGGGCGGGCATTGCCGATATTAAACAGGCATTTAAAAAACTGAATGTTTTAGGCAGTGTATTGTATGTGGCCGCCCATCCGGACGACGAAAATACCCGTTTGCTGGCTTACCTTGCCCAGGAGAAGCATTACCGCACCGGTTATTTATCATTAACCCGGGGCGATGGCGGGCAAAACCTGATTGGTAACGAGCAGAGTGAACTTTTAGGCCTGATACGTACGCAGGAACTTTTAGCTGCACGCCGCATGGACGGTGCCGAACAGTTTTTTAGCCGGGCTAATGATTTTGGCTTTTCAAAAGGCCCCGATGAAACTTTAAAAATTTGGGATAGGGAAGAGGTACTGGGAGATGTTGTTTGGGTGATCCGCAGGTTTAAACCCGATGTCATCATCTGCCGTTTCCCCACTACTGGCGAAGGCGGGCACGGGCACCATACATCGTCGGCTATACTGGCCCAGGAAGCCTTTACGGCTGCCGCCGACCCCAAACGTTTTCCGGAGCAACTGGCATACGTGCAACCCTGGCAGGCCAAACGCCTGTTATGGAACACCTTTAATTTTGGTGCCGCCAATACCACCGCGGCCGACCAGTTTAAAATAGATGTAGGTGTTTATAATTCATTATTGGGCAAAGGCTATGGCGAAATTGCAGCCGAGAGCCGGTCTAACCATAAAAGCCAAGGCTTTGGCTCGGCCAGGCAACGCGGCGAGGCGATAGAATATTTTAAAACCATACTGGGCGATGCGCCGCATACCGACCTGATGGATGGCATTACCACTACATGGAAACGGGTTAGCGGAGTTGAGGGTATTGATGCCAATATCCAGATCATCAACAAAGAGTTTGATGAAAACGCACCCGAGAAGTCGGTACCGGCTTTAGTGAAGGTATTGGCCAGGGTTGAAAAAATATCCGGCAGCTACTGGCGCGAACAAAAAACCAAAGAGTTGAAAAATTTAATTGCCGCCTGCGCGGGATTATGGTTTGAAGCCTACAGCACCGAGGCAAGTTATGCCCTTGGTGATAGCATTAGCATCCGGTCGCAAATCATAAACCGTTATAGCAACCGGGTAAAAATTAACAGTATCAGCATAGCCGGTACTACGCAAACTTTGGCCACTGTTGTTCCGGCAAACCAGCTGCAAACATTTGATAGCAAAACTATCGCCGGTAAATTAACACAGCCTTATTGGTTAGAAATGCCACGGAGCTTAGGGTCGTACCATATTGCTTCGCAGCAACTGGTGGGTAACCCTGAAAATCCGGATCTGCCAAAAGTTGAAGTTGAATTTATTGTTGAAGGCAAGCCCATCCGGCTGGAACGCCGCATAGTTTATAAATATGTTGATCCGGTGCGCGGCGAAGTATACCGCCCTATTGAAATTGCACCGCCCGTAACGGCTAATATTGATAATCCGGTTTATATTTTTAAAGATAACCAGCCACAGAATATTTTGGTGAAAATTAAGAGCTTTACCCAGGCAGCTGGCAGCATAGCGTTAAGAGCACCGGCGGGGTGGAAGATCTCTCCTGAGAAAATCAATTTCACAGGAAAGAAAAAGGGCGACGAATGGACCGAATCCTTCGCGATAACACCTGCGGAAACTCAGCCTAAAACTGATGTTTTACAGGTGGTAACCACCTGTAACGGGAAAGACTACAGCATGGCTTTGCAGCGTATTAGCTATGAGCACATCCCGGTTATAACCCTGTTTCCGCCGGCGCAAGCCAAGCTGGTAAAGCTTGATCTGCAAACGCCGGGCAAAAACATCGGCTACATAGCCGGAGCCGGCGATATGGTACCCGATGCTTTAAGGCAGGTTGGCTATAAGGTAACCTTGCTGCATGAAGAAGATATGATGAAAGGCGACTTATCCAGTTACGATGCTATTGTTACCGGCGTTAGGGCTTATAACATCAATGATCGTTTAATTGTAGAGCAGCCCAGGCTAATGGAGTATGTAAAAAATGGCGGCAACCTGGTGATCCAGTACAATAACAACGCTGGCTTGGTACTTAATAACATTGGCCCTTATCCGTTTAAAGTAGTTAACCAGCGCGTTACCGACGAAAATGCCAAAGTTACCATCCTCGAGCCTAAAAGCGCCTTGTTAAATTATCCCAATAAAATAACTGGAAACGATTTTGACGGTTGGGTGCAGGAGCGGGGCCTGTATTTTGTAAGCGGGGCCGATGCCCAATATCAGGCGGTACTGCAAATGAACGACCCGGGCGAAACGCCAAATGCCGGATCGCTCATTACAACCAACTATGGCAAAGGGCGCTTTACCTATACCTCGCTTTCGTTTTTCAGGCAGTTGCCTGCTGGGGTGCCCGGGGCATTCAGGCTATTTGTTAATTTATTGAGTAAACCCAACATTAATTAAAATATTAAAAACTGAAATACCTTTGGCATCGTATGTCGAGTAATAACGTCTATCTATAACCATAAAATTAAACATCACGTTAAACGCAACTCTTTTGTTTTTAAGCGCGCCCGATATTACTATTATACTGGTTATCGCGTTGGTACTCTTTGGCGGAAAAAAACTTCCCGAACTGGCCCGCGGCTTAGGCTCGGGGATCAAAGAATTTAAGGACGCTACTTCGGGTGTTAAGCCTCTATATGATATCCCTAAGGCCGCCGCCTTACCAGCGGTGCCGGAGGCCAATGAGCACCATCCGTTGTAAACTTGTTTTCTATACTCCCTTCAGCGTTTTCCATATTTCCGCATCTTTTCTTTTTTGCTTCTTTTTTCTTTTACCTCAAGCCGCCAATGTGTTTAACTTTCTACCGGAGTCCGGTGTTCCAATGACTTGTGCCTCCTTTCCTGGTTATAGAAATTGATTGCCACTTTATCCCCTTAAATAAGCCCAGCCCGTCTTCGGCTGGTTGTAAAAAACGTGTTCGTACCTCATTGTGCTCTCCATTCTACAAATCGTTTCATACTATTTTAAAGTTGGTGAGAGATTTTTTAATATTCTAGATAACAAGCTTGTGTTACTTGTTATTATTTCGGCATCAGCTTCCATCCCATTTTTTATAGTAATTGACTTATGTTTTGGCAAATTTTGAATCTTGAATTTAACTGTGGACATGAAAATACTATCCTTCAATGGAACGTCAGTTATAAAGTATATTTTCCCTCGCACAATACCATATTCTTGATAGGGATAACCTTTTAACTTTATTAGAACATCCTGACCAGCTTCTACCTTTCCCATATTAAATTGAGGTATTGGCATTTCGCCAAAAAAATCCTGGCTGCCAGAATGAATATATAATAATTCTTGACTTGGATTTACAAATTGATTTTCCTGTAAAGCCAGTGAAAAAATAACTTTTCCGGACTCTGGCGCACATAATATATATTGGCTTTTCCAGTTTTCAATGTCACTTATTAAGCTATTAAGACTTTGCAAAAAAAGTGTTTTTGACTCGCCAATATGGCGATCTATCTCCAAAATCTCTTTTTGCTTAGTAGAATAATCAGAATAGTTTGTGAGAATTGAGGATTTTATTTGAGCTACTGGAACTTGGCTAGAAAAGAATATAGCTTCCTGTCGGTTTAACTCCATTTTAGCTTCTACTTTTTGTTCAAAAAGCCTTTTATGCATTTCATATTCTTGAGTCGCTAAAGAAACTTGTTTATCTTGTAGTGCCTTTTGACTGGTTAAGTTCTCGCGTTCCTTTAAAATATCTGAAAGATCCTTTTGCAAAAGGGATCTTTGTTTTAAATAAAATCCATTTCCAGTTGAAGCTTTATATGTTAAATATGACTGATAAAATATCTCATAATTTTTTTGCAATTCGCCTAATTGATATACTTCCGAATCTGGCAAAGCCAAAAATGTGAAATATCGAGTTACTAATGCATTCTTCTGTGCGACCTTGAGCTCGCTTAAAAGTTGGAGAACACTTTTATGATCCGCTGTGCTTTCAATATATCCGAGGGGTTGACCACTAATTACATCTTCATTTTCTTTTACAAGAAGCTTTATTAATTTACCCGAAACCCTCGGTGAAATCGATTTTGGTGCGTTCAAGGAATTAATTTTCAACTTGCTTATGATGACATCTGGATAGCTAATGAATTCAGACAGAGCAAGTATTAAAACTAAAATTGCAAAAAATACGATCATGCCCCACCGTATTAACCATGAGGGGGGCGCTGCGATTATTTCGTCTATTTCCTCGCTGTGATGGGAAAGAATGTTATCAGATTCAGTTTTCATGACTATGAATTTAGGATCCTAATTCAAGTTGGTTTTTAACGAGACCGTGATATTCTCCTTTAATATTATTTAATTCCATATGTGTTCCTTGTTCTATTATTCGCCCCTTAGACAATACGATAATATTATCCGCATTTCTCACCGTACTCAAACGATGAGCGACCACTATCACCGTTCGCCCAGTGAAAAAATCTTTAAGGTTGTCCATGATGACCTTTTCGTTGTTCGCATCGAGAGAATTTGTGGCCTCATCAAAAAAAATATAATGCGGATCTTTATATACAGCTCGGGCAATAAGTAATCTTTGCCTTTGACCTTGACTAATGCCATTCCCACCAGACCCAATCTTTGTGTTTAAGCCTAATGGTAAGGCTTCGATAAATTCTTGAATGTTTGCGACCTTGATAGCCCTTTCGATCTGCTCTGGGTTGGGGTGATCATCCCCTACGGCGATATTCCCAGCAATCGTATCTGAAAAAATGAAGCCATCCTGCATGACTACTCCACAGGTTTTGCGCCATTCTTTAAAACTTATCTGGTTTAAATTAGTGTCACCTACTTTGATCTCACCTTTTTCTGCTTGGTAAAAGCGTAAAAGCAATTTTAAAATAGTAGTTTTTCCGCTGCCACTCATGCCTACTATCGCTGTGGTTTTACCTTCAGGAACTTGAAGGTTTACATTTTCCAATATAGGATCGTTACCAGCACCAGGATATCTAAATGTTAAGTTAGAAATTGAAATACTTTTATTACTTGGAAGATCGTACACCCAATGTTTATCAACTGACTCTTCATCATCCAATCCGTGAACTTCATTCAACCTTTCTAAACTTATTTTCGCATCTTGATAGCCTTGCATTAGGCCGAGCAATTGTTCAATAGGTGAATTTAATTGGCTTGCCATATATTGAACCGCCATCATACCCCCCAAAGTCAGATTACCTTCAATCACCGCTTTAGCGCTTATAAAGGTTATCAAAATATTTTTCCCCTGATTTATGAAACTAGATCCTGCTTGCTGATATTGACTCAAGGCCAAGCTTTTCACACTATATCTGAATAAACGTGCTTGTATACTCTCCCAATGCCATCGTTTCTGTTGTTCGCAATTATGTAGTTTAATTTCTTGAATTCCGGTAATTAACTCAACCATATTACTTTGATTATTGGCAGAATTAGTAAATTGTCTTTGATCGAGTTCTCGGCGGCGTTTCATGAATATTAGGATAGCCGAGGTATAAAGGATGGTACTAACAAGAAAAATGAGTAGGATCTGAGTATTGTAAAAAGCAACAACAACGATGTATAAAGCTAAATTCAAAAGCGAAAATAAAGTATTGAGCGTCGTTCCAGTTAAAAAAGATTCTATGCGTTTATGGTCATTCATCCTCTGCATAATATCACCGGTACGTTTACTTTCAAAAAAGCCCATTGGCAGTCGCATTAATTTCGCAAGGAAGTTTGTAAGAATGGATATATTTATTCTAGTTGTCATATGTAGCATTATCCACGATCTTATAAATCCAACACTCATGGTCCCCAAGAACAACATTATTTGAGCAATGAGTATAATGTTGACAAAACTTAAATTGCGGGTATTTATACCTGTATCAACAATCTGTTGAGTCAATAATGGAGCAATTAACTGAAGGATGCTTCCTATAGCCAAACCAAAAAACAACTGTATTATGAGTCTTGTATATGCGCGTCGGTAATTGAATAGTACTGTCCAATTAAGGCCTGTTTTTTTGTCATCTTCTCCCTCATAAAATTGTGGGGTGGGCGAAATAAAAAGAGCGATCCCGCTATTTTGTTGTGTCTTACCGAACCAACTATCGACAAATTCTTGAGCAGTAAATTTTATAACACCGAGGGCGGGATCAGCTATATGGTATTTACCCTTCTTTTTTTTGTATAATATAACGAAATGTCGTTGCTGCCAATGAAGAATACAAGGTAAGACCGCTGTATTAAGTTGCTCTATGTTGACTTTGGCTCCAAGAGTTCGAAAACCTATTTTTTCAGCCGCCTCGCTAACACCCAATAATGAAACACCGATTTTATTAATGTTAGAATATTCTCTTAACCGTTGAATTGAATAATTGCGACCATAATATTTGGCCAACATTCTTAGACATGTCGGGCCGCAATCCATTTGATCGTGCTGTTTGTAGAAAGGAAATGCTTTCAAGGGCTTATTTATTAATATTTATCAGAAATATATCTTTGATATTGCATGAAGATCTATATTATACTTACGTCATTTAGTGCAAATCTCGAATTTTCGAACTTGACCGTATCCCTCTGAATTGACAACCACCACTTTTTTTCTCATATTCTCTTCCATTATCGATCTTGTGTAAAAAAAATGATCAAATGTTAATAGCTCTTTTAAAAGTTGTTGGTCATCAATAATATAAAAAATCGAACCTTTTTTTGATTGAAAACCGTAATGGCCATTTATTCTCGTCTTTACTAGACGAGCGAAAAAGCCTCTTGATCCAGAAAGACGAATAATGTCATTTTGCTCGTTCCAAACGCCAAATTGCCACCCGGGAGTCCTAACCGTATATTCAAATAAACTTTTATTTGGTATGTAAGACGATACGAACCGTCCTGATACAGCAGCGTAATTATCAATAATTGATGCCTTTTTGTAATCTCCATTATTATAAAGAAATAATATTTCCGATTCAAAAGGTGACTTATAATTAATATAAACTTTAAGATCATCAGCGTTTTCTTCAAATCGCTCATCGTCAGAATGAGAAATGAAGTTTAAGAAACTGAGGTCTTCTATCAGAGTTCTTTTTACACCGATTAGTTCCAATCTATTGACAAAATCATGATCTTCAAAACCATGCCTATCCATTTTTTCATCAAAGCCGTTTACGGCCTTAAAATCAGCTGTCCTAACACAAACTTTAGCTAATACGTCCGGTTTCGCTGCGCAAAGCAGGCTTTCTCTTTGAGATTTAATTGGTGTCAGTACTATATTTTCATCTTCGTTAAACTGCTCGTTAACATAGGTGGCAAATTGTGGACCGGCATAATAGTCTGCCCATATATTACACAAGATTTCTCCTTGAGCCAAATTAAAAGCAAGATTTTTGGCGTGGCTCGGATTCCATTGAGTAGGTTCAACAGTTCTATAATATTTTAGGATCCCATCAGAAATATACTTCTGAAAGTTCTCTTTTACCCACTTTTCCATCCCGTCATTGGAGTTATAATCCAATAGTATATATTCGAGCATTTGATAATCAGAGTTATCAATAATATTTTGTAGCAAAGTTTGTTTTAAGTGGTGTAACCGGTTCATCGATACTATGCAAATCGAGATTTTAAATTTCTTTTTCATCATGGTATTTTCTTAACGATTGTTCAACAATATATCTCAGGAGATCTACCTCCTCGGGAGTAAGTGACAAACTTTGGTTTATGAAGCGCTCAACTTTGTATTGGACTTCGAAAAAATTATTAACTTGTTCAAGTTGTTTAGATATGAAATCCTCACAAAGGTCCACCCAGTTCATAAGCCACTTCGGAAAGGTAACATGTGTACCATTCATGATTTCCCGAGTAATTTCATTAAGTGCAATCTCCGATTCGAGGAACTTTGCTTTTATACATGAAACTTCTGGATAAGCACGCAAAGGCAAACGACCATTAAACTGTTGAGCGAGATTCAAGGCTTTGATGAAACCAACATTCAAATAAAATGCAAGTGTCAAAATCAATTCATTATCAATTTTTTCGTTAAACATGGCATCAAGAATGATTTTTGAAAATTCTCGTTTAAAAAAGTCATCTAGCTGTGTAGTAGGCAAATGATTGTAAAGCCCATATTTTATCGAATTAACCGGGAAAGGCATAAACAATCTATTAGGACCTAAGGTGTTTCTTTTGTTGCTTGACTCGGTAAGCCCAAAATAATTTTTGAAATAGCTATCCGTATCTTTAGCCAAACGGTAAGCTTGGGTATTTCTTGTCAGTAGAGCTAATCGGATATTTGATCCACTCAAATAATTGAATTCGACATTAAAAGCTATTATAAAATTATTTGTACCCTGATCATTGGATAAATAGGGCATTATGCCATCTTTAAAGAGCCTTGACCACTGGGTTATACAGCAGAACAAGGAAATGTTTAACCAGATCAAACTGTGTTTCATATATTACAAGTAATTATAATACCTACTTTGGAATCGTTTTAATTCTCGGATGCGACATTTTTTAAAGCGCATGGACCCTGTACGAAATCTATGAAAGTCATGGTTGCGTTTCTTGTAAGTATTTCTCCAAATACTGGTCTGAAGGGTTGAGCTTTATAATTTGTCCTATTTTGTTGACTAAAATTGTGAATGGGATGCCGGTGATGTCAAAAAATTTAACATCTTTTGATTCAAAGGCTTTTAGATCAAGATAACTCGGCCAATTGACCTTGTGTTTTTTTACTGCATGAACCCACTTATTGTAATCATTGTCTAGAGAAATTGAGAGCAATTTAAAACCTTTACTCTTATACTTCGCCTGTAATGACCGCATATAAGGTAATTTTGCGACACATGGTCCACGCCAGGAAGCCCAATAGTCAATAAGATAAATGTTTTTTTTGAACCTTATAGTTTGCATTTTTTTATGTCCATCATATAGAACTATGCGTGGCATTAATGTCTTCTCGAATGATGTTCGAAATAATAGGGATTGGAAATTTTTGCCTTCCTCAGAGTTCTTTAGCCTGTTGGAGAAAAATGGAAAAATCTTTTTTGCCATTTCAAATACTTGAGGTGTATACTTATAAAGTTGTTTTAGGGTTAAAAATGTATAATATGAATCGGGATAATTTTTTATAAAAAAAAAGAGGGACATGGCAGAGCAGGAGTCCTGTATATCCATCAATTTTGAATATTTATGCGTTAACCTTTCATTCTTATTTTCATATTTAAGAAGGCTATCCTGAAAACGTTCTCTGACAACTTCTATCGAATCAATTTTTCCTTTTGCAAGAGTCAACCATTGATTTTGTTTTGACTCGACTTTTAATGTTTTATATAGGTAATCACTCCCGTCGGCAGTGATCATGATCTCTCCTGTATCAACTATAAAACTTGCATAGTTTTTTTTTGATCTAAAAGCAATTGAATAATACATTAAATCAGTGAATTTACCTTTGAAGATACATTTTCCGTTAACCAATTTAGTCGAGTCTACCCTAACTATTCTTGATCTGTCTAAAGCGCCACCCGGAGCATCTGCGAGGTATACAAATTCACCGTTAGAATTCGAAATGTTAACTTTAATAGAGTATTGAAGTTGAGCTTTGCTTGAAAGTGCGTTTAAAAGTATGGCTATTAAAATGCCACTATATAATTTCATTGTGAATTTTTTTTAGTATAAATGAGTGCAAGGAGGCTGCTTTTTAAGACACCCTCCTTTGCATTTTAATTAAGCACAGGTCTTTTTGAGACTGTTGTGAGTTCCAACGCATTCACAATAACCCTGATAACCTGTACAAGTACCGTCACAGTTAGTAATTGACGCTGATTGACCAGATGGACAACCGGCAGAACAAGAAGTTCCGCTTCCCCCATAACCACCAGTGATCTTTTTCATTTGCTCCTTAGTTAGCATTCCTGAAATACCTTCTAGGCTTAATTGTACCTTTTTCATTGATTTTCATTAAATTTGCCTCTATTATCGGGTTTGGCTTTCCCCGTTCCTGTTTTACCGAAGACAGGCATCTTCATTGTTGGCCAAACAATTTTTTGATGTCATCGTGTATACCACTTAAACAAGGTATTTTAAGTCGAAAGGTTGATAGTTTCGAGGAAGCCTATACCCGTTAATAAATATTGCAGGTGTGGCAGTAATTTCGGCTGTAGCACACCATTCTCTTTGAGCGTCCAGTGCTTTATCTGACTGTACTATTTCACCAGCCGGGTGTTTTCGTGCCCAAGCTTGAAGATCCTTTTGACTACCATTGTACCAGTCGTCAACTGCTTTTTTCAATATAGGCGTGTCATCATCGCTTTTTTGTAACGATAGCAGATGTTTGGCAAAATGTAACTTAGGATCTTCTTTATCTTCGCCGACAGAAAATATGATCTGTAATTTTATATCGCTTCTATCAGGCAGCCACTGATCAAACTCTCTGTGGGCTTTTGCGCAAGGCTGGCAAAATGGATTGGAGACGATCGTAATTGTCGTTTTTGCTAAGGGTTCTCCTATAATAATAGAGTTGTTTTTATCCAATAGACCGTACCTACCTTCGTCTGACAATAATTTATTAAAAACAGCAGTATTGTATTTAAATGACCTTAATTGATTTTTGACAGGCCGTAATTGCTGAGACATTTTCAATAATGGTTTGACAAATACCCATAGCAAAATAGGTAAAGAAAAACTGATAGATAATGGCTGAAATACAGAAAAAACGTTTCTATAATTCCCTATTCTTAAATAAGGCATAAAAGAAAAGAATTCAAGCCATAATAGTGCTTGTATTGTACAACAGAGCCTGCACCATTGTTTTGCAACTCGCCATTGGTGAAAAATCGAATAAAATGTATAGGGTAGACTAATTATATTTATAAGGGCCAATATGGATACCAAGTCATTATTATCACTATTAAATAACAAAGCCAGCCAAGACCCGGCAAAATAAAAAAAACCTATTTCCGACCAACTTAAGTACTCTGAGATCTTCGCAGCCTCAGATGTTAAAATTGCATTACAATTATTTTTGTCATTATTACTACAAAATATTTCTGTGAGTGGATTGGATATATTGAGATTTTGCGTAAGTAATATAATGCATATGCAAAGACCAGAGGTCTTAAAAATCGCGAGTGACAAAATAGGTAATGCAAAAGTTGAAAAGATATTTGTATGCCAATCCAATAGAGCGATTATAACGAGTAATGTTGCACATAGAGCAAGCGGCATTCTTAAACTGTTTACTAATTCCAATTTTTTCCGTTGAATATTCTCTTTCTCTCCTGAGTTAATTTCCTTTTCTGCTATCAGAATAGTACCACCATATATCAACTGAAAATTTTCGATACTTAAGGTTTCAAAGATTTTTCCGTTTGAAGATAATTTGACATTTTGTTCGTTAAAACCGGTAATTAATACAAACTCCTCCCGAATAGTATATGCGATGAAGGGAGTAGGGATATGGGCCGCTCTCAATTCGTCAAAAGCTAAGTGATAAGCTGCGTTAGGCGTATTCCAAGATGTCAATAAGTCGCTGATTGCCAATAAACTATTGTATTCAGGATGTCTACCTATCTCTTCTTCAATGGTTTGTCGCGTAACAGGAATTTTTAACTCTTTTAAAAGCGCTATAATTATTTCTTTTACATTGTCCTGGTTCATATTAATTTAATTGTGCGTTGGTAAGGTCGGGTACTTGTTGATGGGAATTAGGTCTGGTGGTAGGTTCAAAAGTTTAAAGTTTCGGACATCGATTCATATATGAATATTTTTGATTGTGGATACCGGGCTAATACAAAAGCATCAGTTTTAGATTTTTCTTAAACAATTCAATATCCACCAACATATCGGCAGTAAAAAAATGTTCGTCAGCGTCTAATGGGTCGCATATTTGATGGTAATAGTTGTGGCACAAACTATTGGACATATACCAAAACACGAAGCTTTGCTTGTCCCCTGCGTTAGTTTTTCGTTTGTGAAATTCAAAAATTGTTGAGCCCTTGGGCATAAAAAGCATATTGGTCATCCCGGCACCATGAGTGCTGATCAAGCACTTAGCATTAGAATAAATGGAGATCTGTTCTAAGAATGTATAATCTTCGTTGTAAACCACAGTGAAATTATATCGCGCCAATTCTGCTATTACCTGATCTTCATTTATTATTTTTCTACGTCGAGACTTTCGTCGACTAAGTAAAATCCTGTCTCCTAAGTCGACATTAATTTTGATCGTTTTAGTATATTCCGTGAAGATATTTTTTAATGAAAAGAGAGTTGCCCTGTTAAAACTGGCCATTGTTGGTTTTAATTCAGGCATGAATAAATTGTTAACCAACACGCTTTTCCCAGACGGAATATGAAATACTCCTTTTAAATTAAAAGCTTCTAATGATTTTAACGCAGAAACGGGAAGTTCACCCAGAGGCGGTAATAACAAGATCATACTGGAGGATTCTTGCCTGACCATCCATAAACGGGGAATTGCCTCGGTAATCCAATGATAATAGTTTCTGAACCAGGGATGATGTATGACCAAATATTTTTCATCGTCATCTAATGTTATTAAATTATTAGGATCTTCTTTTGCAGAATGATAGTACTGAGATGCAATATTCAAATGCACTTGAAATTGATGTTCCATAGTATGGTGACAACATGTGTCTAGTCCTGAAATAGGTTTACACATTAAATAAACCAAAAATGGAATATAAAAATGTGTCAGCAATCCTTTATGATCATAATGAAGGAGGATTAGGTTACCGTATATTAGCAGCGAAGTACGGAATAAGCCGTGATCAAGTACATCGTATTGTGATGTCAAAACATAATAAGCCAAAAAAAGCCAGAGAAATAGTCCGGGTGGTGAAGGAAGAATTACCGATACCTGATGACATAAATCTACTGAAAAAGGAATTACGCGAGGCGCGGCTAAAGATCGAGTTGCAGGATTTTATGCTCGATATATCCAGTAAGGAGCTCGGCATCGACCTGCGAAAAAAACATGGCACCAGGCAGTCCAAATGAAAATGCAAAGTTGCCCACGCGGTCTTCGTGGGTTTTGCAGACTGCTTGGTCATTCACCGCAGGCGTACTATCAGCACCAGAAATTGTCAGGCAAAAAATCGCTTGAGGAGGACCTGCTTATCCAGCAAGTACTCTATCACCGTACTTTTCAGCCTCGGCTTGGATGCCGGAAACTGCATGTGATGATGGAACCATTTATGGAAGGTCATGACATGTATATATGCAGGGATCTGCTTTTTGACTTGTTGCGGGAAAATGATTTACTGATTGTAAAGAGAAGGCGCAGTCAGCCCCAAACAACAGATTCCAATCACTGGATGAAGAAATATCCCGACCTTATAAAGGACATCAGGTTAAGCCGCGCGGATGAGTTATGGGTAAGTGATATTACCTACATACGTCTGAGAAAGAAGAAGTTCGCTTACCTGAGCCTGATAACGGATGCTTATAGCCGTAAGATTGTTGGCTTCTGTATGCATATTGATTTGTCGGCAGAGGGGCCGCTGACAGCCTTGGAAATGGCGTTAAAAGGGAGGGCAAGCGATAAGCCATTAATACATCATTCCGATCGTGGCTCACAATACTGTAGCGACGGCTATGTAACCTTATTAAAATCTAATACTATCAATATCAGCATGACCCAAAGCGGCAACCCCAAAGACAACGCTATTGCAGAAAGAGTGAACGGGATACTTAAACAGGAGCTGCTTGAAGATGCTTATTCGAATAGTAATCAAGCGCAGTGTTCGGCAAAAATAGCCATCGATATTTACAACCGGATGAGGCCGCACAGCAGCGTGGATATGATGACACCGGAAAAGGCGCACACGCAAACCGGCCCGATCAAGCGCCGGTGGAGAAATCTGCTTAACCATCCGACAGCAAAAGTGATGGCATAGCTTTTAAACAAAAAGAAAGGAGATAACAAAAAGAAAAAAAGAAGCAAAAAAAGAAAAACGTGTTGGAATATGGAAAACTGAAGGAGTTTCCCACATTCCAACACTACAAGCAAACAACAACAGTTATTCTTTATCTTTATAAAACTGTAAACCCATTACAGGACTAAAATAAAGTGTAAACTTGAAACAGGATTAATCAGTAAAATGTGTAAACCTTTTTCAGGACGTGACAATGCTTTTTGGAATCCATTTTTTGAACAAACTAATCCACAGCTGGTTATAAATGCATTCTTGAAGCGCCGTACCTTTAAGTGAGGTAATCTGTACGTTAAGAATGGTTCAAATAAATGTACTTCAGCAGGCGAAACGTTTAAAGGCAAGTTGACTTGCGTTATAGTATTCATCACTTTTAATTAGTATAGGTTATCCTCTAAACAATGGTTTGGACTTGTGTTAAATACAAGAAGCTTTATCAGCAAATTACACTTGAATATTTTTTTAGCCTATCGAAATATCCCCCATCCATCAATTTTTTTGATACCGTTCCGGGAAAATGGATATGGCAAGGCTTACTGCCTGTTAAGTTGTTTATTATCCTATCTTCAGAAAAACTAATCTCTTTGTCCAATCTTGCTTTTTCTTGAACACACATCATTTTAAGTTTTTCTGGGTCTTTAATGTCCCTTTTGAACTCGTCAATATTTGATATCGTTATCGACGTATTAAAAAATAGCTCACCACTATGGTCCAATTGTATGTTCGCGGATTCATTTTGAAAAACAAGGTTCCAGTAGTATTGGTTACTCCAAAAATAAGCGGGATTTTTACCGATTTCAAAAATCGGATATTTCTCATATAAATATTTTAAATACCCCGCGCGACCAATGAAAGCACCGCTATTTAAGTACCTAAAATGCACAGACGGAGCTGGATAGTTTTTTTCCATACTTTTGTCTGGCCAACAGTTCACTTCTGCTGAAAAAAGTAATGGGCAATTGAAATGATTGAATTTGTCAATGATTTCCTTTTGTTCAGCTACAAAAACTGCATCTATTGCATCGGTAAAAAGAATAATTTCGTCATCAGCGAACTGTGTTAAATGAGTATTAAGTAACGCATCCTTAATACGATTGGAAAAGTAAACATCGCTATAGTATAACGTAGTGGCATCAAGATGATAAAATTCACAGGATGCTTTTAAAAAACTTAAGTAACTTGTATTTTTTAAATCCGACGCTACTGTTATGACTTTCATCCGCTTTTAATTGTTAGTTACGATATTATTATTAAACCTTATGCATTTTATTTTGTATGATAATCCAATAGCATTCTCATAGTCAATTGAGTGCTTTGGTATCTTGTATATTTGTCGTATTATATATACTTATCGTACTTGATTTTTCTACAAAGACAGCAGGTGTAATTTCTCTTTTTCAATTTAGCGATACTTGACCTCAAGTATTTATAGTTTTGATTATAATTGGTTTGGCTTCCCTTGAGTATGCCGGGAAGAATCTATTTTACCCCGATATTTATAATGTCAAATATCTGCTTGATCTTTGACATTATCTACTTCATATGTATAATTATATATAACATATGTTTATTTTAATATTGTAAAGTATTAAAACATTGCTGGAGGCCCCCTGCAGGGCTTTAAAAAATAAGCAATTTTTTGTTGTAGCTGTGTTACGATTCTGTACACAAACGTGTGTATTATCACCCCAGGAAATAGATAATACCCATCACAAAAGTTTGTGACGCATTGGCAATACTTGTAGTATGAATTGTGATGTTTATCAAGAGACTACGGCAGGGCAGTCGCCTGCAGGGGTGCCCGGGGCATTCAGGCTTTTTGTTAATTTGTTGAGTAAACCCAACACTAATTGAAAACTGAAACGCATCGGCCATCGTATATTAAAGAAATACCATCTATCTATTACTTTTTAAATTAAACATTATGTTAAACGCAACTCTGTTATTTTTAAGTGCACCTGATATCACTATTATATTGGTAGTGGCTTTAGTGCTTTTTGGCGGGAAGAAACTACCGGAACTGGCCCGCGGCTTAGGCTCGGGGATTAAAGAATTTAAGGACGCCACCTCGGGGGGTAAACCTCAGGATGATATGCCAAAAGCTGCAACCGTGCCAGCGACACCAGAAGCTAATGGGCACCATCCGTTATAAAACCGTTTTCTATACCCATAAAAAAAGACCGGGAAACTGGTCTTTTTTTATGGGTATAGGTTCCTAACGTTAGAGGGGTAAGTAAAAAATGCTGACTAAAGCCTTCTATTAAAATCCCTGCTCATCGGCGCTCGGCCCATAGCTGCCGGGGATAGGGATATTGAGCAAACGCAGGTAAACGCCAAGTTGTGCCCTGTGGTGTACTATCTGGCTGAATGTAGTACGGATCACTTCGCCTTTGGTACAAACAAAATAGATCACTTCGCCGTTTCGCATGGTCCAATCCGGGAGCAGGTCGGCGTCTGATGCTTTTTCCAACTGCGCTTTGCTCTCAGAAAATGCCTTTTCAAACGAGGTTAATAAATCGGCTGTGTTGGTAATTGGGATGGGTTTGTAAGCATTTACGGCAAAATCCAGCTCGGTGGTATTGAGTACCAGAGGTACCCAGGTAGGCAGTTCGGCAATATGGGTGGCCAGTTGCTGTATATTCATGCTTTTTTCGTGCGGGCTCCATTGATATTTGTCGTCTGGAACACGTTCCAGCATTTTAAGGGTGGTTTGAGCCTCTTGCTCCATTTCTTTAACTAACATTTGGATAATTGACATAGCTTTTTGATTTTGTTTGCACAAAGGAAATCAGGGCAGATGACAGCCCTATGTCAGCAGGAATATAAAAATTTCACACCGTTAGCTCTTATTTACAATAAATGAGTTGCCTGCCTCAGGATGCAGCCGGAAAGCTGATATAAAACGTAGTGCCAACCTGTAGTTCAGTATCAAAAGATATGCTTCCGCCTGCATACTCAATGGCATTTTTTACCAGGGCTAAACCCAGGCCTGTGCCGGAGCTTTTTGTAGTAAAATTAGGCACAAAAATCCGTTCGCGTAGAGCCTCTGGAATACCGTTTCCATTATCTTTAATTGTGATGTAAACGTGTTTACCGTCGTTATGGTGGCTAATTTCTACAACGCCTTGCCGATCAGCCGGAACGGCTTCTATTGCATTTTTTAACAGGTTATTAAAGCTTCGTAAGATCTGATCCTTATCAGCCAAAACAAAAAATTGATGGTTAGGATTGTTGAAAATAATTCTGAAGTTATCTGTCTGCTTGAAAATAGTTGTAGCCTGGCTTATTATTTCAAAAATGTTGAACCGCTCAAGGCGGGTTTCGGGCATTTTAGCAAAATTTGAAAACTCCGATGCTATTTTTGAGAGGCTGTCAATTTGTTCAACAAACGATTTGCTGAACCGCTCAAACTTAGCATCAAACTTAGGGTCTTTATCTTTCCACGATTTTTCGAGCAATTGCAAACCTAACTTTAAAGGGGTTAAGGGGTTTTTAATTTCGTGGGCTACCTGTTTAGCCATTTCGCGCCAGGCATTTTCCCGCTCAGACTGTGCCAGTTTTTGGGCACTATTCTCTAAGGCGGCAATCATATTGTTATATTCCTTAATCAGCGATCCTATCTCATCGTTATGCTGCCATTTTATCGGTTCGTTTTTACGGCCATAAATGGTTTTGCTTAAGCTTTGCTGAATGAGCGTTAACGGAGTGGTTATTTGCCGGGCAACCAATATAGCAAACAAACCAATAGCAATAAATACCAGGGCATATACATTGATCATGGTGTTTAAAAAAGCGCCTATACGTTCCCTGTATTCGGTTTCGTTAGAGAAATAGGGGAGCTGTAAAAAGCCTATCACATCGTTTTTAGAACTCCTGACGGGGGCATAAGCGGCCTTGTAATTTAAAGAGCCAATGGTTTCTTCGTTAACATAGTTTGATTTTTGCAGCTTATTTAAGTAAATAAACGCTCTGGCATTCATGCGGGGCGCTATCAAGCCGGTTTCGTATAGCTTAGGCTGGGTGGTGAAAATCGGTATCCCATCCTTATCAAAAAGCGTCAGATCGGATGAGTAAGTATCAGCAAAGCTGTTGAAGTTTAATTGCATATCCTCGTTAGAGGTAATGAGATTTTTTTCGAAATTAATTTTTTCGAAAGCAACTGCTATACGCGAAATTTTATCGTGAATAAAATCGTCCTGCTGGTTTTGGTACTGCGAGCTTACCGAGAGGAAGGTAAGTACCCCGATAATCAACAATGTAATTACCACCGCAAATACCATCGAGAGCTGTATCCTTGTTTTATAGAGTACTTTATCAAAACTCTCCCAAAAATTCCAACTCCACGATTTTACCTTATCAAAGTTTTTGTAAGCCAGCCACAGCCATTCGATACCTAAGAGTATAAAAACAAAAGCCAGGTACACTAAAAAGAAGAAGGTTAATGAGGTAACGATAATATAAATTTTGTCATCCTCTTTACTTACCACAATTAATTTACGGTCGGTAGGCTGGTAAATCAAATGGCTGTAACTGGGTTTGCCCACACTTGTTTTATAAATATACTGTTTAAGCTTGCCGGCAAACTCGTAATTGGCAAGGCTATAGGTGTATTTTCCACTTTGATTCAATAATTTGCCATCGCTGTAAAATGCGTACGAATAACCTTTAAACTGATCGTTTGCCAGGGGCCTGTCTTCGATCAGCAATTCGGGAAAAGGCTCGGCGCTTTTAAGCGGCTTTGATTTAAGTTCAATGACGATAGTGCCCAGCCTGTCTGTGTCTGAACTGATGGGGATGATGGCAAAATAACTTTGGAAGCCAAAGGCGCTGTTTATTTTATAAAAATATTTTGTTCCGCCTACTTTAAAGGCACTGTAAAGCACCATATCTTTAAAGTTATTCAAATCAAATTCACCGTTTCCTGATAGCGGCTTATTATCTTTATCATACTCATAAGTTTTAAAGTCGTACTTAGAGAGATATCCGTTAAAATATAATTTTTGGAACCGGCTTTTTAGATAATTATGATTGCGCGTTGTATTATCAAAATAATCGATCAAAAACCGGGCATTAACCAATTGCTCCTCTATCTGTTTAAATAAATATTCGGCCGATTGATCCTCTGCCGATTCCAGCTTTTTAACCAGTATTTTACGAGTGTCTTTTTCTTTAACGGATTGGTATGAATAAAGCTTAATAGACGATATGGTAGAACAAACCACAATAATGGCAATGTACATTAAAGGGCTAAATTTGCCTTTATCATAAGCGATGGCATATCCGCGGATAAGGAT
Organism: Mucilaginibacter paludis DSM 18603; assembly: GCF_000166195.2. NCBI lineage: Bacteria > Pseudomonadati > Bacteroidota > Sphingobacteriia > Sphingobacteriales > Sphingobacteriaceae > Mucilaginibacter > Mucilaginibacter paludis. The sequence continues at coordinate 4,042,275 of NZ_CM001403.1, forward strand.
GATCAATCCCCATAGAATGTAAAAGCCAGAAATATCTTTATAAAAATAAGCCTCAATTAAGGTTGCCAGGATGATTAACGCGGCAAACATTGATATTTTACTCTGCTTAGAAAGATTAAGGTTAGAACTGATAACCAGGCAGGTTTCGGCAAACAAAATAAAAACAAAAAAGCCCAGGCACAATAATACAACGCCTACTATGCTAAAGCTGGTTAGGTTAAGCACGTTGTTTACATCAAAGTTGATGTTTGAATGCAGTACCAGGCTGCCAAAAATATTTAGCAGGGCATACGAGAGCGCCAATAAAAACAGTGTGCATGCTAATAATATAGTGTAGCTTAAAAATTTACTTTCTACAGGTTTGACGATAATTTGGCTACGGGTGTTGTAAACAAACAGAGCGAGCCATACCAATAAAACTAAATTGACAACAAAATCGCCAAGCGACGGAAAGGCCTCGTTCCAGGAGTAATATGCCGGGTTAAATAAACTTATTCCCTGGTAAATATCGGGCCAGTGATAGTGCAGATTAATAAAACGAAGAACGCCAATAAAGGCAATTATAATGGCAAAAGAGCCTAAGGGGTAGCCTTTACCGGCAACATAATTGGCCAGGCTGTTGATGAGCACGCACAATAATAGTATACCGCTTATCCACAACAATAGCTGAACAAAAATGAATAAACGGTTTAGGTTATTGGCTTTTAACTTTACCGAAAATAAATAGCTGTTATTGCAGGTGTGAATGGCATACACGTTTTGATCGGTGAAATCGGCTATATCGATATTGTTATCGTGCAATAATTCAGGAGAAAAGGTGTTTTGCAGGTACTCGTTTTGATAGCTGTAGCTATTTTTAACCGGGATGAAAAGGATAGCGCAAAAATTGCCCTCGGTTTTTTTAATCGCTTCGTAATAACCGTTTGATTCTTTTATGAACGAACTTCCTTCTTTGATGCGTTCAACATTGTTAGGTAAAATCCTTACGCCGTTCCAATAGGTTAATTCGTTATTCCGGTAAGTGGTGATGTATAGTTTTTCCGTCTTCAGCAGATCGATCAGATCAAGCGCATACTGCTCGTTGTTATCAATGTTTTTAAGCTTGATAAACGTAGTTTTATCGTCGATAAAACTACGTGCAAACATTTCTTTTTGATGTAGGCGTGATTCGAGCGTTTTTGCGCTACTGTCCAGGTTATTACGCGGGCTGTATGAGTTTTTGGCAATAATGGCTGTTAAAAACAAACTTACGCAGATAAGCGCAAGTAACCAGCGTATTTTGGCGGCAGCATTCAAATTGAAAATTTTAGGTGTAAATTAACACTCAATAAAAGTAAATACCGCTTAAATTGTTTTACAGAGCGGCACTTTCGGTTTTTACCCCGCGATCAACCTTTTTAACCAGGCCTTGCAAAACATTGCCCGGGCCAACCTCGGTAAAAGAAGTGGCGCCGTCTTGTAGCATGCGTTGCATGGTTTGTGTCCAGCGAACGGGGCCTGTTAACTGCGAAATCAAATTAGCTTTGATTGATTGCGGATCGGTATAGGGTTTGGCATCAATATTTTGATAAACCGGGCAAACCGGGCTTTTAATTTCTGTAGCAACAATGGCTGCCTCCAGTTCTACCTTAGCTAGTTCCATTAAAGGTGAGTGGAACGCGCCGCCTACGTTTAATTTTAACGCTCTTTTTGCTCCTGCAGCCAGTAGTTTTTCGCAAGCCTCGTCAACACCGGCAATGGTGCCCGAAATAACCAGTTGGCCGGGGCAGTTATAATTAGCCGGAACAACCACATTGCTGATACGGTGACAAATTTCTTCCACGGTATAGTCGTCAAGCCCTAATATGGCGGCCATGGTTGACGGTTGTATCTCGCAGGCTTTTTGCATCGCGTTGGCCCGGGCTGCAACCAAACGTAAGCCATCCTCAAATGACAGCGCATCAGCAGAAACCAATGCTGAAAATTCGCCTAAAGAATGGCCTGCAACCATCTCGGGTTGAAAGCGGTTACCCAGGGTTTTGGCCAGAATAACAGAGTGCAAAAAAATAGCGGGTTGAGTTACCTTGGTTTGCTTCAGGTCTTCGTCGGTACCGTTGAACATGATATCGGTAATACGGAAACCTAATATATCATTGGCTTTTTCAAAAAGTTCGCGGGCTTGTACTGATTGATCGTAAAGATCCTTACCCATACCTACAAATTGTGCGCCTTGACCGGGGAAAATATATGCTTTCAATTGGTTGTTAGTTAATTGTTAATGAGTTATTGGTTGTTGTTCTGGTTTGTTATCAGTACTTACCTTTCATGTAAACATTGATAAAGTTATTTCGGATAAGTTTTAATTGGCCTGCCATGCACTGATAGCCTGGCGCTCACAAATGAAATCAAATTAACTTAATTTTGATGATATCAGCTGCAAAAATTCTGCCCTTGTTTTTTCCTTAATAAACTCGCCCGTAAAGGCCGATGTTGTAGTTACCGAATTTTGTTTTTGAACACCGCGCATACACATACACAGGTGTCGGCACTCTATTACAACGGCAACACCAATTGGTTGCAGGGTTTCGTGGATGCAATCGCGAATCTGGTTAGTTAAGCGCTCCTGTACCTGTAAACGACGTGCAAAAGCGTCAACCACACGGGGTATTTTACTCAGCCCTACTACATGCCCGTTCGGGATATAGGCAATATGTGCCTTGCCGAAAAAGGGGAGCATATGATGCTCACACATAGAGTATACTTCAATATCTTTCACTACCACCATCTGACTATAGTCCTCTTTAAACTTAGCCGATTCCAGTATCTCCTGTGGGTTTAAATCATAACCATGCGTTAAATACAGTAAAGCTTTAGCCACACGTTCTGGTGTTTTAACCAGGCCCTCACGTTCCGGGTCTTCGCCCAATTGTTTTAAAATATCAGTGTAATGGGTAGATATATTTTGAATCAATTCAGGATTATAACGGTCAATTTTTACATAGCCGTCAATTTCCTCATCATCGTCGTAATCGTAAGGTATGTTGCTCATGGGCTTTAGTCGCCAAAATATTCGGCTGAGTTATTTTCGGTTTCGTATAGCTTTACAGAATGCAAAAACACACCCTGGTAAGCTTCAATAGGAGCTTTAAGCTGGTTAAATATTTCAATGCAAAGCAATTCGGTCGATGCCATTTTGCCTTTCATAAAAGGTACATCCAGATTGATGTTCTTATGATCAAGCTTCTCAATCACGCAGTCGTTAATAATTACCTTTAAATCCTTCAGGTCCATCAAATAGCCTGTAGCATGGGTTACCTCGCCCTTTACAGTTACAAAAAGGTTGTAATTGTGGCCGTGCCAGTTAGGGTTGGCGCATTTGCCAAACATCTCCTCATTCTTTTCGGCGCTCCATTCTTCGCGATACATCCGGTGAGCCGCGTTAAAATGTTCTTTCCGTGTAATATAAATCATCATAGCAATTGTTGGTGCAAATATATAAAACAAAAACAGCCTAATAGTTTATAACTTAGTGATGAAAAATATGATAAAGCTATTAATTGTTGCCGCAACACAGCCCGAAATTGAGCCATTACTTAGCCATTTTGATAAAAAACGGTCATTTGATGTATTAATTACCGGTGTGGGCATGGTACCTACCGCATATGCCCTGGGTAATTATTTTACGCTTAATCAACACGACCTGGTGATTAATTTGGGTATTGCAGGTAGTTTTGACCGAAGCATCAGTTTAGGCGAGGTGGTTGAGGTGGTGGATGATGACCTTGCCGAATTAGGTGCCGAGGATGACCAGGACTTTATCCCTATCGAAAAATTGGGCTTCGGCAAGAGCCGGTATTTTGCATCGGCTACGCTTGATCAGTACTTAGAAAAGACTGCATTAAAAAAAACAACCGCAATAACGGTTAATACAGTTCATGGTAGTGATGCATCTATTGCAAAGGTAATAAAGCAATCGGCCCCGCAGTTAGAGAGCATGGAGGGTGCGGCATTTTTTTATGCTTGCGAAAAAGCCGGTGTTGTTGGTTTGCAAATCAGGGCTGTGTCAAATTACGTAGAAAAGCGCAACCGCGACAATTGGAAGATAGGGCTGGCTGTTAAAAATCTAAATAACTTTGCCATCAATTTGATCAATGTCCTGGCAAACCAGGCTTAATATTTTTAATGATGAAACTTTCCCTCGGTTTTTCGCCCTGCCCAAACGATACCTTTATTTTTGATGCGCTTATCCATCATAAAATTGATACAGAAGGTTTGGAGTTTGATGTTTATTTTGACGATGTGGAAACGCTAAACCAAAAGGCGTTTAACAATACTTTAGATATTACCAAACTGAGCTACCATGCCTTTGCCTATGTTGCCGATCAATATGTACTGATGGATTCGGGCAGTGCGCTGGGTTTTGGCGTTGGCCCCTTATTGATATACAAAGGGCCGCTTGAACGTTTTTTTATGGAGGCGGGTTACACAGCCACAGATGCTGATACCAGGGCAAAAAATCAGGCTGATTTAGCTGCTGTGGTTTCTAAACTTAAAATAGGTATACCCGGCAAGTATACTACAGCAAACTTTTTACTAAGCCTGGCTTTCCCCGACGCGGTTAACAAAATTGAAATGAAATTTAACGAAATTGAGAATGCCTTGATTGAAGGCAGTATTGATTTTGGACTCATCATCCACGAAAACCGTTTTACTTACCAGGACAAGGGTTTAACTAAACTAATGGACATGGGCGATTATTGGGAGAAACAAACCGGCTGCGCCATACCGCTGGGCGGCATTGTAATTAATCGTAATTTACCGTTGGATGTGCAATTGAAAGTGAACCGGGTTTTAAGGCGATCGGTTGAGTTTGCTTTTGCCAATCCAAAATCGGGATTGGATTTTATCCGCTCGCACTCCCAGGAAATGAGCGAAGAAGTGATGTATAAGCATATAGACCTGTATGTTAACCAATATTCGGTTGAGCTGGGTGTTGAGGGCCGTAAGGCTATCCGTTTGCTTTTTGATAAAGCCCAGGAGAAAAATATTATCCCCCCAATAAAAAACGAGTTGTTTTTAACTGCATAAAAAAGGTCCCGGTAACCAGCCGGGACCCATACCTAAACTAAAATATAAAAAATTGAGAAATGTTATTCAAATAAATGACGCTACTCGGTAATTTGACTGCCAGTCTTTTTAAAGGTTTAATCTGGTTTTAAATTATTTGCAGATATAATTGTAACTAATAATTAACCGGATGCCTGAAATATTAATTAGCTGTTAATGTAGATATTGTTCGTTTTTTTATGCTCAAAAAGATATTTTTTGATTGATATTTTATCTAATTTCCGGCAAAATATCCGCTCATGAAAAAAATATCTACTCTTGTTTTATTCCTGGTTTGCTTGTGCTATTTCCATCGGTTACATGCTCAAACACAGGCTTTTGGAAAAATTGACGTTGCCGACCTTGAATTAAAAAATTGTGATTTTGAAAAAGATGCCAACGCAATGGTTCTTTTTGATAAGGGCGATGTGTATTTTGATCAGAATTTTAGTATTGTAATGGAGCGCCATAAGCGTATCAAAATTTTTAATGATAAAGGAAAGGATGAAGCCAATATCAGGATACCGTTTTTTGGCGGTAATCGCCTTGAAAGTATAACCGATATCCAGGTTGAAACGATCAATGAGGTTAACGGAAAGCCCGAAATTACCAAATTGGAGAAAAAGCTGATCTATACCGAAAACCTTGATAAGGTGCACACGGCTATTGTTTTTGCCTTTCCTAATGTAAAACCCGGATCGGTTATCGAATTTAAATACCGTTGGCAAACCGATTATGTATGGAATTTTCCGGATTGGATTTTTCAGGATAACATACCAACGCGCTACAGCGAGCTAAGCACCCAGGTACCCGATATCTTTTTCTATAA